>JAZQFH010000013.1:0-99693 GCA_045539425.1 Erysipelotrichaceae bacterium
GGCTTTGATTTCAAAGCTCCCGGTTTCATTTTTATAGTCCAAATATACATATTCAAAAAGTATTGTTAACTTCGCATAATGTATATTATGTAACGTTACAAGTGCGTTTTTGGGCGATTTTATGGTATTTTATACGATTCCGGGTAATCTACGGATCATACACTCTCTTCTTTCTTGTATTCGTAATACTGAACTGTTTCGCTAATGTTCTGTGGATTCGTGCATTTCTACGATTCAGTTTTTATTGCGTATGAAGATCTGTTCCGTTATTTCTGATTCTGCAGATCCTGATATGAATGGTTGTTCATTATACGATGAATCTTCGTATCAGCGAAACTGTAATATCTTCTAAATAACTGTATTTCTCCGGATATTATTAAGTCATTTATTGAATCTGGTATTCAGTTAATTTGCTGAAATAATACTTCAACTGATATGTGATGCTGCAGAATGGACTGCATCAGTCAAAATGTGGTAATATTTCGTGAATTACGGCAATATTTATTGATTCAACAAAGAGGGCCGACTCCCCTTCTGTTTTCAGTTGTGGTAGGGGATTTGATGCAGAAAATGCTTATCTGTACAAAATAATGCTATAAAAATCATATAAAATCAAGTCTTTTTATGACATTTTTATACCATAATTTCTGCCGATTTGCTGTTTTTTTAAGTCGAAGGATTATAAGAGCAGTGTTGAACAGGTCTGCATCTCTACGCTTCTCTGTATCATTACCCTGCCGCTCATCATTTATATCGCGACAATACTGATATAGTGTGTATATCATTTCACGAAATGAAACAAACACATCTGTCAAAAACGGATGTGTTTTATTACCGTTGAAATGGAACTTGCGAATATGATTAAATAATATTAATAGGTATTTCATTAGAATTTCAGTCTTCACAGGTACGGAGGATGATTATGCCAGAAAAGAATAATACAGAAGTCGGGCCGTATCGCCAGATGCTGCGCGGAATCGAAGGCAAAACGTTTAAGATCGTTGCTCTTTTTTCCATTCTGCTTTCTTTAGCAGCAATCGTTTTCGGCTACTATTTCTACATGTCTTCCGTAACCAGAGAATACCGGACACGTGCCTGGCAGATGTCCAGAACCGCATACCAGATTCTGGATGTTGGAGATCTCTTGGATATTTCATCTGAAGTGATCCAGCAGTATGAATTACTGAGTGAGGAAGAGCGTGAGCAGCTTTCAGATAAGAAGTCCCCTCTTCTTTCCAAATTTGATTTCGTTTACGGCGAGCAGTTCAATGAGATCTGCAAGGTTCTGCGCAGAATTCAGGAAAATAACGATGCCATTGCCGCATTTGTGGCTTTTCTGGATCCGGAAACCAACCGCCGGGTATTCATCATAGATTCCGACCCGAAAGACAGCTTCTGTCCAACCGGAAGCATGGACGTTTTTGAGACGGAAAACTTTAAGGAGTTGCTCTATGGGAAGCAGGACATCTTTGATGAGATGTACGGCACTCAGAGAATCAGCTCCACGATTCTGAAGATGAGCCCGTACGGCTACCGCTGCATGGCAGGTACCCAGATCGGCATCATCGATGACTATCCGGTCTTTATTTTCTATGACACGGATATGAATGAAGCCACACGTATTGGAGCGGTATTCCTCTGTCTGTTTGTTGCTTTACTGACACTTATTACCATTGTCGTTGTATTGACCGCGGTTTCCCGCATGAACAAGATGATCGTCATGCCGGTCGACCAGCTTACCAATGCGGCGAAGACGTATATTGCCGATAAGAGCAGAAACTATAAGGATAGGAAAGTATTCGCCAATCTGAATATCAAAACGGGAGATGAACTTGAGACTTTAAGTGAAACGATGAAGCTCATGGAAAGCGATATTCACAGCTATTTCAAGAATCTGACTCAGGTAACGGCAGAGCGTGAAAGAATTCACACGGAACTCTCACTGGCCAGCCGCATTCAGGCTGCCATGCTGCCGCATCAGTTCCCGCCTTTCCCGGACCGCAAGGAAATTGAAATCTTTGCTTCCATGAATCCGGCGAAGGAAGTTGGCGGTGACTTCTATGACTTCTTCTTCATTGATGATGATCATCTGTGCCTGGTTATTGCGGACGTCTCGGGGAAAGGAATCCCGGGTGCCCTCTTCATGATGGTCAGCAAGATCATCATTCAGAGCTGTGCCATGCTTGGCCGCAGCGCTGCCGAGATTCTGAACAAAACAAACGAAGCCATCTGTTCCAACAACCAGGAAGAAATGTTTGTCACGGTGTGGGTCGGTATTCTGGAGCTGTCCACCGGTAGGCTGCAGGCTTCCAATGCGGGACATGAATATCCGGTATTCCGTCATGCCAACGGTGAATATGCCTTAATGAAAGATAAGCACGGACTTGTCATCGGTGCCATGGATATCGCAAAATACAGTGAGTACACCGTTGAGCTGGAACCTGGATCTTCCGTCTTTGTCTATACTGACGGCGTCCCGGAAGCCACGGATGAAAGCGGTGCCCTCTTCGGTTTCGATAGGATGGTGGAAACCCTGAACAAGGATCCAAATGCTTCTCCGCAGGAAGTATTGGAGAATATCAATCAGGCTGTCAACGATTTCGTGAAGGATGCGGAACAGTTTGACGATCTGACGATGCTTTGCTTGAAATACAACGGACCTGTTGCAAAAAACTAAAAAAATGAACCGGTGATCATATCAAATCACCGGTTTTTTTACCTATTTATTCCTGAAAAATATTATTATATACTATAAATAAATTGAAACAGCGAAAGCTGGGAAAGAAGAAATAATATGAATAGAATTAGAAACAGTTTTTCATTTGAAAAGGCATTTCGAATGGTATTCAGTGTCATGCTGCTTGTAGTTCTGGCATTTGCCGGATCTGTAAAAGAGATTCGTGCAGAAGCATCCTTTACCATTACCGAACAGCCTCAGTCACAGGATGTAGCATTCCCCAAGGGAGCATCATTCCACGTTGCTGTAGACCATCCGGAAAATGTCGCTTCCTATCAGTGGGAAGCATGCGATGCCTGGGGCGTCTCGGAGAAATGGTTTGAACTGGACAGCTCCGGAACTACGGACACTCTTCTCTACAATGCGACAGACATGTATACGCATGACCTTTGGTTCCGCTGTATCATTACGGACAAAGACGGCAATGCCGTTATAAGTGAAAGAGCAACACTTCATGTCACAAACCTGGGAGATAAAATCCCGGTTCTCTATGTGGCAGACTATGGCATTGTTCCGGGTGAATCCATTGATTTCGCAACACTGGGTTACGGCACGGGTACGGTACGCTTTGATGCCGACGGACAGAATATTTATATCGATAACGTGAATGTGGATACCACAGAACCGGTTACTCCGCATTTCCTCTCGGAATCCATGGGCCTCTACCTGATGGTTCCATCCACGGATGTTCTTGAATTCTACATGCACTTCAGCGGTGCGATTGTTTTCAAAAATATGTTCTTTGATTCAGATACGAACAGCTGCGGTGTCACGATCGGAGCCTACTTCGAGGGTGACAGCAGCGGAAACAAACCTTCCCTGATCATGGACGGCGATTCACTTACATTGGATGGTGGCACGCATATCTACACCAACAGTAATCTTGAAATTAATCTGGATCTGACAAATCTGCCTAACGGCGATAACTACTGTGATTCCATCAACTGTGATAATCTGATCATCGGTGCTAACAAACATGTCAAGATCGGCTGCAACGGTTCCGCAATTCATACGGATGCTGATTTGAGAATCGAGGACGGTGCCGTTGTGGAACTTGAAGCATATGCTCCTCATGTATCCGTTGGTGCCACGGTAAAACAGGCAATCTTCGCCTCCGGTTCCATTTATATGAAGAACGCCCAGCTGATTATCCGGGGCGGCGCAAAGACCGTTAACTTCATTCCTTACGGATCCGGTGTCGGTATGTTTGCGGCAGTCAATATGGCAAATGGCGGTCACATCGATATGGATAATTCCAAAATCGATGTTGAACTTACAGTCGAAGAATCGGGCGGTGACCCCTATGTCTATAATCTCTATGGCATTGTCGGCGGAGACCCAACATCCTCGCTTACATTGGAAAACGGCTCCACAGTCTCTTTAAAAGCCAATAACAAAGAAGCATTTAACAGCTGTGCCATCTCGTTGGGCGGAAAAGTTATCTTAAACGGCGGCAGCCGGATTGATATTGATTTTGCCGGACCTGGTGAAACAAGCGGAATTGAAACTGATCTGATTATCGATGTCAATGAATCCTCCATTGATTCCAAAGTCGTATCCCTCTCCGGAGATAAGACATACGGAATCGTCGGTGATGAAATCAATATTGCCATCACGGATGCTGCGAATTCCATCCATTCCATTGCGGAAAACGGATATGCGTTGGCAGCAAGTACGGGAGAATTATCGGACGAAGAAGTCGGCTATGCAGCAGACTACAAACCGGTACGCATCCATCTGGGTGATGCCCTTTCCGTCAATGTTCCGAAGAAAGGCGTCATCTCCACATTCACGATTCCGGCGTACGGAAGCAACGTGATTGCTGAAACGGTATTTGATCCTCAGAATACGGCTGCTCCGGCCACGGAAGTCACGATCGGCTTAACGGAAAAGAGCAACAGTAATGTCTGGCTCTATGCGGGAGGTGCGCTCGTTCTCTGTGCTGCGCTCTTCGCATTTACAAAACTCAGAAAGAAACAGGCATAACATCATAATACAGTCAAAGGCGATGAAACAACATCGCCTTTTTCTTTGCACTTACTCCCCTCTCACAAAAAAAATGCCTTGCGGCATTTTGTGGTTCCAATATCGTTAGTTGGAAGAAGAGATGAGAATCTCATCTTTCACGGCAAGAACAGCATTCTGCAGTTCTGCCAGAGCACTAATATCATCATTCGGCATTGTCCAGACTTCGTTTGTCTCAACATCTTTTGTGCAGAGTTCATGAAGTTCCCAGAGGACCTGAGTCGCTGCCGTAATCTTCGTTCTTTCTTCTTCATTCAGTTTGATAATGGAATCATCCTTTAATTTAATCATGTGTCAAACCTCTTTCTGCTTCTATTGAAGCACTATCATAATAACAGATAATTTCCGTATTTTGTACTGTTTTTCATTTTGTAAACGTTTACTAAATCAATTCTTTTGATCTGTTGGTTGATTAATCGCGTAATTCTAGTAAAATAGGAAACATGATGAAACAAAACAACAAGCTTCTGTGGCTCAAAAGCCTTTCCCTGCGGCAACATATCCGCCTGCTTTTACCGGCTCTGATTGCTTTTCTTTACAACTGCTTCTGCTATATCAGCCCGAAATTCATCGTGAAGGAGTCGCAGTATATTTACTTTACGTCGACTTTGGACAGTATGGTTCCGTTTGTTCCGGCACTGATTATCATCTACTACGTCTCTTATCTGCAATGGCTGAATTACTATCTGCAGAGCTCCTATGATGAGGATGAAGAGAAAAAGTATGACTATTACGCCTCGGAATTCATCGTCAAGACGATCTGCTTCCTCTTCTTTGTCTTTCTGCCGATCAGTTTGCACAGACCCCAGATAGAACCGGGAAACTCACTGATTCTGAAATGGCTGAAACTCACCTATGAAGTGGACACGCCAATCTGTCTGTTCCCTTCCGTGCACTGCGTCTACAGCTATTACTCCTTCCGATATAATGTTATGAAGAATGACAGAAGTGCATGTTATACGGCAATGTTGCAGCTGGCATTTTCTCTGCTGGTCTTTGCTTCAACGGTCTGCATACGCCAGCATCTTCTGATTGATATCGCCGGTGCTGTTATCTTCTCTGAGATCTGCATTCAGCTCTCCGTGCGGCTGCATCTTGGACAATACTACAGATCATTCTGTGAGATGCTGTTTACAAAACTCAAACTGAATTATTAGAACGCCTGTTGTGGCGTTCTTTTTTTGACATGAAAAAGTGTCAGGAATTCCCGACACTTTCATCGCTGTAGTAAAGTGTATATTCAGTAATACTAGTCGTCTTTTGCCTTGCCGATTAAGTGCAGGATCTTCACGAAGAGATTGACGAAATCCAGATATAACTGGAGTGCCGCATGCGTGGAAGCACCGGCAATCTGACCAGTGGATTCGTAATAGTAATAGTTGTCGATCATCTGAATGTCATAGATCGTATAGCCGATAAAGATGGCGATTCCCGCCCAGCTGAGCACAAGGTCCATCATCGGTGAACGGAGGAAGAGGTTCAGAATTCCGGCAAATAACATACCGAATAAGCCGACGCTCAGATAGATTCCGTACTGACGCATGTCAAATCTACCGCTTCTTGCGATAAAGGCAAGCGCCAGAAACAGCGAGGCCGTTAAGCCCAATGCCATGACGATGGATCCGCCTTTGTAGATTGCCGGATAAATGGAGAAGCTGATGCCGTCCAGTGCGGAATAGACAAAGAACAGAATTGTGGCCGTGCTCTTGGAAAGCTTACGCACCGAAAGCGATAAGACAAGAACGCAGATCAGTGACGCAATGATCGATCCGTAGATTAGGATGATGTTGCGGTATAAACCGGTATAGTAAACGATTCCTGCCGCAAGCGTGCTCGTGAGCAGACCGCCGAACATCGTTGTAAAGGTTTCTGCAATAAATGATTCAAAAGTTCTGTACTTGATATGTTCCATACAGTAACCTCCTTTCGTATTTAATGTATAACGATAATCATCAATAATCAAATCAGCGGATTTATTCTCCCTGTTTTTGATGATAAGTTACACACCGGAAAGGATGTGCAGATTACGCAGCTCTGCATCATATATGGTGTCATTTAAAAGATACGCCATATCCTCAAGATTCAGCGGATCCTCCTTGATCGAAAAGGTATTTCTCACTTCTTCCTGAATCAGCGTGCAGATCGTCTCCAAAAGCTGCTGCTTTTCCGTAACATACGCTTCTGAGTTCGGCGTTGTTAAAACATAATTCAGCGGATCTTTGAGATAATCCAGCTTTTCAAGCGATTTCAGGGCTCTAAAGACCCATTTATCATACGGCATATACGAATCGTTGATGAGAAAAACCGCTTCCAGGGACGCTTTTACAAAGCGAGAGACATAAAGCTGTGCCGCTTCCCTTTCGTTGTGGCGGATGCAGCGCTCATAATTGTACTGTCCGCTCTGCGCCATAACGAGTAACTCTCCGGCCAGCTTTTTAATGCGGATGTCCGGAGGATAATGAGAGAGCTTTTGCCGTTTCGTAGATATAATGTCATACGGGTCGTAGAAGATCTCACCGTTGACCGCTTCAATTAGTAAATCGGATGGGACGCGCAGCCATTCTTCCGTGCTCAGCTCTCCTTTTTCGTTCCCGGTCTTTTCCTTTAAAAACGTTGATAAAAGGATGACACCGTGCCTGCTTCCTCCGACCGGAGAGACGGGTGCGCGCTCTAGGCCCATGAACTCTTTCGGCAGCTGCAGATAGGCTTTTTCGATTTGGAAGAGCTCCTGTTCACTCATGCTTTCATCGTCTTTGACAAACAATAGAAATCCCGGTTCAAAATCATGATCGCGTGAGATTTCATCGTCATACCCGTAACATTCCGATCCGCTGCCGCAAAGCCCTGCTGCCAATAGATGCCGGTATTGCGGAAACAGATCAATTAATGGACGGCCATAGGCTTCAAAATAGGCTTTTGAGATCTCAATTCCCTTCATGAATGGCACGTATCCTTTCCCTTAATTCTTTTGCGTAGCCGAAATAGCCGAACTCCTCATAGATGCCGACGCATTTCTGCGCAACATAGGCATAGTGATGATTTCGCTCTAATGTATCCGCATCCAATAGCGCTCTGGCTGTTTCCAGATATTCATCGCTTTTTTCAATCGTCAACAGATTTTCCCGGCCGTATTTCAGAACATATAAATCGACAAGATTCAGCCAGGAAAGCGCAGCTTCCAGCTCCCCTTCCGTAAGCTTCATCATGATATCAATGGCTTTATGAAAACAGGATTCCGCATCATCGTACTGTCCTGATAAAAGACACGCTTCCGCCATATTGTTATATAAGCCGCCTAAACGTTCATCTTCGTATTCCAGCTGATTCAGATAGATCGTTTCCGCTTTACGGTAAAGCGGGATGGCTTTATCTGCTTCATTGAAAGCACAGTAGACCGTGGCGGCATTTACATAGGCCGTAGCACCGGAAATCCCCTCTGTGTATCCCAGTGGTTCTAAAAGGGAAAACGCGTCCTCGATGGCCTGATACGCTTCCTGTTTCCGGTTTCTCTGACGGTAAAAGCCCATCTGTTCGTTATAGAGGAAAAACTCCCCTGCCGTATCAAATCCTGCCTTGGCTTCTGAGAGCCAAAAGTTCAGTAAACGCTCCGCTCCGTTATAATCATTGTATGCCATCAGCTCATCCATCTTTTCAATGATCCTCTTCTGCGGAATGCGCGTCTTCGGATGCAGGGCATCTTCCGGCTTCTGCGTTAAGGGGCATTCCGGCTCAAGATAATCTTCGGTATTTAAAATGATCGGTTTTTCTTTTTCCATGAGATTCACTTTCTTTGTTTCATTATAAGGCATTTCACACGCGCAAAAAAGAGGAGCCGCCTGCCCTTTTCACTCAGCGGTTTGGATTCTATAATAGTCGTTGAGGTAGTAAGAGATGAAATACAGGAAATATCTGGTTCTGCTTCTATTACCGCTGCTTCTTTACGGCGGTGTTAAAATCTATCAGAACCGAAGAATAGAAATCGTAAGTAAAACGGATGACAGCGGCATCTATCAGATCAAAGTGATGCAGATCGGCTCTCCGGAGTTTCCATTTGGTCCGGTGAACTTTGAAGTACGTCTATTAAAATCAGGCAAAAAGATCAATTCTTCCGTCATGTCATTAAAAAACGACGGAAAAAATCTGATGGAAGAGAACTTTGAAATCACATTCAGAGTGAATGACTGCAGCATTATGGTGAACTGCGAAGAGGAAGAACCGTTTGAAATCAATTGGAAGTATGAATAAAGGAGCAGATCCTGTTGAGGATTTGCTCCTTGTTTGTTCTAAAGGTTTCCGATGCGGATCATCATCTTCAGCATGTTCTGCTGATGCAGAAACATGTTTGCCACAAACGTGTTGCGGTCGCTGTAAGTCGTGATGACGCCCGGATGGTCGCCCTTGTTGCGGATCGCGTGACACTCGACCAGCTTGTTTTTAAAGGAGGTCAGATTGTTGATGCTGACGCCCTGAGAAACAGCATTCGGCGAGGCTGCCAGGGCATTACGGACGCTGTTTTTGTGTAAGAGATAGACAAAGGATCCCAGCATAAGCGGCTGATTGACATTGATAAGATTGGTAGGAATATTATCCACGCGTACCTGCTCATACGGGCAGTAATGGCGTAATACCGGCAGCAGTCTGTCATTCAGTGTTCCTTCCAGGAAGTTTCCGAGCATGACCATGACCGGCGTGTAATCCAGATTGGCAATATTCTCGCGGAAGACCAGGTTGCTCATGCGGTATGCCATGGAGCAGTCGTTCTTGCGGATCGCACTGAACGAATCCCAGACTTCATCGGAAATATTCCATTCCGCTTTGATTTGGGATGCGTCGGCGCTGATCAGCTGAGATGTCAGATAGGAAGAGATGGCATCGCTGTATTTCGCAAAGTCCAGCTCCCCTTCTTCCGTTAAGTAGAATTCCGAGCGCTCCGGCAACCCTTCGAGCATGGACTGCAGGGTTTCGGAGAGTGAACTGATGCGGCTGTTCATCTGTTCCAGTTTTTGCGCCAGTTCCAGATTTCCTTCATTGATCATCTCGCGAACCAGCTGAATCAATGAATTACTCTCAGTCAGCGTGTTTGTTTCCGGCTCTTCAATCATCTTTTCCAGAGTAAACATCTCAAGCAGCGGAGTACAGAAGCTGACAATGCCTCCCTCATCTTTTAGATACCCTTTTTTTATCAATGTATCGCGCTCTCTGCTGTCTTTGGAAGTACCGTTACACAGATCCTGCATGATCGCATGTTCCTTCTCGTCCATCTTATCCCACCACTGTTTGAGTAAAGGCCAGGATTTCTGATAGATCTTCTTGGTATATTCCGTTTCGTCTAACGTCAGTTCGGATTCCATCATTTCATAGGAAGTTTCCCCGGCATAAAGAATCAGTTCGGGGATACCGCCGCTGACATTATAAATCCACTCGTGAATATCATCGTCCCATTCAAAACCGTATTCCTCTTCCGCATCACTGATCCACTCTTCCGTATCTCTTTCGCGGATGCCGCGCAATTCCTCATAGAAGAAAACATTTTCAAATCCCGACCCGCGCACTTCTTCCGATACCCGGACCAGATCCTGGTTGGTGGAGATGAGCATGCTGATCTTCTGGGAATTGCAGAGATCCCGCATGAATTTGTACTGGGATTTTTTCAGCTTGGAACTATCGGCAAACTTTTCAAAGTCATCAAAGATGAAGAGCGGTTTGATGCCGTTATTGGCTAAGACATCCAGTGTTTTGCGCAATATGGAAGACATGGCGGCATCATCGATTTCCGCACTCATGGCAACGACCTGGTTTTTCTTTTTGGCAATGCTTTCCAATAGCGTATCATACAGGTTGGCATCGATCATCTCGACCAGTTCCAAGCCTTCCAGAAGCGTCATATTCAGATAGCTGTAGAAGCTCTTCATGGAATCGGCGGTGTCGGGAATGCTGATAAAGGTGGCCAGCACTTTGGCACTGTTGTAATATTCCTTTCGTTTTTCGAGGTTAAAGAAGGTGCGTAAAAGCGTGCTTTTCCCGCTTCCCTTCACACCCAGAAGCGCAACGTTTTCCGGGCTTGGTTCATGCAGGACATAATCGTTGATTTTATGCTCTAAAAGCGCTCTGCCGTAAAGACGGAGCTCTTTGTCCTGATATAATTTCATGCTGAATTGGCGGTCCATATTGTTTGAATCCTCCTGTTCTATGATTCCATATACTGGGCTTTGGAGTACCAGAGCCGGAATAATTCGAGTGAGAAGCGGTAGTAATCGTCTTCAAAGCGTTCCTTACGTAGGATGATATCCTTGAATTCCAGACCGTTTAAGGTATCCTTGAGGGAATTGTTCGGATACATCTTTTCGAGTGTGCCGTAGGAAATCTCCGCATTGGCATACGGGATATTCTGACAGAGCACCGCAATGACTTCCTTCTCGTTGGCGGAGAAGAAACGGCTCAGATAGACGAAGTATTCGGTCACGCGCAGAATCTCCGTTACGGCAGTATCGATGTCATAGGCGTATACGGTTTTTCTTCCTTCCGCATTCAGTATATCGATGGCCTTGGAACAGATGTGCTTCGAGTAGAACGTGTGTCCGCTGGTGTAGTACCAGATGCGCTCAATCGCCCTCTCGGAATAGGACATCTTCCCTTTTGCCGGATCCAGGATCATGTGGCGCATGCTCTCCTCATCCAGTCGGCTGATCGTAACGCGCTTGGTGACTTCAAAGATGTCCGCCAGCGAGTGATTATAGAGAATATCCGTCAGGTAGTCGGCACCGCAGAAGATGAAGCGGATCGAAGTCAGTTCCTGAACGATGACACGAAGTACCTTGTAGATACGGTTGCTGATGATATTGTCATTTACCATATCGAAGATCTCTTCGATTTCATCCGCCATGAACAGGATTCGTTTGCCATACATCAGATCACTCTTCTGCAGATAGGCAAAGAAGTCATACAGTTTTTCCGGATACTTGTCGTAATCCGTATCACGGAAGTTGTTCAGTCTTTGATCCGTGATGCCGTTATTTGCGAGCTCTTCCATGACGCTATAGACAAACATCTGACCGATGGCATTGCTTTCACCGATTCCCTGGGCGCTCTTATACACTGGGATGTAATTCTGTGAGTTGCGCATGTAACGCTCGATATAGCGTAACATGGACGTCTTGCCGACCCGCTTTAAGCCGTGCATGACTAAAGACGTATTGTACTTGGTGTCGTTCAGAAACGTGAAGATCTCCTCTTTCTCCTTTTCCCGGCCATAGAATTCGTCGTTGCTGGTAACCGGGGCAACAGAGTAAAGATTGCCGATATGTTCATAGGTCGTTTCCTTTACGATGCGGATCTCTTCATTCCGGCTTTCCGTAATGGTTTCCTCACCTACCGTATAAGAGACTTCCAGACGGTACTGATGTACCCCTTCTTCCTTACAGCGGATGTTGAAGCTGAAGGCACGGGAATCGCGGCCGTAGAGCAGCGGAATCTGTTTTTCCGCATCCTTGCAGCGGATACTCTCGTCAAAGACAGCACGGATGGTGATATCCTTCGCTTCCCTGTAGCCGGAGTTGTCCATGATGCAGAAGATAGCCCCAAACGAAGAAGTCTGGGAAGACTCCACCGTGATCTGCAGGATCGCCCCTTTCTGAAGTGAGCGGATCTCATTGCGAATCAGTTTGTTAAAGTTGTTATATGTCTGGTTGATCTGGCGCTTGTCCTGGGAATGCAGCAGATAGTTCTGCAGCGTCTTTAACAGTTCATCGTACATCTGCATCCGTTTGGATGCTTCCTTTACCTGTTCAATGTCCCGGATGGAGCGGACAAAGCCGATCATCTTGCGATAGAAATAGGAGTAATCCGAGACCATGTTCTGGCTCAGGATCCGATTCAGCATCTCCTCCAGCCTCTCTGCATCGCTTGAGACTTCCTCTACCGAGCGGTATTGCTGCAAGAGATGTGAAGCACCCTTGCGCATGATTTCCAGTGTCTTATGCGAGCGGTTGATATTCATCAGACGGAAGGAATCAAAGAGAATGCTCTTCGCTTTCTCTCTGTCCGTCGGATAAAGCGAATGGTACAGAATGAGCATATACTGCATCGCATAGTCGTTGCGCTTGGCGGACTGTTTCGTCATTTCCGCAAGATATGCCATACGGCTCATCAGCTCTTTCCTGTAAACCAGGTTATCGGTGAGATCCGTCCCCAGTGCGTCATATGCCTTTTCCGTTTTCAAAAGATCGCTCATGGCTTTCTTTTCATCTTCATAGGCAAGGCCGTATTGCGCGTAGGCTTCCGTTAAGACAGGAATCTCTTCCATTGTTTCATCGTTCTTTGCTTCCCGTACCAGGTGGGACTGGGCAGCGCTTTGCTGAGTAATGATCGTGTTCGCTCTCAGTTTTACCACGATGAAGTCATTTTCCTCATACCCTTCGCCGAAGCGTTCCGTAAATTTTTCGGATAAGAGCGGATCGTCGTTCTGCATGGCAAAAAGACGAAGCAGCGCATCGTTTTGCGAATAGAGTTTCTGTATCGTATCCAGCTGCTCTTCCTTCGGCTCCGTCAGAATCTCCTGAATCAGACGGATCATACCCGTTTTCTCCGGAAGGAGGCGGATCACTTTTTCGCAGGATGCAGGATCGTATTTCATCAGTAAGAGAATAAGATCGATGAGTTCTTCCTCGCTGACATTCTCAAATACTGCCTCCACATCCGCATCATTCATCAGGATCTTCACACCGCGGTAATATGACAGACAGTGTGCATCATTCTGATAGAGCGGCTCAGAGAGATATGTTTCCTTCAGTTCATCATAGCTTTCCTCTTCAAAAAGATACTGCAGAAGAAGACGCTTGGTTTCCCTGGAGTGATAATGCCGATCCGCCGCAAGGATGAATTCACGGTATCCCGGCAGTTTCCGACTCAGCCTTCGCAGCATGTTTTCCATCTCCGTTACGCTGTAAAGGAAGTCGTTGAAATCAAATATGAGTTCCAGCTGTTCGATTGGCATGAGCAGTGTTGACATGCTGAAGAGAACATCGTTCAGCGGAATGTAGTAATAGCTCTTGCGTAAGAGATCAACTCTCTGATCATAGTACTGCTGTAAGAGTTCTTCCGCTTCGAGCGAATACAGCGTACGCAGACATTCTGCGGCAGCCGGAATGTAGGCAGTGGCCTTTTCCTCTTCCACTCCCCCTTTATAATTCATCAGCTTATTCAGAATCGATTTGAGGAAGGAATTGCGGCTGTATGCCATCAGCTCTTTGATCCCCGGTGCATTCTGAATGAATTCAAGGTTATTTAATGAAATACGGAAGTTGAAACGGTTTGTGATCAAGGAACACATCGTTTCCCGTAACATCGCCGTGGACTCGGCATTCTGCAGCTCTTCCGCTGCCTGAATATAGCTTTCCAGTGCTTCCCGGTTTTCCTGCTCCAGCGACTGTTTCTCATAAAGATTACGGATATCGCTGAGGAGCTGGCTGCGCTGGGTATAAATGGCAATCAAAGCCATCTGGCGGCAATAACCAAAGAGTTCCTCTTCCCTGTTTTCCTTGTTTGCCAGCTGCAGGGCGAGCTGATAGATACGGTCAAAGTTGTCTGTGGATGCATAGATCTGATAGTGCGCATGTAAGAGATGTCTTACGCTGTCCGCCTCTTCATAACAGGCATCCAGCTGCTCCAAAACCGCAATCTGCTCACGTATGCTGAGTTCCGAGCTTTCCAGTGTCTTCTTTAAGAATCCTTCCTTCGGGACATCCGGATAGTCTTTTAAAAGTCTGCAGAGCATGATTGCATTCGGCTGCTTCACAGCGAGCACGTTCAGAATCCGCTGATGCTCCGAACTGGTATTCTTCAGATCCGTGATGATGCGCTGATAGAGCTCTTCGTTCATCTTTTTGCCGAGAATCATCTCAATGCACATCTTAATGGCCAGTACCGGCTCACGGTGTAAGAGATCCTCACGGAAGAGATCGTAGAAATATTCGATCTCATTGTTATTTGTGGCAATGAACATCGCACATTTGATGTAGATATAGTCATCCCTGTCATCCAGAAGATGCAGTAAATGAATGTAATCGCGTGCTGCCTTGGAGCGGTATTCTCCGCAGTAACGGAAAAGTCCCCTGTCCTTGGACAGCTTGTTTAAGCGGTTTAAGATCGATGGGTTCTTCTGATACGACTGGGAAAGATACATGCCGTAGAGCACATCGTAAAAGTCATAGATGGCATACTTCGCATTTACATCCGGATCCTGGTGCAGATAATAGGCTCTCTGTTTGCGGGAGATTGCTGCACTATCACCGGTGTTGACATTGCTGAGATAGGCATTAATACGGTACAGTAAGGCATAATCCGTGCTTTCCTTGTTCACAAGGAAGTACAGATACCAGAATTTATAGTTGAAATGCTGCAGATACAGCGTCTTGATCAGCGTATGAATGAAAACCGGATCCTTCAGCTGGGCATTGTAACCCTTTGTTGTCAACAAAGCGGAATGGATCTTTTCTTCCTGCGAACTGAAAAGAATGAAGTCCTTCATTTCGTCCATATGTTCGCTCATTCGTAAGAGTGTGTTCTCTTTTACCAGCTCCCGGAAAAGAGCCGGAAGTTTTGAAACAGCTTTGGAAGAAAGCTGCTTTGTGCAGTACGTATAAAGCGCGTCGTTTGCGGCCTTTTCCTTTAAGGCGGACTGCATCAGAGCGTAGGCTTCCAGAGCTTCTTCCGTTTTGTTCTGCTTTAATAACAGGCAAAGATAGATCAGGCGTGATTCTGCGGAAGAGGATAGTTTCAGATTTTCGCGCATGCTCTCAAGCGCTTCTGCCTGATCGAACTCCTTCTCTTCCAGTAACAGCTTGCGGTAGAGACTCTCCAGCTTTGTTAACACCATTCTTCTGCTTTCACCGCTGAGCTGATTTGCGTAGTGCGTGAAAGAATGAATGAGGTGATCAAGCGAGGAATTCTCGCTCAGTGACTGGTAGATCTGATCCAGCTGCTGCTCGTTATAGGCAATGCCGGCACTCAGGATCTCATCCAGAATCTCCTGCTGTCCGGATTCATCTTTCAGTTCATTGATCAAAAGAGTGACAATGTCCTTCTTCGTGGAATTATCCGTTTCTGCGTCGCGGAATCCGTCCAATAGAATTCTGCGGTAGGATTCCGTATCATTCTTGACGTATTTTTCAAGTACGGCGTGACCGATGACGCCTTCCGTGACCAGTTCACTCTGCCCTTTCAGATATTCCAGAAGCCCATTGTAGCGCTTTACATATTCGTGCTCAGGGTTTACCGACTGCAACAACTGCAGCTTACGGATAGCCTGATCGAAGTCTTCCTTTTTGAAATGTTCATCGATATCATGACAGAGTTCTTCACATAACGCTTCAGCATCCTCTGTTCCCGCGGCATTGCATGCTTCTTTGATACTGTAAAGGATCGCATTGGTCTTCATGCATGCCCTGTTTTTCAACAGTACACGAGCCCATTTCAGTGCTTCGGCATACTGCGTCTGGGATAAAAGGAGATCCATTAATTCCGAAGCACAAAGCGTGATTTCGGAATCATCATTGGAGTTCTCAATGCCGTCTTTAAAGCATTCGATGGCCTTACTGCTGTCATCACCCAGAAGCAGAATTCTCTTACCTTTGGAATAGGCATCATTCCCCTGCGGCAACATGTTGTAGACGTCCATGCCGTTTTCCGCAATGTGCTGTAACGACGCAATCCCCTCTTCTTCCGGCATAAGATAGCGCACGTAACTGGCCAGGCGGCTGGCTTTCGCAAATTCCAGGTCGTCGATGGCTTTCTGAATGGCCTCTTCTAACGGAGAAAGTGTTTCCTGATTCGGATCTGAAGAGAAGCGTAAAAGCGGGAGCACGGAGATTTCCGGATCCTTTAAGACTTCTCTGTTCAGGTTTAATAACTGCTGGAATGCTTCCGGGTCGCTTAAGATGCGCATCTCTTTCTCTTTTAAAAGATGTGCAAAGCGGGAGCGGTAGAGTTCAAAGGAAGTCTCACTGAGTTCATTGAGATACTTCTGCCAGAAATCGTAATTAAACGGTTCGGTAGCCAGTACCTTTTCAAAGAGTTCCTCGTTTTCCATCTCAAATAAGAGCGCACCGTAGAGCAGTTCATTCACCGTGCTGTCCGGTTCACTCAGGTAGAGATCATGCAGCTGTTCATAATATCCGAAATGATAGAGAGCCTGCTGATAGCCGCGACGGTAGTTCTTATGTTCCTGACGCTTCGGGTCCATCAGCGGGTAGTATTTGATAATCAGTTCATAGTCGCGGTTCTGAAAGCCGGATTCGACTAAAAGGTTAATTGCACTGTTTCTGCGCTCATTCTCCGGCTGATTGGCTATCTTACGGTAATAGCGCACGCTGTCTTTGGTAAAACCAAAGGTCTGAAGACGTCCTGCCGTATCATAATCGCTGCTTCCTGTCGCAAAGGAATGATTGCTGAGAAGCTTTTCAAAGCGGTCGATCTCTTCTTCGGTATAGCCTTCACGGATCATCTTCGCTCTGTCTTTTAATAATGCTGAGAGCGCTGCCTCATCATATTTCAGAAGGATCTGATAGAGTTCCGTATCTTCCCAGCGGACATATTTCTGCTGAAGCTTGTTAATGTCATTCTGAGACAGACCGGCTTCCTTCATCTCAATCAGGCAGATATTGCGCTTTGTCTCATCCAGTGCGGAAATCTGTCCGGAGAGCTCCTCCAGATCTGCGCTTTGGTAAGCGTCAAAATGGGAGCGGACTCTCTCGTCTTCTTCTCCCTTTTCTTTCAGATAATGAAGTGCTCTTAAATATCCCAGTGAATCATCCGCTAATAAACTGTCAACGGATGCCTCTTCGTTACTGATCTTATCTAAGAAGCTGTATGCCTGCTCTTCTTGCTGGGCGTTTAAATACAGCATGAAAATATTCTGGCGGAATTCTTCTACGCTTTCAGTGTCATATGCCGACAGATATTCGTAGGCTTTCAGCGGCGCATTCTCCAGCGGCATATTCTCATAGAGCTGATGAAGTCCTCGCTTTGCCAAAGCGGCATCCGGTTCCTGTTTCAGCCACTCAAAGAAGGAAATAAAACTGTCATCGGAATTAAAGCGGAACTCGATCTGGTTTAATTCCGTATCTTCTGCCTGCTCGATTTCTTTCAGCGATTGACGCAGAAACTCATAATAATAGAAGCGGCTGAGCGAAAAATTGTTCCGGTATTCGTGATATAAATGCAGATAGGAAGCACAGTCTTTGATGTTGTAGTAGTAATATTGCAACATACTGACGGATTTCGGAATGCGGGACGGTTTGTCTGTATCGTTTAATGATCGCATCAGATATTCCGCAAAATAGGAGTTCATTTCCCCTGTCATCTGATAGATGCGGGTTCCTTTGCTGTAATCGTCGTTTCCGACCGGATAGTCGCTGTTTTTCAATTTCAGCGCGATCCGTTCATAGACGCGCGGATCATATCCCAGAGATTCTTTCAGATCATCGGACTGAAGAATATGATCCAGAACACTGCGGTTGTTATCGATGACAGCCTGGATCAGTATATCCGGCTGATCCGGATTCTGCTGTTCATTACCGACGGATACTTCTTCCTCTACCTCTTCACTGACTGTTTCCTCAGCATCCATAACCTCATAATAGGAAATGGTTGCGGTATCAATGATCGCACGTTTTCCATCTTCCTTCTGAAGCTCCACGACATCTTCGTCAATGGACAGAACTGTTCCCGTAAACTCCCTGTTCATCACAAAAAGCGTGACTTTCGAGCCTTTTGTTACATCCTGAATCAATCTTTCTTTCAGCGCCATACTACTTCTCCCTCTGTATTGTTATGTGCGTATTTGAATCTGTGTTATATTACTTATATTTTACATGAAAAGAGTAATCATGCGTCAAAATCAAACCAAAAAGACTAAACCATTGGTTCAATCGCAAAAATGCATACCTTAATGGGTATGCACGTATATTTTGATTGTTCGAAAACCGAAATCTAATCTTCAAATTCAATTTCAAGATCTTTGAAGAATGCTTCTGTCCCGATTTCCGAGAAAAAGCCAACAGAACCTCTAAGATTGTTTCCGTGCTTTAAATCATTGACTTTCAGAATGAACTGATCATCAAGATAGAATTCTGCCTGATCATCATGGATGATTGCTTTTAATTCTGTCCACTGATCCAGAACGACCGGCATTTCCGCTTCATAATCCTTTATGGCAAATTCCCTGAAATAAGCAAAGGTATATCCGGGATAGGAAAAGTACTGACAACCATGAGATTTTCTGACCGGATCATCCGTCATTGCATTTGTTGGGCGAATATAGAATGACTCAAATTCACTGTTATCTTCTTTCACACGGAATACGATACCAATAAACCCTCTGGCAAAATCCGGAGCATCCGGCAACAGACGGCTCAGCATTTTCACCTTAATTATTCCGTTATGGAAACTGCAGTATTTCAATTTAACCAGTGTGTTTTCGTCAAACTGATACATCTTCTCTGCTTTCACTACTCTGAGGACTTCATAATCCCCCAATGTCGTATTTTCTGATTTCGTATAGGAATCCTGGAAATCTTCCTTTTTTATTGACATTTTCATTGTTATTCTCCTTACAGGTTCAATGCAATTGCATAACCTTCATTCGTTGCTTCATTTACTTTACCGATTGCATTACAGTCACCGATCATATAAGTCCTCGGTGTAATGCCATACAATTCAAACGCTTCTTCTTTCAAGGGTCTCATTCCAATGGAAATAATGGAATGATCGGAATCTAAGTGTTCCTGTACACCACCCCTCTCGATGGTAACCCCGGTTTTATCAATTTGCAGTACTTTTGTATTAAATAACACTTTCAGATTCTTACATGATTTTAAATGGTGCAATAGAGAGATACGGTAGAGTTGATTGCCACTGCGGGCAATCTGATCGGTGCGAGCAATCAGAGTGACTTCGCACCCTCTTTCAGAGAGTTCCATACCCAGTTCACATCCTATTGTACCGCTTCCAACTATCGTACATTTTCCGTGATATTCTTCAATATGACTAAAAACTTCCAATGCATCCGTTGTGTATTCACTTCCCTTATAAGTGGAAGAAACAGGGACAGCTCCCATTGCTATGATAAGAGCATCCGGATTCAATACCGTTACGCTCTCTTTCGTTGCGATTGTATTTAAGCGGACATCCACATGAGATTTTTGAATCTGTAATCTCAGATAATCTCTGTAACGTCTGAGATCAGTCTTATAACTGTCTGCATCCGAATAATTCAGCTGGCCTCCAAGAGAATCCCCTTTTTCCAGAAGGATCACTTCATGCCCTCTTTGATCGGCGGTCAGAGCCGCCATACATCCTGCAGGGCCTCCTCCGACAACAACGACTCTCATAGGATTTTCTGCTTTTTCGATTTTCTTAGGGAAACGGTTTTCCCTGCGGAATCTCGGGTTTACGGCACACACAGAATTCCTTCTCTCTGTTGATATGTGATAGCAGTGCATACAGCGGATACACGGAACGATATCTTCTTCCCTGTTTTCTAATGCTTTTCTTGGTAAATCCGGGTCTGCTACCAAAGCTCTTCCCATAAAGACGCAGTCAGCTTTTCCTTCTGATAGGATCATCTCTGCTTCGTCCGGTGTTGTAACAGAGCCAACAACACCAACTAATATGTTTGTTTCCTTTTTTACTCTTGCAGCAAAATCAATATTCAGCATATGAGGCTCAAAGCTCGTGGGCATGGCATACATATTTGCTTCATATTTATCGACCGAACCTCCGTATTCATCCATTCCTGCAGATATGTTGACCATATCAATGTAGTTTTCTATGTGCTTGATTAACTCCAGCATATCGTTTTCGCTAAAAGTCTCTTTTACCATCAACTGCCGGGAAAGTCTTGCAAGCAGAGGATAATCAGGTCCAACAGCCTTTCTAACTGCTTCTGCCGCCTCAATTGTGATTCTCATTCTGTTTTCTAAAGAACCTCCATATTCATCCGTTCTGTGATTCCACACAGGCGAAAGAAACAGAGAAGTCAGTGAATCATGTCCGAAATGCAGCATGACCATATCAAAACCGAATTGTTTGGCTTTTTTAGCTTGTTCTGCTGTGTAAGAAATCAAATCATCGATTTCATCTTTGCTCATGGCTCTTGCGGTTCTGTTTCTGAAATCTAAACCGTCGCACGGCATCATATATGTACCGTCTTCTCGAGGTGTCATTGAGTGAAAGAATAGTTCCAGAATGCTCTTTGCTCCGGCTTGTCTTGTAACGGATATGATCTCTCTTGTGTTATCACGCGAGTATTTTTCAAAAGGATCTTTTGAATTGCTGACTTCCGCTACGGAGAGAGCATTGAGGCAGATTCCTGCTGCGCCTCCTGTTGACCTTTCCAAAACAGAAACACCGGCATAATTTGTTGAAGATAAAAGATTCAGTCTGGGTGTATCCATTGGAGCGGCTATAATACGATTAGATAACATAACTCCGTTCACTCTGAGCGGTGAGAACAGATTTATGAATTTTGTATTCTTCATGGTATTATCCTTCGTCAATTATTTTCATAAAATTCTTATAAGTCGGATTGCTGATGATTCTTTCTACTTTTTTTTCATCCGCAATCGTTTTCGTCAGCATATAATAGTACGTCTGAAGATCTTTTGTCTGATCCGAGATGGAAGTCAAAAGTACGAGCTGAACATGATTGACTCCCCAGCGAATCGGATGATCAAGTATCGCGACACTGGTAAAAGGCTCTTCACTCATTTTCTTAAATGGATGAGGAATCGCAACCTGATTACCGTAATCCGTAGAGGACAGCTTTTCCCTTTCCATTACCTGATTGAAAAAATCATCAGAGATATTCCGATATTTCTGAATCTCCTTTACCATTTCATGTATAACGGATTCCTTGTTTTCTGCTTTCAGATTCTGTATGAATAACTCTTCAGGAAAGTAAACACTGATATCCTGCTTGAAACTTCCGTAACGGACAAGATCTTCAATCTTAGATGAGCTCTTATCATTCAGGAATGTATCAATTCGATAGATTGGTGTTTTCGTAAATGCACGGAAAGGAATTGTCGTCAGAATGAAATCATAATTGTCCAGTTCATAGTTGTTGACTTTGGCAACTGATGAAACATTCAATTCAGAAATATAATCCTCAAAACGTGACTGAATCTGCCGTTTCAGTATTTCAGAACTGGTAGTTCCGGTATGGCACAAAAGCAGAATTTTGTACTGACGGATCTGTGACATATAAGTAGACAGTTCCAGATGCAATGCAATATAGGAAATCTCATCCTGGGATAACTGTACGTTGTACTTCTTGTTGATTACCTCAGCTGCCACACATGCCATTTCATTCGATATTTTATAATTTGACTTAATATCTTCAGCCATTGGATTTGTCTGGACAAAATGATTTTCTATACGGATGATCAGCGGTATTAAATGCAGACTCAGGCGTACGATCAGCTGTTGGTCTTCAGAATATGTTGTCAGGAATCTTTCATCAATCTGTTTCAGTATTTCTTCCGCAAGCATATGAATATCCTGACTGATCAGATCATCATGTGTGTTATAAAATCTCTTTCCGGCAATATGAATTCCCATATATCTGCGGTCATATGCACTGAATTTCACATGATATAAATCTTCCAGACGGTTAAGAATTGCTGTACAAATCGGGAGTTCCTTTTCAGTATCTTCCCGATCGTCATTTTTGAATTCGATTCCTGCTCTTTCAATCGTTACAAACAGATGAATCGTTAGATTATCCAATGCGACATCGGAAAACTCAATACCAAAGGAAGATGATTCTTCAAGAATGATGTTTTTTATTGCTGCTATCTCTGCATCAACATTTTTCTGCAATATGCTGTACTGCCCGTTATTTCCCATGCTGATGTTTTTGAAATATATATTTGCCATGCAAAGCCGCTTGGAGAATTCTGTACCTTCTACAAACATTCCACGATATGGCAGATTCCCAATTGAAAGATTATAGTTTTCATAGAATTTACGGACCAGGCGTAAATCGGTGCTCATCTGCCGGCTGGATAAATAGAATCTGTCGGCCAGATCGTCAAGACGAATATAATCATTCTGATTCAGTAAAAACAGGGCTATATTCTCAACCCTTGTAAGGGTATTTCGAAAGTTATACTGTTCCTTTTTGTTTTCTTCTTCAAGTTCATTCAGATACTCCTCGAATTTCGCGAAATCGTGAATGATCAGCTCGTAACCGTTACCGCTTCCCCTTTTCGAGGCAATATGAGCAACATCAGAAGAAACTGAATTATTTATCTCCGCTATTTCATTCCGTATCCTGTTTTCTGAAATACGAAAATACCCTGCCAAAAGCTTGCAGGAGCAATATTCTGCGCTTTTTAATTTCAGTATTAAGTCCAGTTTTAACATGTAGATTTATTCTCTTGAGAGCTTCAGTTCTTCCATCATTTTTAGATTGTTTTTCTGCATATTCAGTATCTGCAAAGTCATATCGTGAATTGTCAGTGCGTCCATAAGATGATCCTGTGCATGTACCATCAGCAAATCTACTTCGCTCTTTTCTCCATAGAGTTCTTTATCTAAAAGGGAATGCTGCGCCTGATGTGCTTTCAGTATATCTTGTTCTGCATCTTGAATCAATTTTTCTGCTGCCGCAAAGTTGTTGTTGCTGATTTCTTTCATCGCCATGAGAAGAGAACTTCTGGCATTTCCACCATATGTTATTAGTGTCATCATTTCTTGTTCCATCTTTCTTCTCCTTAAAAGAGTGAATACATAAATATATATTCACTCTTTTACTCTTTTATTATTCTGCTGCTTTTCCTTCTTTTTCCTGTTCAAGCAGTTGCTTATCATACTTTCTGACAAACGGTAACCAGATCAACCAGGATGCAGCAAATTCCAAAGCAAACACAATGAATACTTTCCAGTCCTGAGTAGCAATAAATCCAAAGATAGGATGCGGGATCAGATTGCTCGGGAAAGAAGTTGTATAGTTTAAGAATCCAATCTGTGTAGCAAGATAGACAATTGCCGCATTCACTCCAATATACAATAACCAAGGAATGAATAATGTAATGTTACCAACGATTGGCGCTCCAAATACAATTGGTTCACTGATATTAAAGAGTGCCGGAACTAAAGATACCTTACCAACAGCCTTTAACTGTTCACTTTTACATGTCATGAATAACAGAGGAATATGTAAATAGATATTTCCTGCCATCAAGAACGAAGAGAATGTTACGATACTTGTCGGAGCAATTCCGGAAGCTGCAGCAGTGGCATTTTCAGTCAGTCCGCCAATTAAGACAGGAATCAAAACCGCAGAAATGATATTGAATCCATGGACTCCGAAGAACCACATCAGATTAATAAACACATTAGCACCGACCATAAATGCCAGTGTGTTGGCTCCTTTGAATAACGGTGCAAGCAATTTAACAATCAGTTCTGGGAAAATAACGCCGGTCACACCTTTACAACAAGCATTCAGCAGATAGAAGCATAATACAGCTGCTCCGCCGGAGATCATGTAGTTAAACGGACCAGCAACAGCGGATGGAACACTCTCCGGCATAGTGATCTCAATCTTTTTATCTTTAAAGAAACTAAGGATCCATGTTACACCGAAAGCCACGATCATTCCTGTGAATAATCCTGCAGATCCAAGATAAGTGGAATCCACCACATTACCGGAACCGGTATTTGTGATCAGTAAAAATGTGGTTACGGCAATAATTACTGTAAGTAACTGATTCAGTTTCTTTGTTTTTGAATGATAATAAGTAATTCCCACAACAGCTGCTAAGCCGATGATACCGTTTGTCAGTGTGTATGGGAAATACAGGAAGTTATAAACATCTTCACTGTATGCTGGAATAAATGGCAGTAAAGTTGGTAAAGAAGCGATGATCATAAAGACAGAACCAATAATCAGTAATGGAAGTGTTGCTGAAAGACCATTTCTTAAACTTCTCAGTGGTACAGATTTTGCAAAAAACTCTTCGACTTTGTTCAGAAAATCCATATTTTATCCCCCTTCTAGATTTTCACTTTCCGGTACTGATTTACTGCATCCAGCAGTACTTTTTCTCCGTTCATCATTCCGTAGTCTTCTTTGGATATATTGGAAATGACAGGAATTCTGTCTTTGAATTCATCCATCAATTCGCTGTATCTCCATATTAACTGAGGTGCAATCAGCAGAATATCTGTTTCATATTCTTCATAGAACAATTCATCAGCACCCATAGGAATGATATTGGCATCAATTTTGTTTTGTTTTGCAGCATTCTGCATTTTTGTAACCATGAAGGATGTGGACATGCCACCCGCACATACTAGAACAATGCTTATCATCAGTACCTCTTTCTATCTGAATTTTAATAGATATAATTCAGAACCTCCACGCAGTTAAATTAAGAATAAATATGTTTCATTTGCGAAGATATTAATACCGGCTGTCTTTTTTTAATCCATAGACATTTAGCTCATGTGCTAATGGCTGAACTGCAGAAATCATCAGATTTTTTGGAAGATATCCTTTTTTTACTACCAGATATTCTTTGTTTTCTTCGGTATCAAACACTACTTTGTCACCTTCAATTGTATATTCTATTTGTACATCATCGCAATAAACATCCACCTCTAATCCAAAACAACTCTTCAATCTTACCGTCTGGCCTTTTTCTGAATATATATCAATGAATTCCGTAAAACCGTTTGTTCTTTTTCCGCTAAGAAGGAAAGCACCTTCTGTTCGTAAATTATAAAACTCAATATCCCGGAAACTCTTTGGAAGAACATCCATACAGTAGATATTGCCGTTATAACTGCGCAGCGTGAAGTTTTGCAATGCCTCGTTAAACATTCCGTCTGAGTCAACTGTCAGACCCATGTTGTCATGAATGACAAATGCTTCCTGGTTATTCGATCCGTCAGTGTCGAATGTGCTTTCTGATACAAATTTATCTGCATATTCATGAATCAGCTGATATGCCATTGCAGGTTTGTTTGCAAGCAGAGCAATCTTAGCTGCTTCAGAGAAAGTCCATCCCATCCATTCACCGGTTCCGTAAACGATTAGTGCATGTAAGGACCTCTCGATAATTCTTCTTCCTTCTTCAGTTTCATTTGTTATTTGATAAAGCTGTGTAATCGGGAACAGATGCGTCAGATGACGATGTGAACTCGTATAATCAAGGTCTCCTCTTACACTCAGACCGCCAAAACTGTCATATTTGAACGGAACAAGGTATTTAAGAGTATCTTTCCATTTTTCTTCATCCTCATCTTCAATCTTGAGAATTCTTTCAATTTCCAGCAACGTTTCACACATGAATTTTAACTGAGCGATGTCACAGGTCGCATCTTTTCCCCAGAAGTGATCATATTTTTTACCTGATGCCTTTCCGTTGATAAGTGGTGGATACTCTGCAGACATCGTTGTAGGCAGGTGATAGTATCCATCTTCTTCTTTAACTAAAAGAGACATCGGAATGCGGCATTGTGCCTTCATCATTGGATAAACATATTCTTTCAGGAATGCTTCATCCAGTGTATACAGATATCTCTGCCACATCATCTGGCACATCCAGGGACCGCATAAGAGTTCAAAGTTGTTCGCGGAGTAATATTGGCATCCTAACTGGTAATCAGTAATATGGGCCAGGAATTCTCCCCCTTCTACTCCAAAAAATCTTTCTGCATAATCACGCATTTTGTCCCTGTTATTCTTCAGTAAATCAAAAGTTGTATCCGTAGCCTCCAGTCGATTTCCGCCATAAGCGCCGAAGAATACGGTTTCCTGTTGTGTGTTCCAGATATAGGTAGCCCCTAAAGTTGCCAGTGTCCCGTCATCCGGTACCCATATGCCATTCATATTCGGAGCAATTCCGTTTTTCTTTGTCATGGCAGCAAGCTTATACCAGTTGATCCAGTACAGTGCTTCCAGTTTTGTATCATTAATGGAATAAAAAGATTTCGGATAGACAGAGTGCCACCATTTTTTATGTTCTTCCATTTCTTCTGTCAGCCAGCTGTTGGAAGTGTATTGTTTGATGTTATTCAATGCCTCAGATACTGCCTGATTATCCTGGCTCATCGTTACTGTAACAATGAGTGTATTTGTTCCGTTATTGCGCGAAATATTGATCCATGCGACACAGTAATTTCCGTTTTCAGGTATTTCCTGTTGCCAGTAAGAGATGCCGTCAGTTATTCCTCTTATTGAATCCTTATAACCCCAGTCTTTTAAAACACGAGCCATTTCCGGTGCAGGTCCATCATATCCACGGCAGAGTTTTCTCATAAATCTGGCCGGTGAAAATTCAAATACCTCGTGATACTCTTTTGTATATTCTCCTACATCAGAGCAGAATCTGAAGCGGAATGACAGTTCTTCTTCCTCGAATGTTTCGTAATTGAATACTATGCACGGATGCTCTGCACTGACATGGCAGTCCCATTTTACGGAACCTAAATCTGTTAAAAAGCGTCCAGTTGTGATTCCGTCATACAGATGAAGGCACATGTTATAGTCTGTTTCCTGTTTGATCTTCCCCTTCGGATGCACTTCAAAACGACCTAAGGGTAAAAGCTGTGCAGTAGGTCCTTTATCTGACTTTGTCTGTACAATTCCCACTGGATTGGAATAAGTTCCTTCTTTTACCAGTTTTTCAAAGTTGCTCCATTTGAATTTTTCTGGATCAGGCGAATATCTCCTCATTTCCCATATATCATTTCTTGTCATGGATACATTCAGATGATCTTCACCCCAAATGACAACAGAAACGACTGAGTTGGCCATTGGAATACCCTTATCCCAGATAGGTGCTGGAACATCATAAATGAGATCATGTCTTTTCAGATAATCTCCCATACATGATTCGTTGAATCTAACTTTTCTCATATTACGGTACACCTCCACTTTTACAGATTTACTATAAAGGGAAATTACAAATGACTCCACGAAGCATTTATGTAATAAAAAACTGTTTTATTTCATGGAGTTCAAATAAACATAGAACGACACTCCTATTCTCCAAATATGAAAGCACCTCCTGTATGGACAATTAGAGGAGGTGCCGTTGCTACATATAACGTCTGATATCTGTGTATTCATCATACAGAATGTGTTTTATCATTCAAATAAAGAAAAGGCATACCGTAACGGGTATGCCTGTAGGAATCATGTGATTTCTTTATTTCTCGGCCAGTTCCTTAATGGAAGTAACTGTTTTCGCCAGATCCTGCATGTCGCTAGGAACGATAATCTTCGTTGCCTGTCCGTCTGCCATCTTTTCCGTGGCTTCCATGGAACGGATTGCCAGGTATTCCTGGGACGGTTTGGCTTCATTGATCACTTTGATTGCTTCCGCTTTTGCCAGAGCGATCTGACGTACGCTTTCCGCTTCACCCTGAGCTTCACGGATCAGTCTTTCCTTGTAAGCTTCCGCTTTCAGGATTGCACTTTCCTTTTCACCTTCTGCTTCGGTGATAGCGGCCTGTTTCTGACCTTCTGCCTTTAAGATTGCTTCACGTTTCTCACGTTCCGCTTTCATTTCCTTTTCCATCGCTTCCTGAATGGAGCGCGGCGGCATGATGTTCTGAACTTCCACACGTTTGACATCGATTCCCCAGTTATCCGCTGCCGTGTCCAGTAAGCGGGTGATCTGGGAGTTGATGATGTCTCTGCCTGTGAGCGTTTCATCCAGCGTCATGGAGCCGAGGATGTTACGCAGTGTTGTGGCACATAAGTTTTCCAGAGCTGCAATCGGGCGTTCGACTTTATATGTCAGAGCTTTCGGGTCAATGACCTGGAAGTATACGACAGAGTCAACCTGCATTGTGACGTTATCCTTTGTGATAACACTCTGCGGTTCAAAGTCGGCGACCTGTTCCTTTAAGGAAATCTTACGGACGATTTTGGAAATAAAGGGTTTCTTTAAATGTAAGCCTGCTTCCCATGTACCGGCATATTTACCGAGATCTTCGACGATCCAGACATAGCTTTCCGGTACGATATTGATACAGGTAACCAGTAAAACAATAATGAGTAAAACGATTACTCCGATAATGACATATTGCATATATGTTCCTCCTATCTGCGTTTAATGCTGTTGAAGATGATCGAAAGGATCATAGCGATGAAGATGAGCGGTAAAAATGTAAATGCGACAGGCATGAAGCCGCTTGAGAAATCCGACAGGATCATCACAAATACCATAACGATGAAGAACACCGTAAAGCCTGTGATTGCCGCTACCATGCTTTTTGCGGCATTCGTGGGATTCACAGATCTTTGCGGATTGTTTACCGGACGTTCAACCGGACCGGTCTTCATTCTTTCGTAAGACGGGCGTAAACGCGATCTGTGTTCTGCTTCATGTTCCAGTCTGACTTCATCTCTTTCACAGTTATCTTCATGTTTTTTTCTTAATGTACTGGCATTGTCATCAAGATCCCAGTGGCTGATGCGGCTTTCAAATTTCAGTTCCTGCTCCAGCCAGTCATCCTGTTTGATCATACGCATTCCCCTCCTTTGACTCTATTATACTACCATGTATCTCAGTTTGACGTTTTTTTCACAAGTTACCTGAAAATTGATACAGGATTCCTTTCAAACCATGAACTAGGCATTCTCCTGCGTTTTCAGGTGATTCAGGAAGAATTCCGCTGTTTTTCCTACCAGAATGTCACTCTGCCCCATTCGGTTGTTCCAGAGCCCGAAACCGTGGTTGGCGCAGGGAATCATTACCAGTTCCTTATCCTTCTTTGTGGTAAGGCTCTCATAAGTGCGCTTAGCCGTAAATGGAGGTACCGTGTCATCCGCTTCTCCGTGCACGATGATCACATTGCCCTGATATTCCTTCATGGCACTGACAGGAGAAAGCTCCATTCCTTCATAGAACTCTCTGGAAAGATGCAGGATCCTGCCGTCAAAGGCATTCAGATAATCGGCATAACCTTTATCCATAGCCTCTTTCTTTAAAGAGCGGCCGTTTTCATCATACAGGAACACCTTGAGTTCTTCTTCGTCATTAATGGCAGCAGCCCAGAGCGCAATCGTCTGAAAACGCGGGTCTTCTTTGGTGACATAGAGGGATGTGAGACGTCCGCCCATGGAATAGCCAACCATGAACAGCTGTTCTTCATCAATGAAATAGTGGTCAAACATATAGTCGATACATGTTCTGATATCCGCAAAGCTGTTCTTCAGACAGTAATTCTCAAACGGTTCCTTGGATTCATCACAGCCGGACTGTCCCATCATGATGGAGGAGACACCGTGCTCAGCCAGCAGTTTTGCGACTTCCACAAAGCGGCCCCCTTCTGTTCTGTCGGCACAGAATCCGTGGACAAAGACGCAGAGTGCTCCGTTTGGTTTATCCGGTAAAACTTCCGTGCAGTACAGATCCGTATTGCGCTTTGATGTCAGGATCAGATTCGTGATTTTCATAGTTTCTCCTTTTCAAAAAGGCTCAATCGAGCCTTTTTTATGCATAGCGTTCATCCAGGATCCTGAGTGAATCAAAGATAACCTGAACGAATTTCTCTCTGTCAACGGATAAGAGAACTGTCTTCGGGTTGACGATCTCATCCGCATATCCGCGGGTGTCCACGACCGTCATGCCACGGCAGTATTCCCCTACCGTTTCAATATAGACCGCTCTCTCTTCGCTTTCGAAGTATTCCGGATGCAGGAGGTAGATGATGGGCGTGCAGTCAAAGATTGCCGTACGGTCCCAGCCGTTGCGGATCGCATATCTCTGATAGAACTGCATCAGATCATAGAACAGTCTGGATGCCTTGCCTCCGTCTTTTGCCTTCTCTGTTTCACTCAGGAGAATGCTGCCGGAGTAGCAGACCTCAATGCCCGCCATGATGACTTTGACACCGGAATCAAATACGATTTTTGCGGCATCGGGATCATGGTAGATGTTGAATTCCGCCTTGACGAGGATGTTTCCGTTGGTAATGCCTCCGCCCATAATGGCGATGCATTCGATTTTATCCTTCAGCTCCGGATAGGTCTTAAGGAATAAGCCCATGTTGGTCAGAGGACCGATACATACGAAGGTCACCTTTCCTTCCGTTTCGAGAAGTGTTTTCCGCATGAATTCAATCGCATGCATGCCGGTTGTCTTCAGTGGGCTATCTTCGAGTACAGGACCGTCCATGCCGCTTTCCCCGTGCGCTGCAGGCTGTACTTCCAGCGGTCGGATCAGCGGAGAATCATATCCCTTGCTGACAGGAAGATTGATACCGAAATAGGACTGAACCTTGAGAAGGTTATTGGTAACCTTCTCAAGAGTCTGATTTCCGGCTACAGTTGTAAAACCTAAGATATTGAAGTTCTGACTATGAGCCAAAGCAACCATGATGGCAATAATGTCATCATGCCCGGGATCACAGTCAATGATAATATTTTTCATTGTTCGGCAACATGGCCTTTCTTCGTCTGGGCTGTCTTAATCACTGCTAAGAGAACGATGACGATAAAGACCGCGAAGTACGGAACCGCACCGACCAGGTCAACCGGCAGTTTGCCTGCGAGGATGATGGCGATGGAACGGAAGATACCGAACACGGCTGTTGCGAGCATCAGGATGCCGTAGTTTCCGCTGGCAATGCCGTTTGCCGCAATACCCATCCAGCCTAAGCCAGCCGCAATACCGTTGGTATAGATCGGACTGTAGTTCATGGACAGATAGATGCCGCCTAAGGATGCAAGTACACCGGAAAGGATCAGCGATAAGATCTGCAGACGTTCGACGTTGATACCGGCTGTTCTTGCGGAATCCGCATTTAAGCCGCAGGAGCGCATGCGCAGTCCCGTCGGTGTCTTATACAGGAAGATGTATAAGAGAATGGCAGCGATGACTACGACATAGACAAGTACCAGCTGACCGGAAAGGATCTGACCGATAATCGGTATATCCTTGATCAGAGGAATATCGATGGTTCCAAAAGTCGGCGCAAACAGTTTGGCGCTGGTTCCCTTTTCTCCCGTAAACTGATAGAGGATGAAGGCTGCCAGAGAACTGGAGAATGTATTTAAGGCAATACCGACCAGAGTCGCATTGGCGCCTAAACGCATGGAGAAGAAGGCTATTAATAATGCCATTAATACACCGGTTAATACACCGATCAGTAAGCCTAAGAAAGCGCTCTTGGTAAGATAGGAACCGATGATACCCATTAAGGCACCCATCGTCATGATACCTTCGATTGCGATATTGCCGATACCGGTGGAAGCCGCCACGAAGGAACCGAGGGATGCAAACAGAATCGGAGTGATCAGTCGGATCACACGTAACAGGAAGTCCATAGTGAATACGTTAGTCATTTTTCTCTAAGCCCTCCTTTAATAATTTCTTCTCACGGTATCTGCGCAGGAAGTACTGCGAGGATACGAGCAGAACCACGATACCTTCAACAATCGCGATGATTTCCGAAGGAACGGAGTTATCGTTGAAATACAGAACGCTCGCGCCTTCTTCAAGATAGCGAATGAAGAACGTTGCGACCATGATGCCAATCGGATTGTTGCGTCCGAGCATGGCGAGCAGACATCCCGTGAAACCGATACCGACTACGGAGACGGAAGGCTGATAGAAGGACATCTGTGTCAGAACGTGAACGGCACTTCCCATACCTGCCAAGGCACCGGCGATGAAGTTGGTGATCAAAGCAAGTTTGAAAGCGTTGATACCGGAATAATCCGCAAAGGACGGGTTGGTACCGGCAACACGGATCTGATAGCCGAGTTTTGTCTTCTTCAGCATGATCTGCATCAGGATGACGACGATGATCATTAAGATGAACATCGGACCGATATGGTAATCCTTGATCAGGTACTTGTTTAACAGTGATGCCGAGGATAAGAAGCTCGGAGTACCGATCGTGGATGTCGTTGTGCTTAACAGATAGTTACGGACGATATGGACGCTCAGTGCGGAATAGATCGAGTTCAGCATGAGCGAGATAACGAGTTCGTTGGCTTCGAATTTCGCCTTTAGAATCGCCGGAATCAGCATCAGAACACCACCGACAAGTGCACTTGCGACGATGGCAAGCGCCGGATGGAGGATGGCGTTTGTGGTAAGGGCGTTACAGGCAACTGCGGAGCAGACAACACCGGTCAGAACATAGATACCTTCTGCACCGAGGTTGAAGAAACCCGCTTTGAATAACAGACCGCAAGCCAGACCGGCGAAGGTATAGGTGATCATCTGTTCAAAGACGATTCCCAGATATCTTTTCTTTGTCAGGGCACCCGTTAAAATGGTACGGAATGCATTGACCGGATTATCAGATACAAACAGCAGGATTACAAATGTGATAGCTAAGGCAATCAGAATCGAAATCACGATTTTGATCGTTTCAAATACCGTGCTGTTTGTAATGGACAGATTCTTGATCAGTGATTTGTTCCTCAGATCTTTCTTATCCATTCATTGCACCTCCGATCTCTTCGGCGCTCTGGTGTTTGGCGCCTAACATGTAAATGCCCAGTTCCTGGTCATTTGTTTTACGGGCATCCGGGAAATAGCCGGCGATCTCCCCTTCGAACATGACAATGATTCTGTCGGAGAGGTCGAGAACTTCGTTTAAGTCAGCGGAGACTAAGAGAATACCGGCACCCTTGTTTCTGAGTTCAATCAGCTTATGGTGAACCAGTTCGGCAGAACCGATATCGATACCATGTGTCGGCTGTTCAGCAATCATGAAGTTTGGATCGGTGTTGTATTCTCTGGCAACGACGACTTTCTGTACGTTACCGCCGGAAAGAGATCCGACATTGGTCTTGCTGTCCTGTGTTTTAACGGCAAATGTTTCGATCAGCTGATCAGAGATTTTGTCAATGGCCTTCTGATTCATGAAGATTTTGCCGTTGATATCTTCTCTTTCGAAATAGGAAGAGATAATATTGTCGGAAATCGGCAGCGTAGCGGCAATTCCATCCACCATTCTGTCTTCCGGGATATATGCCATGCCGTTTTCACGTCTTTGCTTGACATTCATTCCGTTGATATCTTTTCCGCAGATGAGAATCTTACCTTCATATTCCGTCTTGGAAAGACCTGCCAGACATTTGACCAGTTCGGACTGACCGTTTCCTTCAACACCGGCAATGCCAAGGATCTCGCCCTTCTTGACAGCGAAATTCATATGGTTCAAAACCGGTTTTCCGTTGCGTTCCATGTAGAGATCTTCCACAACGAGAGCTTTTTCATTATGGAAATCCTCATGAGTCTTGTACTGAGTCAGATCTTTTTCCAGATCACGTCCGATAATCAGGTTGGTCAGCTGTTCCATCGTTAATTCATCATTCCGGTACGTGCCTTTGGAAACACCGTTACGGATGACGGAAATTCTGTCAGAAATCTTTTTGACTTCCTCAAGCTTGTGAGAAATGAAGATGATCGTCTGACCCTGCTCCTTGAACTGGCGCAGCTGATCAAACAGTTTTTCCGTTTCCTGTGGCGTCAATACCGATGTCGGCTCGTCAAGGATGATCAGTTCCGCATTTCGGTAGAGCGTCTTTAAGATTTCGACTTTCTGACGTTTCGCGACAGAAAGTGAGGAAACCTTTTCCGTGACATCCAATTCGAAATTGTATTTGTCAGAGACTTCCTGCGTACGGCGGATCGCTTCCTTACGGTCAATAAAGATACCGTTTTTCGGTTCCGAGCCAAGAATGATATTGTCGACAACACTGAATGACGGAATCAACATGAAGTGCTGATGGACCATTCCGATGCCGGCTTCAATCGCATCCATGGAACTGGTGAAGTGTACTTCCTTCCCCTTATAGGTCACGCTTCCGCTGGATGGAGCTTCAATCCCGAAGATGACTTTCATCAGTGTCGATTTACCGGCACCGTTTTCACCGACGATGGAGTGAATCTCGCCTTTCATAAATTCCATGTTAATGTCACGGTTCGCTACGGTACCATTCGGATACACTTTTGTGACATTATCCAGTTTCAATATGGTTTCTGCCATATTCCTCCTCCTGTTTTCTATAAAAATATATGCTCTATTAGGGCATAATAGAGCATATACTTCGTGCAATGTTAATTAGAATTAATTATTTGCTGGCTTTGTTTGCGTCTCTCCATTCGACCCATTTTGCATATTCATCAGCGCTCATCGCCATTGTATCTGTAACAGTGATTTTGCCATCCTGAATATCCTTAACAACCTGGTCGACTTTGGCTCTGATTTCAGCAGAGACGTTTGCCTGATAGAATTCGTTGTTGGATAAGCCAACACCATTGGAATCCAGAGACCATGCTTCTGTCTTTCCTAATTTTTCAGCGAATGTGCCTTCAACAACCATTCTGACTGCTTCTGCTAAGACAACGTCAGAGTTCTTCTGAGCGGAAGTGATGATTGTCTTTGCCCAATCCGGCTGAGATGTTAAGAACTGACCATACTGGTCCTGGTCAACGCCAACACACCAGACTTCCGGATATTCCGCACAAGCCTGAATGACACCGTTACCTGTACCACCAGCAACCTGCCAGACAACGTCTGCGCCGGCTTTGATGATGTCAGTCGTCTGTTCGTAACCAGCCTGCTGATCCTGGAACGGAGATGTGGAAACAACGTAGTCAACGATGAATTCAACACCTTTTTCGCTTAAAGCCTGGCACCAGCCACCGATGAACTGGTTCATAGCCTGGTTGTCCATACCTAATAAGACGCCGACTTTGTTTGTCTTTGTGATTTCAGCACTTAATGTTGCAACAACATAACCTAAAGGACCTAAGCCGTAGTTGATGTTGTAGACGTTTTTGCAAGTGTCTCTGATTGTGGAAGCATCGAAGTTCATGAATGCCTGATCCGGATATCTTTCAGCAGCATCGTATAAGTATTCCTCATAGGAGTTGTTGCCGGAAACGACTAAGTCGTATTCACCGTCTTCACAGAATTCATCAAAAGCGTTGTCCCAGACACCCTTTTCAGTTGTGTTACCAACTTCTTTGATGACGACATCAACTTTGTCACCATAGAGTTCAGTTGCTTTCGTAACGCCTCTGGCTAACGTATCGAAATAGGAGTTGTCGCCAGTGAACGGAACTAAAACAGCAACTTTCTTTTTCGTGACTTCTGCCGGTGTATCGCCTTCGCCGGATGGAGTCGGTTCTTCATTACCTTTGGAGCAAGCTGTTAAGCTGACAACCAACAGTAATGCGAGTAAAACAGTTAATAATTTTTTCATTTTTCTCTCCTTTTACTGTTTTCTATATTTAAATCCAGCGTGCTGAATTTAAATCCATGGATTTCTGTAACGGCAGAACTGAGGGAAAGAATTCCAATTCCGCCTTCAGGCATTTCCGGAAAATCGATCGAACACGATTCATCATTGAAATACACAGTAATTTTATCATTACTGAAGACTGCTTTCAATGAATTTAGTATCAATATTTTATTGCTGATATTTTGAGAATACAATTTGGTGTATTTTTTGCCTTTCCGGTAAAGTTCAAGGCTGTTTCCGTTGATACCGAGCGCATAGAAATCCTGATATCCCCTGAAGCCGAAAACAAGCATTGCACTGAGGTTTTCGTTATTCTCAAAGTTCATCTCAATGCTTTTAGCGTGCATGGAAAGCGTGCCTGTTGTGATCAGGGCGTGAGGTGTCCCCTGTCCTTTTAAGCCGTTCTCGGAAAGAATCCACTTTCCGGAATGATTGTTAAAGCTGCGGATATTGTAAAGCGTATCACCGGCATAGCGCGGTCCGTATCCGTCATAGGAAAGCGTGGAAAAGTCATAGGAAACTCTGCTTTCGTGAGTTACGGAATAATCTTTCAGATAACACTTTTTCTGTGCAATAAAGCCGATTCTGTGAATGACCGTGTTAACAAAACCCTTGAGACGGAACTCGATTTCGCTCTCGCCCTGAATGTAATACACTGCTTCCTGCCTGTTCCCTTCGCAGTCTTCCGCAAAGACAGTCAGCCTGTTCTCTTCAGATGATTCAAATAAGAAATGCAAAAGATCATGCGGGTAGTACTTCGGTGAGAAGACCGGATCATAGCGCGCATCGTAGATATCTTCCGGCAGATAGTAACTAAAGAAATAAACTTCTTCCTCTTTCGGTATTTCAAGTCTTCCGTCGGATACGGAAAGATAGGAAGAGCTCCTGAATCCCTCTGTCGCATACGGCAGTAAGAAGTGTCTGTAATCCGGTTTATCATACCCTTTCAGCTGCATGGCGTAGCGCGCAAACATCTGGGCACTGCGGGATACCGTATCGATATTCTCCGAACCGATACAGCTTGAAGCATTGACGACATCATTGATCGGCTTGATCCAGTACGGATCAATTCCGTCAATACCTAAAAGTGCCCCCATGATGGAGCCGACATTTCCGCATGTGCAGTCGGTATCCCATCCGCACTGATTCAGAATGCAGAGTGTACGCGAGAAATCATTTTCTCCATAGCACATGGAAAGAACCATGATGGCACTGTTGGGTATGATATGACAGCTTCCCGCGAATTTATCATAACCGTAGTTCTTTTGAATATAACGGAAACAATCCAGCCAGTCGTTTGGATTATTCTGGTGGAAGTCCATGATGTCTTTTACAACACGGTAGTACTTCATACGGTGATCGAGATACCTGAGTGTTTCATTCAGAACATACATGATATCTTCACTCTGCATTGCCAGCGTAATGGCAACTGCCACAAAGATTGCGCCCTGCAGTCCGTTTTTATCATGGGTCACGCTTGCCGCCTTGACGGCAAGATCTTTTGCCAGAAGCGGATCATAACCGCTGACATAACCCCAGCAGTCAGAGAAGATCTGTCCGCCGATCTGCTCCGCCATAACGATGCCGTTCTGCTCTTTGGAGCCGCTTTGCGGAGCACAAATCCCCTTCTTCAGGTTTTCGTATGCCGTATGTTCCGTTGAAACTCCAATTCCGCCCCACCAGAAAAAGCCGGTATACTCCTGCAAGTAATTCAGAAAGGAATCGCCGATGTCTTTGGCGCTGATATTGTTTCCTTTTTCGAGCGCACGGACAAAGAACAGAGGCCCGTTGGAATCGTCATCCGCAGCGAAGATATCATAGTCGGTTAAATATCCCTTGATATCCGGATACTTTCTCTGTATCTCATCAAATGTCCAGCTTTCAATGGGTGCGCCTAAGCGGATCCCGATGATTTTGCCTAGCCATGAGGCATAGACTCTCTGAAGATAATCATTGTATGTGGACGGTGTTAGCTGTAGTGTCTGATTCAGTTTTTTCATACTTCCATTATATGGGAATCACAAAGTGAAAAAAATAAAAAAATGAAGCATAACTTCATTTTTTGTGTACGGTTATAAAGTGATAGGAAATCGGAATCTGCCTAATCCATCTGAATATATTTCTTCAGGTATTCCCTTAAGCCGGCAGTATCGCGATAGTATGGATTATCCGCATCATTTTCCGCATCCAGCCAGCCGATCAGATCTCCTTGATGGAACACCAGAACAGATGGCGCAAAACTGACTTTCTGCGAGATGAAGTTTTCCGTCGCATTGGTGATATTGATGTTCATGTGGTAGATATTCCACTTCATCTCCTCTGCGACTTCCCTTACAATCGGCGTAAAGGAGGCACAGGTCAGACAGCCCGGAAGATGAAGATAAAGCAGAAACGACTGCTTATGATCCTGCAGGCTTTTGACAGCTTCAATGGAATCAAGATCCGTAAAGATATCCTCGGATAACATCGGGAAACTGTCCGCACTTAAGAGCGGTGTTTCTTTTCGGGTCAAAGAGTCAAAATCAATGATGTGATATGTGACTTCGGAAAGATCCACGCTGCCGTCTTCCTTTAAGAGATTTCGGGAATGCTCTCCCTTGTAGTACCAGTATCCCCCGGCATTATAGATCTTGTTTTCATCATAGCCGAGTTCAATCAGAAGGTCCTTCATCATACCGGCATAGCCTCCGCCGCCGCACATCAGAATGATGGCTTTGTCTTTCGGAAAGATGGATTCTATGATGGCTCTGCTTTCTTCGTATACTTCACTCAGCGTTCCGTCTTCATTTCGATGGAACAGTACTCTGCCCTCATACCCAGGAAGAACTTCTTCGGGAAGCGTCAGCTGATCCACAAAATACGGAAACGGTACAACTTCAAACCCTTCCAGAATTCCGCTGAGGCGGCTGTCTCCGCCGATGGCTTCGTAATTGGCCGGATCTTCAATCATGCGGACATCATAGTAGGCACAGTCCTCACGGTTCAGATACTGATCAATCGTTTCCTCATTGATGTTGGCGTCGATTCCGAACATCTCTCCGCGGATCCCGCTCGCCCTCTGCGGCGTTGGTAACGGATCCAGCTTCGGTGTTACGGAACAGGCTGTCAGAAAAAGAAGAAGTGTAAAAAGACTTATAAGACTAATCCTGTGTGGTTTCATCCTCTTTTTTCTCCTTTCTCTGTGTATCCCGTTTGGGGAAGTAGGCATCATAAGTCTGATGCAGCTGCTTTGCCTGAACATGCGTATAGATCTGCGTTGTGGAAATGGAGGAGTGACCGAGCAGCTCCTGAACGGAGCGCAGATCGGCTCCATTGGCTAAAAGATCCGTCGCAAAGGTATGGCGGAAGGAATGGGCTGTGATATTCAGATCCAGTCCGAGTTCCTTTTCCTTTGCCGTCAGCATGTCACTGACATACTTGCGGCTGAGCTGATTTCCCCTGCGGTTGATCAATAGATAACTGAGATTTCTTTTGTTGTATTCCGGACGTGTCCCGTCCAGATAACAGTTCAGAAGATCTGCACTGCTTCTGGCAATTGGTACCATCCGCTCCTTATTCCCCTTTCCGAGAACTCTCAGAAAGAGATTGGCACGGTTGTACTGGTTGAGGGTCAGATTGCATACTTCCGAGACCCGCAGTCCGCAGCTGTACATCAGTTCGCAGATGCAGTGATTCAAAAGTTCATGCGGATCATCATCGTTAAAACTGTCAAACAGACAGTTCAGTTCTTCCTCACTCAGAAAGCGCGGCAATGTCTTGGAGCGCTTCACGCTGGCCAGATTGACGGCCGGATTCTCCATTTTCAGATTATCCGCCAGATAATAATGAAAGCCCCGGATCGAGGTCAGAGATCGCGCAACGCTTGATTTCGACAGCTCATCCAAGGCAATGGCAATGTAGTCATAGATGGTTTTCTTACGGATCTCTTCCACTGTTGTGATATTACGGGATTCCAGATAGGAAAAATAGCGCTTCAGATCAGCAGAATAGCTTTCGATGGAGCGGCTGCTCATTCCTTTGTTTACCGTGATATCGGTGATGTAAAGATCGTAGGCATCTTTTAATAACATGTTATATCTATTCTATTACTATTTTTCCTGTAAATGATCCAGAAGCTCTTTTGCGCTCTTTAAGGCACTCTCGCTTTCGGATCCTGTTGCGATATTGGCAAGTTCTCTGATCCTGCCGTCATAATCGAGAGTTCTGACTCTGGAATACGTCTTGTTATCGGCAACTTCCTTATAAATGTAGTAATGCTGCTTCGCACAGGCAGCGACCTGTCCGAGATGGGTAATGGAGAATACCTGGGCATTCTCGGCAATCTTGCGCATCTTCAAGCCGATGGAAGTCGCAATCTTACCGCTGACTCCGCTGTCGATTTCATCAAAGATGATCGTTTCGATACCATAAAGGGAGTTAAAGATCGTCTTTAAGCCCAGCATGATGCGGCTCAGCTCACCGCCGCTGGCAACTTCCGCAAGCGGATTGAGCGGCTGTCCGACGTTGGTGGAGATGTAGAACTCGACGCGGTCAATTCCTCTGATATTACCGCTGTGCTCCGCTAAATCCACACGGAATGTCGTACTGCTCAGTTCCAAGTCACGCAGTTCGCTCTCGATTTCTTTCTCAAGTTTCTTTGCGGCTGCCTGACGCTTTTTGCTGAGGGTGGAGGCTGCTTCATAATAGAGGTTATATGCCTCTTCCACTTCCGCCTTTGCCTGTCTGATATATTCTTCGCGGTTTTCCATTAAGGCCAGCTTATCGGACATATCAGCATATTTTTTCTGCATGGCGGAATAGGTTCCGCCGTATTTACGAATGACTTTCTTTAAATCGTAAATACGCGACAGGATGCGGTTAAATTCGTTTTCATCATAGGAAAGCGAGTGATAATAATCGGAAACGCGTTCAAAGAGATCTTCCAGTTCATAGTAGTGATCATTAATCTTCTGGATCTCATTCTGCAGTTCCGCATCATGAACTTCTTCCAGTTCTCTTTTTCCGAGATACAGCTTTTCCAAAGCGCCGTTATTTCCGGAGAACTCTTCTATGGCATTGCTTAATGCCTGGGATGTTTTCTCAAAGGAAAGGAGTTTGCGTTCCTTTTCTTCCAGCTCATCCAGCTCACCTTCATACGTGTTTACCTTCTCGATTTCCGCTTTCTGGAATAACAGATAATCGCGCTCATCCTCGCTGTAATCTGTCTGTAAGGAAGTCTCAAGGCTCTGCTTGCGGGCGGAATACTCCTGATATTTTGCGGAAACTTCAGCCAGAAGCTGATCTTCCTTCATATACTCATCCAGCAGTTTCAGATGGTTTTTCGGATTCAGAAGATACTGCGTTCCGTGCTGGTTATGAATATCAATCAGATGCTGCGTCAGTTCCCTGGCAAATCCCTGGGTAATGGCGCGGTAGTTCAGACGCATTGTGCTTCTTCCGTCTTTGGTGATTTCCCTGCTCAGGATGTTTTCCTCTTCCGCTTCAAAACCGGAATTGTAAAGGAAGTTCAGAGCGGCAGGATTCTGAATGGTGAAAACCGCTTCGATCACGGCCTTCTCCGCACCGCTGCGGACAACGTTTGTGCTCAGTCTTTCACCGCATAAAAGCGAAATCGCATCAATAATGATGGACTTTCCGGCACCCGTTTCACCTGTAAAGACAGAAAAGCCATCGGCGAAATCCAGGCTTAATTCATCGATAATGACATAATCTTTAATATAAAGATGTAAGATCATAATTCCTCCTGTTTCACAACATGGAGAAGGTATTCCTGATTCCCGCTCCTGCCGATGACATTACTTAACATACAACTACATTTTACTAGTTTGAATGTGGGGAGTAAAGAAATGATTTCCTGTAGCGCCTTCTCACGCACTTTGGGATCTTTTACAACTCCCTGCTTATTCAGATGCTTCGAGCCGACTTCAAACTGCGGCTTCACCAAGATCACCGCATGCTCCCCGTTTTTCAATAAATCCGAAATAACGGGAAAGAGATAGGTGCAGCTGATAAAGGAGACATCCATGCAGATGAAAGTGATTTCTTCATCAAAATCCGCTTTCTTCAGATAGCGCGCATTGGTGTTCTCTCTTACAACAACGCGCGGATCCTGTCTCAGTTTCGCTGCCAGCTGATTTGTGCCAACATCGATACAGTAGACTTTCTTTGCGTCGTGCTGCAGACAGCAATCGGTAAAACCGCCTGTCGAGGAACCGATATCAACGACGACTTTATCTTTTAAATCAATCTGATCCTGAATGATACATCCGTCCAGCTTGTCTCCGGCCCGCGACACATAGCGGTCAACCTGAATTACAGATACTTCCTGGCCTTCCTCAATAGCAAAAGAGGATTTTGTTACCGTCTTCTGATCAACGGAAACCAATCCTTCTTTAATTGCATCCTGTGCTTTGGCGCGGCTTTCAAAATAGCCTTTTTCAAACAGATAGGTATCTAGTCTCATTTCCGATATACCGCATTGATCACATCCGCACAGACGGAGTTGATATCAATGGACAGTGCTTTTTTCAGTGTGTTAACGGAGCCGTGCGGAACATAGCGGTCGTGAATGCCGAAGCGCTGAATATGCACTTTCATATCATGGTCGTTATAGAATTCCAGTATCTCTGCAGAAAGTCCCCCTTCCAGCATGTCGATCTCATACGTGAAGACCGGCTTGCGGCTTTTGGCAATCTGAATCAGTGTTTCCGCATCCAGAGGTTTAAAGAAACGTGCATTCACAATAGCAATATTCATGTTATTCGTGTGCATTTTCTGGTACAGTCTGTCTACTTCCGGTCCGTATGTGATAATGTAGGCGTCCGGAGTATCGGTATCCGCAAGAATCTCCCAGCTGCCGACCGGAATCTTCTGGAAGTCCGAGACTTCCCGATAGACCGTACTGCCTTTTGGATAACGTATTCCAAACGGATGATTCTGCGTGAATGCCGTATACAGTAAATTCTGCGCTTCCATGGCATCTTTCGGCTGGGCAAGGATCATATTCGGAAGTGGTGTCAGTAAACCGATATCAAAGATGCCGTGATGGGTATCTCCGTCTTCGCCGCTTAACTGAGCCCTGTCAATCCCGAGAACCACAGGCAGATCCATACGGCAGATGTCATGATTGATCTGATCGTATGCTCTCTGAAGGAATGTGGAATAGATCGAGAGGAACGGACGCTTCTTGCTGATGGCGAGGCCTGCCGCAAACGTAGCTGCATGTTCCTCGGCGATTCCGCAGTCAAATGCCCGCTCCGGATAGAGCGCAAAGAATTTCTCCAGCTTGCTGCCGGTAATCATGGCCGGTGTGATGGCACAGATGTCCTTGTTGTTCTTTGCCATACGTACGAGCGTTTCACTCATGATCTGCGACCATGTCAAGTGTTCTTCCGGAAGAACGCTCAAAGAGGCTCCCGTCAGCGGGTCAAAGGCGCCGACACCGTGCCAGTACCCTTCTCTGTCTTGTTCACAGAGCGGATAGCCTTTGCCCTTTTTGGTCAGGATGTGAATGACGATCGGACCTTCATGGTTTTTGGCAATCTGGAAGACATTGACCATATCCTTGATGTTGTGTCCGTCAAACGGTCCGATGTAGTCGATCCCGAACTGACCGAAGATGGATGTGTCAATGACGCTTTTCTTGATGTTTTCCTTGATATTCGTCAGACCGTCTAATACGGTTTCACCGAAATTGGAAGTCTGTAAGATTGCTTTTAATGTCTTTTTGGAGTTGGTGTAGGGTCTTGCGGTTCTGACTTTATTCAGTACGTTGGATACAGCACCGACATTCCGGGAAATCGACATGTTGTTATCGTTAAAGATAATGATCATGTTGTGCTTGGACGCACCGATCTGATCCAGCGCTTCAAAGGCCATACCGCCTGTGAGTGCACCATCTCCGATCACCGGAATAATCTGATAATGCTCATGATTCAGATCTCTTGCGACTGCCATGCCGTATGCTGCGGAAAGAGATGTGGAAGAGTGTCCGGCTTCCCAGACATCGTGTTCACTCTCCGAGCGCTTTTCAAAGCCGCTGATACCGCCATACTGACGCAGCGTCGGGAAAGAGTCATATCTTCCCGTCAGGATCTTATGGGTATAGCACTGGTGTCCGACATCGAAAAAGATCTTGTCTTTCGGCGAGTTGAACACATAATGCAGTGCAACCGTTAACTCGACAACACCGAGGTTACTCGAAAGATGACCTCCGGTTTTCGATACCGTCTCAATCAGATACGTACGGATCTCGGCACAAAGATCATTTAATTCATTCAGACTTAATTTTTTCAGATCAGAGGGGCTTTTGATGTCACTCAGTTTCATATGACCTCCTAGATTTGCCTAAGCAACAGAGTCTCTAAAAACTCTTCGGTACTCTGGTGCAAGAGCGGAAGTTTATGATAGCGTTGTAAAATCTCATCGTAAAGATTTCTGACAGCCTCATTCGCTTCAGCGATGCTCATGTACTTCACATAAGTGTTTTTGTGATTCTTCAGATCACTGCTTTCTTCCCCTTCTTTTTTCAGATTCTTGGTAACATCCAGAATATCATCCTGGATCTGGAATGCGAGCCCGTATGCCATGCCGATTGCTTCGGCTTCCTCAAGGTATTCTTCTTTGTTGGCGATAATACAGGCCATCATTAACGGTGCACTCAGAAGTTTTCCGGTTTTGTACTCGTGGATCTTCTTTAATTCATCCAGGCTGATTTCCTTACCTTCATACTTCAGATCCAGCTCCTGCCCGTAGATCATGCCGTTCGCTCCTGCCTGTGAGGCAAGGATACGGATGAGTTCTGATGGATAGTTTCCTTCGGAGGCACACACAAAAGCTTCCGTCAACAAGCCATCTCCTGCTAATATGGCTATGTCTTCGGTAAACTTCTTATGGACGGTCAACTGATTGCGGCGGTAGTCATCATTATCCATGGCAGGAAGATCATCATGTACCAGAGAATAGGTATGAATCATCTCCAACGCTACGGCTGCTTTTAATCCTGGTTGTACTTCACCGCATAAATCGTAAAGAAAACGCAGTAAAAGCTGCGGGCGAACCCGCTTTCCGCCGTTGGTAATGGCATAATGCATGGCATCTTTTACCGTTGAATCAATGATTGATCCATCCGTAAAACGCGAATTGATCGCGTCATTAATCATTTGTTTAAAATCAGGCATCTTTTTCAAAATCCTCAAGGAGCGTATTTGCTTTCTCTTCAAATGTTTTCAACTGCAGATTGCACTGTTTTGCCAGTTTCAATCCTTCTTCAAACAGTTTTAAAGATTCTTCCATCGGAAGCTCATTTTTCTCAAGCAGCGATACGATTTCATCCAAGCGCTGCATTGCTTTTTCAAAACTTAATTCTTCCATGATTCTCTTACTCTCCCTTATTTGCTGCAATGGCAGTGATTTCTCCCTCTGCCACCCGGATATTCAGCTGATCTCCGGCTGATACTTCTTCCGCCTTTTTCACGACACTTCCCTCTTTGGTGACGATCGCATATCCCCTCTGTAAGATCTCCAACGGGGAATAGGCGCTCAGAAGTTTTTCTTTCTGTTGCAGAGAGTCGGCATACTGCTTTGCAGATAAGTGAATCTCTGCTTTCATTTTATCATAATAACGTTCCAATTGATATTTGCAAGAAGACAGCAGAATCTCCTGTCTGTGCACAAGTTTCTGCTGATTCTGCTTCAGTCTTCCTTCATATTTCATCTGTAATGTCTCAGGATAGCGGTTCAGATAATCCAGCGTCATCATTAATGTCGTCGACGGTTTCAGAATCAGCTGATCCTTAAGGTGCGGAAGACGGTGTTCCATAAGTGAGGAAAGACGGTTGCGGTTCACATCATTTCGATGGGAAATGCTGCGCTGCATCCGCATCTTCTTCTGCTCGATTTCGCTTAGGACATCCGTCAGTTTCGGGGCAACAAGTTCTGCAGCACCTGTCGGGGTATTGGCTCTGACGTCCGCCGCAAAATCACTTAAGGTGAAGTCCACCTCATGCCCGATTCCGGTAATGATGGGTGTTTCACAGTGGTAGATTGCCTTAACGACGCTCTCTTCATTGAAGCACCAAAGATCTTCCAGAGATCCCCCGCCTCTGGCAAGAATGATGACATCGTGATGGTTCTGATCGGCTTCTCTGATTCTTGAGACGATGTTGGCAGCTGCCGTTTCTCCCTGGACCAAAGAGTAGTAATCCGTGATCTTTGCGACAGGCCATCTTCTTTTCAGTGTTGTCAGGATGTCGGAATGCGCCGCGGTGTGCTCTCCGCTGATCACCGCGATATCAAACGGATAATGCGGCAGAGGCTTTTTATGATCTTCACGGAAGTAACCTTCCTGATACAGTTTCGCTTTCAGCTCCTCAAAGCGCTGGTAGAGCAGACCGATACCGTCCGGCTGCATTTCATAGACATACAGCTGCAGTCTTCCGGTTTTCTCATAGATGGATGCCTTGGCACGCAGCAGTACCTTGGCCCCTTCTTTTACCGTAAAACCGATGCGTCTGGCATAGGTGGAGAACATGACGCAGGAGATCGCAGCTTTTTCATCCTTTAAAGTAAAATAAAAATGACCGCTTGAGTGATTCACAAAATTGGATATCTCTCCTTTCACCCATAAGGAAGAGAGATAGGCATCGTTTTCTAAGCGGTTTTTTAAATAGTTGATAAGCTGTTCTACACTCCAGCTGCGAATGCTCATGCTTTATCCAGAACTCCGTTAATCAGTTTATAAGTGTCTTCATCACAGTATTTCTTGGCCAGACGCACGGCTTCGTCAATGACGACTGCCTTGTCATAATTCAGGCCTTTATACTCTGCAAGAGCGACTAAAAGAATCGCACGTTCCACATAACCCAGACGGTCATAATCCCAGTTGACAATCTGCTTGCCGATGAAGTCCGCATAATCATCTTCCTTGTCCATTAAGACTTCGATGACATCATAAAAATACGTATTGGCTTCTTCGTTGGATGTACGCAGCTGCTGCAGTACATCCGCCAGTTCCGTATGAAGCAGCAGATATGTATAGAGAGCCTTCATCAGCTCTTCTCTCTGGGCATGTCTTGTCATAGGCTTTTCAGTCTGGGAATACGTTGTCATATATAACCTCTAAAAAATAAATTCTTCCACGTTAACAGCAATATCATAACATTTAATATCCGTCATCTGGTAGATATTGTTGAAAATGCTCTCCTGCAGATACTCGCAGATTGTGATCGCATTGGAATTCAGATGAACACGGACATTCACGCGGATGGACAGTTCGTTGTTCTGGCTGCGGCATAGAATGGATTTCTTGTCGACCAGTTCGACATCCTCATTGGTATTAACGCATTCATTGACGATGGATTCGAAAACGCCCAGATTCAGGGAGATTTGCGATTTGTTGGTTTCGTTTGTTACTTGAATGTATTCATTTGCCATAATATCACCTTCACTAGTATATCATATTCCTGAAATATTCTCTTGTCGATTTTTCATCCCTGACAAGCTGTGCCTTCAGCTCATCAAGCGAGGCAAAGCGGTAGTCACTGCGTAAAAAGGCATGGAATCTCAGGGTGACTTCCCTGTCGTAGATATCTTCATCAAAATCGAGAATATGTGCTTCCACGACGATTCTGTGCTGTTCAAATACCGTCGGATTGCGGCCGATATTGATCATGGCAGGATATTCTTTCTCATCCAGGATCAGTGTACCGGCATAGACGCCGATTGGTAATAACATTTTATCCTTCTCATAGGAGACGTTCGCTGTCTTGTAGCCGATCGTCCGTCCGATCTGATGCCCTCTTTGAACCGTACCGGTCTGGAAGTATTCCCTGCCCAGTAACCTGTTCGCAAGCGTGATGTCTCCCTTTTCAATCAGCTGCTTGATCCAGGTGGATGAAATCTTGGTATTATCGTATTTCACGGCCGGAATCACTTCGGTCGGAATTTCACTCTCTTTTAAATCATCCGCCGTTTTCTGCGGGAAGGCACCGAATGTGAAATCATATCCGCAGATCAGCGTATCGATATTCAGCCACTTCAGACATTTTGTTATAAAGTCATCCGCGGATGTATCTGCCATTTTCTTATCAAAATTCAGTAAGATCAGCTCATCCACCCCGAACTTCTGAAACAATCTAGAGCGCTCTTTTAAGGTCGTCAGCCGCTTCACGGGTTCTTTGGTGAAATAGGAGCGCACATCCGGCTCAAACGTGATGACCGCAAATTTCAGCCCCTTCTTTTCGGAGAGCTCTTTTGCACGGTTTAACAGTGCTTTGTGACCGCAATGCAGTCCGTCAAAGTTGCCGATCGTCGCAATGCAGGAAACGGAGCGCTGATGCGGATAATGCTTAATATATGTCGTCTTCATTACCAGAGCCCTCTTTCACAATGGAACCGTTTGCCTTCCTTACGTGCATATACGGCAACGGCCTGATTCTGATAACGAATGAGAACCTTGTCTTCTTTCGCATCCAGTTCAATATCTCTTCCGTTAAACAGGTCGCTTCCCTCCGCATAATCAACGGTTTCCATGCCGATCGCATCATCAATCGGCATAAGCGGTGTATCTAACGTGACATCAGAGAGTTTGACGGCATTCTTCAGAGAATAGTTTCCAACCATCTCCCGTCTGAGGGAACTCATCGCGCCGAGGTTTCCCAGACGCTCTGCAATCCCTTCACATAACGTGCGGATATAGGTGCCGCTGGAAACATGGGCACGGAAACGGATTTCCTCATTGCTCATTCCCAAAAGGTCGAGTGAGAAGATTTCGATGGGACGCTCTTCCACTTCGATTTCCTTATTCGCTCTGGCATATTCATACAGCTTTTTACCGTTTACTTTAATGGCACTGTAAAGCGGCGGTTTCTGCATCTGTTTGCCCAGCATGGACGCAAAGAGAGTTTCCACTTCTTCTTTTAAAACGTGCCTTACTTCCTTCTCTTCCAGGATAGTCCCCCAGATGTCTCCGGTATCATACTTCGCGCCGAAGCGCAGCGTTCCCACATAGACTTTGGAATCCTTCTGAAGATAAGGCAGAACCTTGGTGGCTTTATTTACAAGAACGACCAGCAGCCCCGTTGCATTGGGGTCCAGCGTTCCGGTATGTCCGATCTGACGCGTAAAAAGAATCCGCTGAAGTCTTTTACAGACATCAAACGAAGTCATGTTCTCATCTTTGTCAATCAGCAAAATCCCACTGTTCACGTTCATACTATGGTATTATAACATAAGATGAAAAAGATAAAGAAAGTATTGGGTGCATTAAGAAGAGCAGATCAGGATCATCATCTGATTGCGGACGGTGACCATATCGTGGTCGGTATCAGCGGCGGAAAGGATTCCCTGACGCTTTTATATGCCCTCGGTCTTTACCGTCAGTTCAGCAAGAAGAATTTCCGACTTACCGGAATGTTTATCGATGTCGGTTTCGGAGAAGATGGATTTGACGCCGTGCAGGAATTCTTCCGCAACAAGGACATTGAAGTCGTACGCATCCCGACGCGCATCCGCTACATGCTGGAGCAGCATCTGCATCACGAGCAGCTCAACTGCCACCTTTGCTCCAGACTGAAAAAAGGAACGCTGATCAAGGAAGCGAAAGACTTGGGCGCCAACAAGATTGCCTTAGGCCATCATGCGGATGATGCCATGGAAACCCTGCTTTTGAATATGATCTACGGTGCCAAGATGGAAACCATGCCCTTTGAACGCTATATGACGCGGGAAGAAGTATATGTCATACGGCCTCTGCTTTATGCCACGGAAGAAGATATCAAGGATACCGCCAGGGAACTGGAACTTCCTGTGATTACATCGAATTGCCCGCGCAACCACGCTTCCGAGCGTGAAAACATGAAGATACTGCTTCAGAAGCTGTATGAAAAATATCCGGATGCTCATTCCAGTTTCCTGAAGTCGCTCGAAAATGAAGAGCAGCGTCAGCTCTGGAGTAAGCCCAAAGACAATACAGATCCAAAAGAATAAAAACTTCAGAAATTCTGAAGTTTTTTATAGACTCATTACATAGATTTTCCGGACTTCTGCTTCCGTTAGCTGATAGACGGATCCGCATGGGACAGCCTGCGGAATCAGAGGTTCCAGCATGTCCATGGTGATTCCGATCTCATTGAAGCGTGTCGGCAGTTCCATCTTTCTGAGCCAGTCTTCCAGATACGCGGCTCCTTCTTCCACGATTTCCGCTTCTGATTTTCCTGAGGGATCAATACCGAAGATTCTCGTTGAGAGATTACAGAAGACTCTTGGGTTATGTACATAGGCAACACGCAGGAATGCCGGTGTTATAATGCCGAGCGTCTGTCCGTGGATTCCGTTAAAGGTTGCCGTAACAGGATTCTCCGCGCCGTGTCCGCCCCAGTCCTGCGGGACTCCTCCGTTACTCAGATCATCCCGATAAGCCATCATGGCACAAAGAGATAGCGTGCTGCGGACTTTATAGTTTTTCGGATCATCGATTGCCATTAATCCGTATTTCAGCGTTGTTCTGATTACGGACTCATAATAACCTTCGCAAAGAGGTTCTTCCTCGATCTGCGCAAGATAAACCTCCAGCGCATGCGAGATTGTATCCATGATGCCGCTTGCCATCTGTCTCTTGGGAAGCGTATAGGTCAAAAGCGGATCGACGATCGCAAAGTCAAAATAGAGGCATGGATTGGTTAAGGCGTATTTTATGATCGGTATGTGCCTGTCATCCATGATCATGGCACAGTTGCTGCACTCGGAACTTGTTCCGGAAAGCGTCACGATGGTTCCGTGCGGCAGGATCTTAGTCTTGATTTCATCACTCAGGGATAATAGGAGCGGATTTGACATTTCAGAGTATGAGGCAAAGGAGATATATTTCACCGTATCCATAACGCTTCCTCCGCCGATTGCCAGAACAAACGGAATATGATGCTCATGCACCAGACGGATGCCTTCGTCTGCTTTGGAGACAAGCGGATTTGCCTGAACTCCGCTCAGTTCATAGATTTTAATACCTTCCTTTTCAATGGAATTACGGACCGTTTTTAAAAGATCGTTCAGATACTCTTTTCCTTCATGAACGATCAAAACAGACTGGTCCGTATATTTGCGGATCATTGCTCCGACTTTTACTTCCTCGTGTTTCCCGAAAAGGATCGTTGTCCTCTGTAAAAGTTCAAAATTCTCCATAGTTCCCCTTTCCTGATGAAATAAAGTCCCGCGCAAAATGAATGCACGGGACAATATATTCTTCTATAACAGCTGTTCCAGTACCGTTTTCTGCGGTTTGAATCCCATCTCACGATAGAATTCCGCAGCACCGATATTTCCATCCCAGACATTCAGTACGATGTTGTAACAGCCCATCTTCTTTCCATAGGAGGCAGCGGTTTCCAGCAGGTGTTTTCCGAATTTCTGATTTCTTTTATTCGGATCCACACAGATATCGTCGATATAAAGTGTTTTATGATCGACATAGAGATCGCTGTTACTGACCGGCTGTACTTCAGCCATAATGTAGCCGTATACGTCATCCACATCATCGTCAGTATAGACAAAAATAGGCTTCTGATCATCTTCCAGAAGTTGCATCAGTTTTTCACGGTTGTATTTTGTTACTTGCCGCTTGAAGAGATCCGGACGGAGATTGTTGTGAAGCATATTCACATCCATCAACAGCTCCAGAATCTTATCCAGATCTTTTTCTTTCGCTAATCGTATCATGATTCTACCCCTCCTTTTCTTTATTATACCGCATAAAGAAAAAAAGAGCATGAAATTTTTCAATACTCTTTCTGTAACTATTTACATTCCGAAGTCGTTCTGATAGCTGACCAGGTTGACACTGATCACACCGCGCACCTGCTGCAGATTGAATAAGACCGCTTCCGTATGATTCAATTTCTCGATTTCATACGTTACTTCCGCAACACCCTTCTCGCTTGTGGACTTGCTGCGGAGATTCTTGCGGGAAAGACCGGCGAGCGCATCGTTGAGTCTTTCTTCCGCTTCCATGTCATAACGGATGATCAGAAGGTACGGTGTCTTCGCCTTGGTATCCGTTAAGTAGAATACGTAATAGAGGATACCCAAGAGAAGCGAGCCGACGATGCTGATGAAATAGAGGTTGGCACCGGACATGATACCGGCTGTGATTGCCCAGAACATGAATGCCGTATCCACCGGGTCCTTAATGGCCGTACGGAAACGGACGATACTGAGGGCACCGACCATGCCGAGAGAGAGTGAGAGGTTGGAGTTGATGGTACGGATGATCATCGCCGTCACCATGGATAATAAGAGGATGCAAAGCGGCATGCTCTTGTTGTAGACGATACCGTTAAACGTCTTGCGGTAGATGATGATGATATATACCGATACAATACAACTGACAAGCAGTGACGTCAGGATCATCGGTACACTGACCGGTCCGTTAAACTGTCCTGCGAAAAATTCTCTGATCTGTTCCATAAACAAATCCCCTTTCTATTTCATGCTGCGGCAGAGCGCAAACTTGCTGATGGCAACCCGGACTTTCGGGATGCTGTATAAGATTTCCAGTATATGCTGCGGAATGAACTCGTTGCATTTGACTTCGAGTACCACAAGGTTTGCCTCCTGAGCCAAAAGCGTTTCAGAGTCAAAATCAAAGAGGTCCGTGGTATATCTTCCGCTGCGGATATGATAGTCGAATGTGATGCGGACATCACTGACATCATAGATGTATGCGAGGCGGTCATAATCGACGATCACACTCGGTTTCAGGTGATTGGCACTCACTTCTTCCAGAAAGCTGACCAATAGTTCCCTTCTGTCGTTTCCGACTCGGAGTGTCCCGTCGATGAGTCCTTTTGCTTCTTCCTTGGTGATGGTGCAGTCTTCCTTCCATGTCATGTTATCATCCTTGTGCTTGCACTCCAGTTTGATAAAGGAAGGATCCTGGTTGTAAAGACGGATGCGGTATTTCTTGCGGAACTCCACGCCGTCCATCTTTTCCGAAAAAGCTGTTGATAAGTCGTTATCGAAGTAAAGAGAGCGGATGCTGTAGGAGAGATCCTCGCTGACGGAATGCTCATCCAGCTGCATCACCATCTTTAACTGCTGTTTCAATAAGAGCGTATGATATTCGCTGAGATAGAACTTCATCTCATAGCGGTAAGGTTTTCTTCTCTCTACCATATGCCCGGGAACAGCTCCTTCATCCTGCTTTCGGAAAGTCCGAAATAATTCTTGGTGGTATTGAGGAAGTAATCCGTACGTTTGATCGCAAAGTCACGGAGATACTGCACATTCTCTTCCCACTCTTCCATGGTCAGACCCCATCTCTCCTGATTGCGGTACATCTCAGGAAGAATCGTGTCATGGATTTCATTGATCTTGGCAATCACGTTATCGGCATTCCAGATGTTCTGTACCATATAACTCATCCGTTCCAGCCATCTCTCACGGAAGCGCGGTGAGTTGAAGATGGAGCGGAGAATATCATTTTCAAAGGAGGAAAGTTGTCCGATTCCCCCGGCATTCAGCATATAGCCCCAATAGTAGTCAACGCGGATATTGTACCAGCCGAGGTCCGTGTCATAGAGGATCCAGCGGAACTTCCCGTCATTGAAATACGGGGAATTCCAGAAACGGCAGTTGACGATATCGTTATTGGAGATAAAGGACTCGGAGATCCAGTAATCGATGAAGTTATCGATATCGATCATCTTCGTGAGTTCTTCATAGTATTCATCATTCGACATGGAATGCGTATTCGCATATTCACGGATCCGGTTGTACGGCGCATAGCTGCCGATGGTGACATCGTAGTCGATCCGCAGGATATTCATGTCATCCTTCGGAATATTGTATTTCTCCGAGAAGAATGCCGTATTGATCTTCTCACGGATATTGTATAATCCCCAGTACTGACCGTTGATATAAAGAACGACAATCTTATAATCCTGCACATCCACGTTGCTGTTGCCGTTCAATAACTCCGAAGCCAGAATATCGCGCATGTAGGCAACATCCCAGTCATTGGATCCGGTACGCAATACGACGGATTCATAGATGCTGTTATCTTCCTTGTCAAAGAGAGGATACTCCAGATACTTCTCTCCCCACTGATCATTGAAACGCAGAGCGTAGGACTTTTTGCGGTGAGAGCGCGTATTGCCGCCGAAGCAGGCCATCGAACACGGGATAGAAAAAGAGGAGCCGTCTTCATAAAGCTCCGCATAGGCTTCTCTCTCTAAGCCGATCACATTCGGATTCCAGTTCAGATCATTGAAATAGCTCGGATTGAGAGAAACCGACATCACGGGTAAGGTGTGATGTTCATTGATAATATAGGATGCGCAGTTCATCTCGCTGGAGAGTGATCCTGCCGCATAGCTTTTGGCCTTAATGACGGAAGTCTCTTTTAAATGCAGCGGAGATTCATAGACCGGATCCGTTTCATCGGGAATGGAGCCGTCCGTGGTATAGTGAATCGTACCGTTCGCAAATAATTCGACAACCACTTCCTCCACGTCATCATAAACACCCGGATTTGCCGAGTATTCCACCGGGGACTGCATGGAGCGCACTCCCGTTCCGTTTCCGTAAAGTGGTGTCGGGGTGTCAAAATAGAAGAATCCTTCGCTTTCTCCCCTGCCGTAACTGTAACCGTAAGGCAGATCCGCATAGGCAACGGAATCCGCAATCTCATCGTTGTGATACAGATAGACATTGTCGACTTCGGAAAGCTTGAATCCGACATGCTGATAAGTCTGATTGGATAAAAGCGTATTGCCGGAGCACATGACAACATAGTATCCGTATGGCGGTAAACTGACATCGTTCAATGTATAGCACATCTGGGAATCGGTATTCTGATTCAGTGAGTATTCACTCAGCTGAATGGATTCCGAAGAGTTGTTGTACAACTCGATCCAGTCATAGGTCCTGTTACCGTTCTGCTCTAAATAAGTGTCGTTCTGGGACATGAGTTCATTAATGACAAGTCCTGTCGGCATCGTAAGATATTTCTTCTGGAATGCCGCGATACCGTCCGGTGTATTCTCTTCTCCCATGGAGATTAAGGAACTGACGGAGTAGGATCCGTCATTATTACGGATTTCCGCCATGCCGCCGGAGAGGTTTTCATACACGTGGCGGTCGACGATCTTCCCGTTACGGGAAAGGATGATCGTACCGTTGCGGGAAGAGAGATTTCTTCCCAGATAACCTTCCATGACGCGGTTGCCGATATAGAAGGAAATCACTTCTCCGCTATAGAGATCTCTTTCAGGCAAATTGATTAAGAACGGCGTTGCCTCGCTGTCGCTGAAGACATATTCGCCAAGGTGTACCGTATGATCGGAAACATTCTTGAATTCAACGAAACCGTCATAATAACCGTATTCGTTTTTAAAGTTACCGTTATTGCGGATCAGGATCTCATTGATCACAAGTTCCGCTTCTTCCGCTGTCTCTAAGGAATTGAGATAGCTTCTGAGACCGTCCGCATTATTCGGATAGCCCGGTGTTCCATAAGAGGAAACACCCCAGGTTCCGCTGTTCTCGCGGACCATGCTTTCATTCTTGGTTAAGGCCACCGTTTCACATGCATCGATGATCTTTCCGGAAGGATTGAGCAGGATCACGTTTTCCCCGCCTTTCGAACTTAAGGCAAACGGAGCATTCATCTCCCCGCCCAGCTTTCCGCTTAAGGAAACGACTAGATAGCCGTGAGACGGAATCGTGACATCCGGGAAGGTCCATTTGATGGTATCTTTGCGGTCACTTAAGGCATATCCGTTCAAACGGATTTCCTTTTCCGTGCCGTTATATAATTCGAGATAATCGCAGATCTCATTTGTTTCACTGACAAAAACACCGCCGTTATTGCTCATGAGTTCGGAGATGATCAGCTTATGAATATCACTGTAGGAAGTATCCGCCGTATCATCTTCCGGTACGGGCATGCTGTCCTGCTTCGGGAATAAAAGACTTAAAGCTACGATAATGGCCAAAAGAACTCCTGATAGAAGAAGGAATAGAACGTCCGGTTTTTTGCGTGTTTTTCTCTGTTTAGACATATCTATGAAATTATATCATTTTCTGCGGGATTGTGTGAAAACATATTCATAATTATGAAAAAGAAAACCTGTCAGAGACAGGTTTCACTTACAGCAATTCATTCAGCAGGCGGTTCGCTTTTTCCAGGTCTTTCTTTTTCACATAGATCACATAGACATAGTTCATGTCATGATCTACAAAGGAAGAAGACATTCCCCCGTTATATTTCCCGTAATTCATACGGTAATGCAGGTTTCTGCCGAAAGTGGTCTTGTTCCGTAATGTCTTCATCTCATAGGGAATCCCGTTTTTTCTTAAGAGCGAATAGACTTTCGCTGCTTCTTCCGCAGAGGAATCTTTCATTAATACCGTACGGTTCAAAAAGTTCATTTGATATCTCCTTTCTTTTTTTGGAAAATAGCCTGCAAGGCAGACTCTTATCTGTTTATTCGACGGATGTGACGATACGGAAGACATCTTCGCGGATCAGCTGATTCGTTCTGAGAGCTTCTTCCCTGCTGTTCTGGTCCGTATAGAAATAGAATTTGATCTTCGGTTCCGTTCCGCTCGGACGGATGGCAAACCAGCTGTTGTTATCCAGATAGAAGCGCAGCACATTGCTTGCCGGAATATCTTCATAACCGTTGATGTAGTCGATGACCTTGACAACTTTCGCTCCGGCGATTTCCGTCGGGAGATTTGCCCGGACATAGCTCATCATCCGTTTGATTCTGTCGGCGCCTTCGATTCCTTCCAGAATGATATTCGGTTCATCTTCCGCATAATGACCGTATCTGTCATACAGTTCATTTAATACGTTCCAGAGTGTTTTCCCCTGCTTGCGGTAATAGGCAGCTGCTTCCGCTACCAGCATACCGGCAGAGATGCCGTCCTTATCACGGATCGTCGGACATGCGGCGTAGCCGACGGACTCCTCATAACCGAACAGGATCGTATATCCCTGCTCAATTAAGGCCGGATATCTTCCGCAGATGTTCTTAAATCCCGTCAGACTTTCAAACATCTTCACGCCATAGGCTTCCGCCATTTCCGTACTCATGGTACTTGTGACGATGGATTTGACCATGGCACCTTTTTCAGGAAGCGTTCCCGCATCCTTATGGCCTTCCAGGATATAGTTGACTAAGAGATAACCGGTCTGGTTACCATTTAATGGAATATAGTTACCTTCATCATCGCGGATCTCAATCGCGAAGCGGTCACCGTCCGGGTCGCACGCCATTAAGAGTTCGGCACCGAATTTTCTGCCCAGCTCTTCGCTCTTGCGGAATGCTTTCGGATCTTCCGGGTTCGGATAACCGACAGATGTAAAGTCCGGGTCCGGTTCTCTCTGAATTTCCACGAACTTCCAGTTCTTGAATCCGCGGTCATTGAGCATTGTCGCAAACGGGATGGATGCGGCACCGTTGAGCGGTGTGAAGACAAGCGGAATATTGAGGTCGAGCTCATCCCCGTGGTGAATGGCCATGCTTTCGACAAGGTCCAGATATTCACGGTCATATTCCGGACCGAGAACCACGATCTTTCCTTCCTTGACGCCTTCTTCAAAGTCGCTGGTGATGACATCCTTGAATGCGTCGACCGCATTGATCTTTTCCGTCATGCCGTCCGCAATCTTGCTGGAAACCTGGCAGCCGTCTTCCCAGTATGCCTTATAACCGTTATATGCCTGCGGGTTATGAGATGCCGTGATGTTGATACCGGCAATGCAGTTTAAGCGCGTTACGCTCCATGCCAATTGCGGCGTAGGACGCAGTGACGGATAAACATATGCCTTGATTCCATTTGCGGCTAAGATGCCGGCAGTAAACTGAGAGAATTCATGAGAGAAGTGTCTTGGGTCATGGGCAATGACGACACCGCGCTTACATGCCTCTTCGCCATGCTCTTTAATAAAATCGGCAATTCCCTGCGTCGCCTTGCCGACCGTGAAATAGTTCATGCGGTTGGTTCCGGCTCCGACGATTCCACGCAGACCTGCCGTTCCAAAGGACAGATCCTGATAGAAACGTTCTTTTATTTCATTATCATCATCTTTGATTGCAATCAGTTCCGCTCTTAAAGGATCATCTTCTTTCAGAGAATCCAGCCAGAGCTGATATCTTTCCATATAATTCATGATTTGCCTCCAATATTATGATTCTATTTTACTACGTTCCTCCTTTTTTCAGCAACTCCCCCAAAATGAGACTTTCCGTCTGACAAAATATCTTAAAGGTAAAAGAAAAAGCAGAATTCAGGAATCTGTACCATTTAATGTACTGGTTTTCTCTGTTTTCTGCTTATGTTTCTTTATTCTTCCGGAATGTTCAGGTCTTTCAGAATGGAATCAATGCGGTTTCCCGTTTCCAGGGATTCATCTTTCAAAAAGACGATATCCGGGCATTTATAGGTGGAAAGTCGCTTGGCAAGCGTGGAACGGATGAAGCCTTTGGCTTTCCTGAGGCTTTCGATATCCTCTTCAATGCGTTCCTTCTTATCCAGAATGCTGAAATAGACTTTGGCAATGCTGAGATCGTTATTGACTTCCACGTCCGTGATCGTCACTAAGCCGACCTTGCGTTCTTTCATATCGAACTGGATGATATTGCTGACTTCCTTGCGGATCAGTTCGGCAAGATGTTCGTTCTTAACCTTTTTCATTACTGGATGGGGACCTCCTCTTCGCCATAGGCTTCGATGTAGTCTCCTTCCTTGATGTCGTTGAAGTTTGCAATCGTTAAGCCGCATTCATACCCGGCGATAACTTCCTTGGCGTCGTTTTCAAAGCGGCGTAAGCTTCCGAGTTTTCCATCGTATACCACGATACCGTTACGGATCAGACGTACTCTGCAGTCTCTGACAATCTTGCCTTCCGTTACATAGCATCCGGCAATCGTACCGACCTTGGAAACCTTGAAGAGCTGACGGACTTCCGCCATACCCAGCGTGACTTCCTCATAGACCGGTGCCAGCATACCCTTCATGGCCGCTTCCATCTCTTCCACCAGCTTATAGATGATGTTATGCAGACGGATCTCAACCTTTTCATCGGCTGCTTTCTTACGGACGTTGGAATCCGGACGGACGTTGAATCCGTAGATGATGGCATGGGAGGCATTCGCCAGCATGACATCGCTTTCGGAGATTGCTCCGGCAGTGGAACGGATGACATTGACTTTGACACCATCTACCTGGATCTTCTCCAGAGAAGATTTCACGGCTTCCGCGGAACCCGTAACGTCTGCCTTGATGATGACCGGAATCTCCTGTACTTCACCGGCTTCGATCTGCGCTGCCATATCCGCCAGTGTTAAGGCACTGGTTGTACGGCGTTCGCTTTCGATCTTCGCCTGGGCTCTGCGTTCCGCGATCGCTCTGGCCTGACGCTCATTGCGATAGGCTTTGAATAAGTCACCGGCAACCGGGACATCGTTTAAGCCGATGATCTCGACCGGTGTGGAAGGAAGTGCTTCCTTGATCTCTCTTCCGACATCATCCGTCATCTTACGGATCTTGCCGAAGCAGGCGCCGACAACAACCGGATCGCCGTTATGGAGGGTACCGTTCTGGACAAGAAGTGTCGCGACCGGTCCTCTTCCCTTATCCAGTTTCGCTTCAATCACCGTTCCGCTGGCTGTACGCTTCGGATTGGCTTTGAGCTGCTGAACTTCACTGACGACCTGGATCGTCTCAAGTAAATCCTTGACACCCATTCCGGTCTTGGCAGAGATCTTGACGAAGATCGTATCTCCGCCCCACTCTTCCGGTAAGAGGCCGAGGTCAGCCATATCATTCATGATACGGTCCGGATTCACGTTCGGTTTATCCATCTTGTTGACGGCAACGATGATCGGACATCCCGCTGCCTTGGCATGGTCGACGGCTTCGAGCGTCTGCGGCATGACACCGTCATCCGCGGCAACCACGATAATGACAAGGTCAGTTACCTTCGCACCTCTGGCACGCATGGCCGTAAAGGCTTCGTGACCCGGTGTATCCAGGAATGTGATTTTCTTGCCGTTCAGGGATACCTGATAGGCACCGATATGCTGCGTGATGCCGCCGAATTCGCTGGCTGTCACGTGTGTTTTACGGATGTTATCCAGTAATGTTGTCTTACCATGGTCAACATGTCCCATGATCGTAACAATGCACGGACGTTCGATGAGATCTTCTTCTCTATCGACTTCCGTATCTTCCAGACTGTCAGGATCCACCACTTCTTCTTTGGTGAAGTTGCAGTTGAATTCCATACAGATGAGTCCCACCGACTCGTCATCCAGCGGTGAGTTGATCGTAACCATTTTACCCAGCATGAACAGCACCTTGATGATGTCGCTGGAGTTTCTTTCCAATTTTTCTGCTAATTGACCGACAGTGATACCTTCCTGATAAGTGATTTCCGTCGGATAGTTGGTTCTCCTAGTAAAACCAGAATTCGGTCTGTTTGGTTTCTTATGTTTGTTATTTGGTTTTGCCATTAGTCCACCTCATTTCTAGTAAGCGTCTCTATGATGGCTTTGGAAAGGTTGCCGTCATTGACGCAGACACTTTTAATATTGCTTTTCCCGATTGCCCGGGAGATTTCTGTTGCCTGATATTTCACAAAGAACGGAATTTGATAGAAGCTGCATTTGTCTGTGATCTGCTTTTTCGAACGTTCGGACGCATCAGCGGCGATGAGAACCACCTGGCATTTTTTATGCCGGATGGCCTCCATCATCACTTCACCGTAACTGATCTGATTCGCCCGTTTTGCGATTCCGAGAAGACTGAGTGCCTTATCCACGGAACATCTCCGTAAGTTTTGCGTAGATTTCTTCCGGGATGTCGGCTTCGAGTGCCTTGGAAAGTGCTCCGGTCTTTCTTGCCAGATTCACGGCATCCACACTCTTTCTGAGATAGGCGCCGCGTCCGTTTGCCTTGCCGGTTTCATCGATCAGAATCTGTCCTTCCGGAGATCTGACGATGCGGATCAGTTCCTTTTTGGGGAAGCGTTCCTGCGTGGCAACGCACTTTCGCATCGGTACTTTTTTAAGCGTTGTAACTGCCATTAATTCTCGTCGTCGTAGTATTCGTCGTATTCATCGTAGTCAATGTCTTCATCCCAGTTCTCTTCCAGGGAAGCATTGTACTCTTCGATTTCCGCCAGTTCTTCATCGGAATACTCGATCTTGATTTCATATTCCTTGTCTTTACGCATATCTGCGCTGCGGACTTTACGATCCGAATCATCGTCTTTCTTTTTCTTCTTGGATGCTTTCTGTTCGACAGGAGCTCCGCTGCCGGCGTAGTCTTCAAACTTGGAGACGTATTCCGTACGTTCCTGTAACGGTTTTCTGGTACGTTTCTGAGGTTTGGCTTCCTCTTCGGCAACTTCTTCCTTGACTTCTACTGCTTCTTTAACTTCTTCTTTAACTTCTTCTTTTACGACTTCGGCTTTAGCTTCTTCTTTGGCCTTTTCTTCGGCTTCGATGGTTTCCTTATGAGCGAGAGTTCCTTCTAACGGTGTTTCCTGAACTTCTTCTTCTTCATCCACCACTTCATCCATGTAATCGGCAATTGTCGGTGCTGCTTCCGCGGCTTCCTTGGCTTCGCGTTCGGCGATGACTTTCGCCTGTTCTTCCTTCATTCTGGCCAGCTCTTCCGCAGCTTTTTCACGTTTGATGCGTTCCTGTTCGATCGCATATTCGAATACCAGCTGTTTGTAGTCGATACCCTTCTCTTCGAGTTCTTCTCTTGTCTTGATATCGATGCGGCTGTTGGTCAGCTTAACGGCAAGTCTGGCATTTTTACCTTTCTTACCGATGGCTAAGGAAAGCTGGTCATTTTCAACGACGACAAGCAGTCCCTTTCCTTCCGGAGACGGTACGACAGCCAGGATCTGAGCCGGTGCCAGAGCATTTTTGATCAGCTCTTCCACATTGTCGCTCCACTCGAAGATGTCGATCTTTTCACCGTGCAGCTCTTCAATGACGACCTGAACACGGGAACCTCTCGGGCCGATGCAGGCGCCGATCGGGTCAACGTCCGGATTCTTGGAGAAGACAGCCATCTTTGTACGTTCGCCGGCTTCACGGGCAATCGCCTTGATTTCCACCGTACCAGTGAAGATTTCAGGAACTTCCTTCTCGAATAAACGGCGGACCAGTCTGGCATCCGAGCGGGATACCAAGACCTGGGCACCTTTGGTGTCCTTGTTGACTTCCGTGATCACAACACGGAGTTTCTGACCTTCATAGTAGTTTTCATTCGGGTTCTGGGCCATTTTCGGCATGATTGCCAGGGTTTTGCCCAGGTTGACAACGATAAACTTGTCTTCCACGGATTCGATGTTACCGAATACCATTTCATCGAGTTTATCGATGTATTCATCGTAGACAGCCTGTTTTTCCGCTTCTCTGATCTTCTGCTTCAGAACGTTCTTGGCGATTAAAGCAGCGGCTCTTCCCAGCTCGTCCACGTCGATGTCTTCTTCATAGTAGTCACCGAGTTCCAGCTCCGGATTGAAACGTTTGGCATCTTCCAGAGAGATTTCCAGTTCGTCAAACTCCACGTTTTCAACCACTTTGTAGCGCTGTACCATATGGATGCTGCCGTCTTTGGCAATATCGACAACCACGTCTGCATCCGGGGATTCCGCCTGTTTGCGGAAGGCCTTGGTCAGTGCTTCCTTGAGGGCTTCGATGACAACGTCTTTATTGATGTTACGGTCACTTTCAATTAATTCAATGGCCTTTACGAAATTATTGCTGTTCATGTTCTTACTCCCATTTAAAACTTTATCGCTAAGCGAATAAACGCAATGTTATCCAGATTGATACGGATCTGTTTCGTTCTTGTTTTCTCACGGTAAGAGATTAAGATCGTCTCTTCGTCCACTTCCAATAAATCACCCGTCACATCGGACATTCCCTCTTTCGGGTCTTTCAGCTTGCAGTAGACATAATCGTTCAGTGCACCTTTGATCTCGTCGATATTGCGCAGTTCTCTCTCTGCTCCCGGAGAGCAGACTTCCAGATAGTATGCCGACGGAACAAGATCTTTCTCATCCAGTATCGACGCAAACTTATCGGAGAATGCGGCACAGGTATCCACATCGATCGGGCGGTCAGGAATACTGAGGGAAACGCGGAGGATCTGCATCCGGTTTTCATTCACCCATTCGACATCATAGAGGTCTAAACCTTCCTGAGCGGCTAATTTGGCGGCTTCATCTTTGACAATCTCTAAAAAACTCATCTTCACCTCATCAATAATTAAGGAGTGGTTTGACCACTCCTTGTTTTAAATACAATACTATTATACACAAATTCCGGCTGCGTGCAACTACTTTTTCGGCTTCGCTTCGTACGTATAGCCGAAGAACTGATACGTCAGCCAGTAGCCGATCGGATTGCTGATATAGGCAACGATCAGACCGAACAGAACCAGTAACAGGATCAAAAGCGTATTGTTGATATTGCGCAGCGTAAAGGTAAGAATGAAGCTGATGAGCAGGATAATCACGAAAGTGGAGAGAAGCGTCATCCATTTCTGATGCTTCAGCGTTTTCTTATCCAGCTGGAAGCCAAAGTGGCAGTGCGGACAGGAAACCGTGCTGTTCGCTTCCTTGTACGTCAGTGTCATGACTTTGCCGCAACGCGGGCATTTCAATTCCGTAGTTTTCATTTTCTATTCTCCTTTTTCTCAGAATAAGGACATCTGGTTTTCTTCCTGCAGTCCGTCAAGAACATGCAGCTCATCCAGCTTATCCAGCAGCGTCTTTGAGAGCTGCGTGCGGTCAAGAAGATCCTGCTTCGAGAGGAACGGACGCTCTTTCCGCGCTTCCACGATGCTCTTTGCGACGTTGTATCCCAGACCGTCGATCGTGGTAAAGGCCGGGATGATTGCTTTCTTGTTATCGGGATCCAGTACCCATTCCGAAGCATCGGAATACTCCAAAGACAGATTGGAAATACTGAAACCGCGGCAGAAGAGCTCATTGGCGACTTCCAGCGTTGTGACCAGCCCTTCTTCCTTATTGGACACGCCTCTTCTGACTTCGATTTCCTTGGAAGAGAGACGGTCCTGAATATTCTTTAATCTGGCCGCATTGGCTTCCTTGCCGGCAATCATCGTGCCGATCTCGAAATAGTCGCAGCGCAGTGTAAAGAAGCTGATGTAGTAATAGAGCGGATGGTAGACCTTGAACCAGGCAACACGGATGGCCATCATGACATAGGCAACGGCGTGGGCTTTCGGGAACATGTACTTGATCTTTAAGCAGGAATCGATGTACCAGTCCGGAACATTGTTTTCCTTCATCAGTTCGATCCATTCATCCTTTAGGCCCTTCCCCTTACGGACACTCTCCATGATATCGAAGGAGCTCTTCGGGGGAAGCCCTTCCTTGATCAGATGCGTCATGATGTCGTCACGGCATCCGATCACGTCGTTTAATGTCTTGCCTTTGGCAACGAGGTCTTTGGCGTTGTTATTCCAGACGTCTGTCCCGTGCGAGAGTCCGGAAATACGGACCAGCTGCGAGAAGACGTTCGGACGCGTATCACTCAGAATCCCGCGGACAAAGCGCGTACCGAACTCCGGCAAACCGAGAGCTCCGGTTTTCTCGTTGTAATACGTTGTATCCTGAATCTTCAGCGCTTTGGTGGAGTTGAAGATGGAAATGACCTTATCGTCATTCATCGGGATCGTGCGGACGTTGATGCCGCTGATCTTTTCCAATAAGCGCATGCACGTCGGGTCGACATGTCCCAGATTATCCAGCTTCAGAACATTGTCATGAATGGCATGGAAGTCGAAGTGTGTCGTCTTCCATTCACTCTCCGGATTGTTTGCCGGATACTGGACCGGTGTAAAGTCATGGACATCCATGTTCCGCGGAATAACGATGATTCCGCCCGGATGCTGACCGGTGGTGCGTTTGACGTCCGTGCAGCCGACGGCCAGATAGGTTTTCTGGGCATTTGTCAGCTTTTCGATTCCCATCTTTTCCATATATCCGCGGATATAGCCGTACGCGGTCTTTTCCTGAACGCCGCTGATGGTACCGGCACGGTAGACCTTGTCTTCGCCGAACACCGTCTTGGTATACAGCATGGCATTTCCCTGATATTCCGACGAGAAGTTCAGGTCGATATCCGGAACCTTGTCGCCATAGAAGCCAAGGAATGTTTCAAACGGGATATTCTGTCCGTCCGGCTTCATCTCTTCACCGCAGACAGGACACGGCTTGCTGTTGAGGTCAAAGCCGCTCTCGCAGTTTTCCACCAGTTCGAAATGATGGCATTTCGGACAGACATAATGCGGAGGCAGCGGATTGACTTCCGTGATGTTACTCATGGTTGCGACAAAGGAGGAACCGACGGAACCACGCGATCCGACCATGTAGCCGTGGTCGTTGGAATCCTTGACCATTAGGTGCGCGGTATAGTAAATAACCCCGTAGCCGTTTCCGATGATGGAGTTTAACTCCTTCTCTAAGCGTGCGGAGACGATCTCAGGCAGATTCTCACCGTAGCGCTCATGCGCTGTCTTATAACAGATGGCTTTCAGATTCTCATCGGCACCGTCGATAAACGGCGGATACAGCTTATCCTTGCACGGAAAGGCAGGTTCGATCTGATCCGCGATCTTGTTGGTATTCTCTACCACGATTTCCTGAATGAGGTCTTCATCTTCCAGGAAACGGAAAGCTTCGAGCATCTCATCCGTGGTACGGAAATGCTGGTCCGGAGCCACGCTCTTGTGACGTGCTTCTTCGTTATAGATATATAACGGGTGAACCACGCCGCCGATTCCCTGCGCCATGATGTAGACATCACGCAGTATTTTCTGGTCCGGATGGGTATAGTGCACATCCCCTGTCGCAACAACCGGAATCTTCAATTCCTTTGCGCAGGAAATGATGTCTTTTAAGATCATATGTAAACGGTCGAAATCGGCAATGGAATGATTATCAATCAGAAAGCGGTAGTTTTCGGGAGGTTGAACCTCAATGAAGTCATAGAACTTCATGGCCTCTTTCAGATCGTTTTTACTTGATGTAGACGCAAGATCGAAGATCTCCCCGTTACAGCAGGCGGAACCGATCAAAAGGTTCTGTCGTAATTCCTGGATCTTCTCACGCGGAATCCGCGGTTCGGCCATGAACTCATCGCTCTTGGTGGATACCTTACCGCCAAAGAGCAGATAGTCGGTATGGCTGATGGAGATCAAACGGAACAGATCCTTGATGCCGTCCTGATTCTTCGCAATGACATTGACGTGTTTTTTCGTGACTTTCTTAAAGGCATCCGCGTCGTTCAGATTCTGCAGATCATCTACCGTCAAGAGGAGCCCTTCCGATTTCATCATGCCGTTTGGCAGATAGTTCATCTGCTTGATGCTCTGCAACATGCGGATGAAGACTTCCCCTGTCACTTCCGCATCGTAGTCGGCACGGTGTGCGACATCTTCGTCATATTCCACTTTATAGAAGCTGGCAACCTTGCCCAGGCGGTAGGATTTCCGCTCCTTTAATAAAGCACGGGAAAGATCCAGCGTATCGATATAAGGATTCTTTAACTCCGGCTGATTCAGCTTGCGAAGTGCGGCATTAATAAAGCCGATATCGAATTTGGCGTTATGCGCGACAAGCGCCGCATCTCCGAAGAACTCCATGATCTTCGGCAGTGCCACTTCAATCGGATCCGCATTTTCCACATCAGAATCCTTGATGTTTGTCAGTTTTTTCGTGAAATCCGCCAGTTTGACCGGAGGCTTCACAAAGAGCTGCAGACGGTCCGTTACACCGCCGTGTCCGATCTTGACGCCGCCGAATTCGATGATATGGTCATAGCGGTTGCTTAATCCCGTAGTCTCTAAGTCGAATACGACATAGGTACGGTCCAATGATCCTCCGTCCGGATTCTTGATGATATTCAGAACCGGGTCGATCATATTCATCTCGCATCCGTAGAGAACCTTGAACGGATCCTCCGGATTGGACTTGTTCAGCTTATTCATCGCAATCTGCGCTTCCGGGAATGCCTGAACAACATAGTGGTCGGTAATCGCCAGCGAGCGCATCCCCCAGGCGTAGGCCTGGTTGATCAGTTCGGTAGCGGATGAGACACCGTCCATTTCACTCATCTTTGTATGAGCGTGCAGTTCCACTCTCTTCTTCGGAGCACGGTCGATTCTTCCCTGCGGACGGTCGATCTTGACCATTTCATTCGGATTGTTCAGCCGCACGTGAAGTTCGAGTTCCTGTGTCATCTTATTCAGTTCCACATCGCCATAGATGCGGACATAGTTTCCCGTTTTAAATTCGCCCAGCTTTTCTTCCAGTTCGTTTTTACGTACATCCCGTCTGGCCAGGAAAACTCCTGTCGCATCCTTGATATAGTAGTTGATCATTTCCATCTCGCCATACGATCTGCCGCCGCGAAGTGAGACCGTATCTTCCACTTTGAAAAGCTCCCCTTCCAGAATGACCTTGTTGATCTTCTGGTTGATGTCGGCGATGTTGATTCGGGTATAGCCGCTGTATGGATTATAGGTGACTTTCCTGGAAGCCTTGCTCTTATGATCGAGATAGATGCTATAGGATAAACCGTAGGAGGACATGCTGCGCTCGATATCGAGCTTTCGCTCCTGACATTTGTCAAGATCCGCATCTTCCGCAAAGAGGAGATGCAGCTCTTTCCCGTTCAGGGAAACACCCGCATTTTCGAGTGACGGAAGCTGCAGCGATTGCGCAATGTGGTTCAGATAGCTTTCAAAGATTCCCTCACTGACAAAAAGATCCGTATATTTCAGATTCAGTGTCACTTCGCAATCCAGCTGTTTCTGCAAAAACCGATGCAGTTTTTCATAGGTTTCATAATCCAGCGGTGTATCCAGAATGAGATCCCAGTATAAATGTCTGGTGAAGCGGTCAAAGATCGGCTGAGAGCATTCAGCATTATGAAAAAGAGAAATCTCTTTCTCTGTAAATCCGTGATTCAGGCTGATGATTCTCTCCAGCATCTCTTTCATAGTTTCACCATTTTATTGAAGGCATCTTTGGCGGCCTGCTGTTCGGCACGTTTCTTGCTGGAACCTTTGCCGGTCCCCAGAATAATCCCGTCCAGAATGACATTCATGGTAAACTCCGGCTTATTGCTCGGACCGACCATGCTGACGAGTTCATAGACGACATTGGAGCGGTTGTCGCTCTGCACGTATTCCTGTAAACGTGTCTTATAATCCGTTACTTCTTCTTCGATGTGTTCCAGATGATTGAAATCCACGACTTCACTCATGATGCTGTTGACCGCATCCATGCCGCAGTCAAGATACAGCGCACCGATGAAGGCTTCAAACATATCGCTGACGACGGAATCACGGTATCTTCCGCCGCTCTTCTCTTCCCCGATTCCAAGTTTCAGGAAATCATTGAGATGAAGCTTTGTGGCGTATTCCGCGAGGCTTTTTTCGCATACCAAAGAAGCACGCAGTGTTGTCATGCGTCCTTCGGAAAGTTCCGGAGTAATGCGGAAGAGATGGTCACTCGACCAGATCTGCAGCACGGCATCCCCCATGAATTCGAGACGTTCATTGTCATGCAGATTCTGCTTATGTTCATTGACATAGGAAGAATGCGTGAAGGCCGTCTCCATCAGTTTTGTATTTTTCACCGTAATATTACGTTTTTCTAACCAGTCATATATTGTCATATAAATCACCCTGTGTTTTTATTATAGCACCGATTCCTGACTCTGGAGAAGCCGAATCAGGAGGCTTAAGGCAGAGATGACGGCTTTGGTGTCACTGGATCCGTGCGCCTTGATAATCGGCCGCTCAAAGCCTAACAGGCACGCTCCGCCATAGCTCTTATAATCCACTTTTTCCTTTAGGGCATAGAGTTTCTTCTTTAAAAGCAGTGCCCCGATCTTGCTGAGTAAGGAGGAAGTAAAGGACTCCTTCAGTAAACTCATGATAAAAGAAGCCGTTCCTTCCATGCTTTTTAAAAGCACGTTACCGCTGAAACCGTCAGAGACCACAATATCATAATCCCCGCTTAATACGTCTCTTCCTTCGCAATTCCCCTTAAAGCTTAATGAGTCATCCTTCTTCAATAGTTCATAGGCTTCCCTGTGAATGTGGTCGCCTTTTGTTTCTTCCGCACCGATATTCAATAAGCCAATCTGCGGCTGCGAGTTACCGGTTTTCTTTACATACTCATTGGCAAGAAGCGCAAAGGAGTATAGATCCTCTGCGGTGCATTCGGCATTAGCGCCCATATCCGCAAGATACACCGGTTTGTCTTTTGCCGAAGGTAAAGGTGAAATCAGAAAACTGTGACGTACGCCTTCGACTAGCTTACAGTTAAAATGCGCGCTCAGAACGATGCCGGCGGTGGAGCCGGCAGAGAGAACACCGTCCAGTTTATTATCATTGAGATCCTTCATCATCCGCATCAGTGTGGAATCCTTTTTGCGGCGGACGGAAAGAATGGAGTCTTCCATTTTCACTACTTCCGAGCATTCCTCATAACGGATGCGATCATTCTTCGGCATCTTATCACAGGCTTCCTTATCCCCGTAACATACCAGCTGAATATCTTGATTGTTATTTAAAACGGTCAGGCAGGCTTCCGGGAAGATCCCGTATCCCGCATCTGATCCAAGTAAATCAATTCCGATGGTTTTCATATCTCTTCCTCCTCTGATTCAAGATAGATTCCAATCCGTTTCAGTAAAGCTTCCTTATTGATCTGCGGTGTATTCAGAATCACTTCCGCGTCTTTTCTGGCTGTAGTCATGATGCGTGTATCCATCGTGACATCAATCAGCTTAAAGAGCGGAACGCCGCTCTGACGCACGCCCAGGATATCTCCCGGGCCTCTGAGTTTGAGATCATATTCCGCGATCTCAAAACCGTTTTCGTGCTCCGCAAGCACTCTGAGACGCTCCAGCGTCTCTTCCTCTTTGGAGTTTGTCAGAAGGTAACAATACCCCTGCTTGCTGCCGCGCTTGATCCGTCCGCGCAGCTGATGCAGCTGGCTCAGACCGAAGCGGTCCGCGTTATAGATGATCATGATGTTTGCTTCCTTGACGTTAACGCCGACTTCAACAACCGTCGTGGAGATAAGAATTTGTATCTCACCTTCCTTAAAGGAATTCATGACATTCGTTTTTTCGTCGGAAGACATTTTGCCATGCAGTGAACCAACGGCATATCTGCCTTTGAAGAAATCCTCGAGATTGCGCGTCAGTTTGCTGACATTCTGCATCGATTCGTTATCATCTTCGATGGCCGGACAGATGATGTATGCCCTGTCCTTTTCATCCAGCATTTTCAATAATTCCGGTAAGAAGCTGCGCAGGGAATTCTCATGAATCAGTCTTGTGATCACCGGTTTTCTTCCCGGCGGAAGTGTCTCAATGATACTGATGTCCATATCCCCGTAAATCACACCCTGAAGTGTGCGCGGGATCGGTGTGGCACTCATCACCAGTACATCGGTAAACTGCCCTTTTTCCAGAAGCTTCTTGCGCTGGTTCACGCCGAAGCGGTGCTGCTCATCCGTCACAATCAGTCCAAGCTCTTTAAACGCAACATTATCCTGAATCAGAGAGTGCGTTCCGACAACGATATCGACTTCCCCATTCTTTAATCCTTCGAGCACTTCCTTCTTTTCCGCGGAAGGCAAAGAAGAGTATAAGGCACGGATATGAAGTCCGCTTTGACGCAGGATTGAGCGCAGATCTTCATACTGCTGCTGAGCCAGTATTTCCGTCGGCACCATAAAGGCTCCCTGCTTTTTGCTTAAGGCATTGGCATACAGCGCAAGTATGGCAACAATCGTTTTACCGCAACCGACATCCCCCTGAACGAGCCGCATCATCGGTAGCGGCTTCTTCATGTCTTCCAGAATCTCGTTCACTGCCTTCAGCTGATCCCTTGTCAGAACGAAGGAAAGACGGTTGGCCAGCGCGAAGACATCATCGAATTCAAAATGCTTTTCATAAAGCACGTTCTTTTGCCCCATCAGGTCTCTTCTTTGCTGCATGATACAGCTGAAGAGCAGGAATTCTTCATATTTCAGCGTACGCTTGGCGTTGTTTAATGTCGTTTCATTGGTCGGAAAATGAATCTCCCGCAGTGCCGTCTGTCTGTCATACAGGCGGTAGGCATTGATGTACTCCTGCGGGATCAGGTTTTCAAAATGATGATGCTCGAGTGTCTTTTCCACAATGGAGCGGAAATACTTCAGCGTAGCACCTTCCTTCAGATTGTAGACCGGGAAAATCCCGCTCTGTTCACTCAGCGGTTTGGCGTTATAGTTGGAACAGGTCACCCGGTTATTCCCGTCATATTTCCCGAATACGGTAATTACGGAACCTGATGGCATCCTGGAGATCCATGGACGGTTGAAGATCGTGCATTTGATGATCTCTTCATTATTTAAAAGCACGTCAAAATTCACCTTTGTAATACCGTGAAAACGGGCGGTGGCTCCGACTTTTAAGAGCCTTCCCTCAAAGGTGACTTTCATCTCTTTTTCCCATGAATCATAAGGAACAGGGTTTACCGTCTCATAGCGGAACGGATAGTGCTCCATGATTTCATCCGCTGTCGTCAGATTCAGAATCTGAAGCGTTTCCTGTTCTTTTTTTGTATAGATGCTCTTTTCTTTCATATCTGTGAAAAAAGGGCAATGCCCTTTTCTTGTTTATTCAACCGCAAAGAGATAGTAGAAGACCGGCTGATCTCCCTGGATCGTATCCACTTCAAGATCATAGGTATCTTCAATATACTTGCTGATGGCGGTAATATCATCTTCCTTGGCATCCTCACCGGCAATCAGTGTAAAGAGCTCGGCATCATCGGATACCATGGAATCGATCAGCTGTTTTGCGACATTCAGCAGATCCTTTCCGCTGGTGATGATATGTTTGCCCTGGATTCCCATGTAGTCGTTTTCCGAAATGGAAACGCCTTCCACCTGAGTATCCTTGATGGCATAGGTGATGCGTCCCGTCACAATGTGCTGGATTGCTTCTTCCATATTGGCGATATTGGTTTCCTTGTCCGCATCAGGATTAAAGGAAAGACAGGCTGTCAGACCTTCCTGGATGCTCGTTGTTGCGAATACCGTAATATCCTGATCCGAGCAGATATCTCTGGCCTGATTGGCCGCCAGGATAATGTTGGAGTTATTCGGGAAGATGAAGATGTGATCCGCATGGATCTTGTGAATCGCATCCACGAAATCTTCACAGCTCGGATTCATGGTCTGTCCGCCGCTGACGATGTGGTCAACACGCAGATCACGGAATGCCTTGACTAAGCCATCCCCTGCCGCAACGCTGATGAGAGCGTACGGTTTCTTCGGCTGCTCCTTCTGACTCATGTCGATGATATTCTCATGCTGAATCGACATGTTTTCAATTTTGAGTTTTATAAACTCACCATAGCGCTGTGCCATGTTGAGCGCATTTCCCGGAGTAAGCGTATGTACGTGTACCTTGACAAGATCCTCATCCGTAACAACGACAAGTGAGTTGCCGAGCTTGCTGAGGTTGCGTTTCAGCTTCTCTTCCTCATAAGTCAGCTTACCGGTTTCACTTAAACGCAGAATGAATTCCGTGCAGTAGCCGAATTCATCGCTTTCCACTTTCGTCTGCGCTTCTTCGACCTGTACGTCCTTGTTCAGTCGTTCGATCTTTTCTCCCTTCACCGCAGCGAGGAAGCCTTTGAAGATTGTCAGTAAACCGAATCCGCCGGAGTCAACAACGCCGACTTCCTTTAAAAGCGGCATCAGTTCCGGAGTATTGTCCAATGAGATCTGTGCCTGACGGATGAGTTCTTCAAAATACTCTTCCACCGTGCACAACTTGTTGCTCTTGACATAGTCATAAGCATAGTAAGAGGATTCACGGATAACTGTCAGGATGGTGCCTTCCACCGGTTTCATAACGGCTTTATAGGAAACTTCGGATCCCTTCATGAAGGCTTTCGCCAGCATTTTCACGCTGACTTCCTGATCCTTTTCCAGGCCCATATAGAAGCCGCGGAAGATCTGGGATGTGATAACACCGGAGTTGCCTCTGGCACCCATTAACAAGCCGAAGGAAAGACCTTTGGCGATATCGTAAATGCTGTCGGAAGTGATCTTCTTGCTCTCCAGAACACCGTTCTGGAACGTCATGGTCATATTGGTACCGGTATCTCCGTCCGGAACCGGGAAAACGTTTTTCGCGTCGATTTCCTTCTGATAATTCAATAAGTTGTTTTCCGCATTCTCAAGCATGAAGCGGAAGACTTCGGTTGTAAGAAATTCCATTCTATTTGCCTACACGTACACCCTGGACGAAGATGTTCACGGAACGGAATTTGAGATCCAGTTCCTGCTCCAGTGTGTATTTCACTTTCTTCTGAACTTCCGTGACCACTTCGGAAATCTTAACACCGTAACTGATAACAATATATAAGTCGAGATCATATGTCTCTCCGTTGTTTGTAACAACAATTCCCTTTGCGTAGTTGTCCTTACGCAAGAGTTCATAAATACCGTCTTTCAACAGGTTCTTGCTTGCCATGCCAACCACACCGTAACATTCGGCGACCGCTCCTCCCGCTAGAGTTGCGACGGCATCTTCAGTAACACTGATGGTACCGAGTTTTGTCTTTCTTTCTATCGGCATTGAAAACACCTCCAATATGTTAATTATACGAAAACAGTCAGAAAATGTAAAATAGGACTCTCGTCCTATTCGTTATCTTCCTCTTCTTCGACTTCTTCCGCTTCCTCCTCCGGAACCGCTTCCCAGGGGCAGCTGGAAGTATAGGCATTCTGAGACGCATCATCCACAAAGATACAGGATTTCTGCGCATTCAACTGCTTTAAAATCGAATAATAGTAATTCAGGTTGTTGGAGAGATCCCAGTCCATAAACATATGGTTCCCGTCCTCCATCTCAAAGTAGATCATCTCGGTATTGTAACTCATCGGGTATTTCACGACTTCCGATACGTTGCACAGGACGGAATCATCAATGCGCAAGAGCGCTTCCGTCAGCTTCGGGTAATCTTCCGTGGTGAAATCCTTTAAGAGCGGAATTCCCATCAGCCAGTGATACTGGCGGGAGTTCAGCTGATAGAGGGTACCGTCGGAGAAGAGCAGTTGAATGTTATCCTGCATGAGATAGCCGATCGGCTTCTTTTCATAGATGACAAGATTCAGCCTTCCGTCAAGATCGACCTTGCTTTCAAAGCGTTCGATAAACGGATTGGTATCGAGTTTTTCCTTCAGATAGAGCGGATTCGCCTTTAAGCGCAGATCCCCTTCCTTTAGCTGAATGAGATTGAGAATCTCGCTTTCCGGTATGTGATTGTTTCCGCTGATGTTGATGTAACTCAGGCGGGAAAGCGGAGAATAGTAATAGATTAAAGCCAGAAAAGCCAGAATGAAAAACACTACCAAAAAGACGATACGTTTTCTGACGTGACGTCTGGCGTTGTTCTTCTTCACTTCTTCCTTTTTGCGGAAGAGGTAATCTGCTCCGTTCTGGAAATTACTCATGTACGATCTCTTTCATTAATGCGATGATGTCCTGTGCACTGTTCGGATAGGAAACGCTCTTGGCGGCAGCGGACATCTTCTGCCGGGTTTCCCTGGATGCCATTAATTCATCCAGCGTACGGATGAAATCATCGGCATCGAGCTCTTTTTCTCTTTTCAATACGGCTGCGTGGTGATCCACCAGAGCCTGTGCGTTGACTTCCTGATGGTTATTCGGGACATACGGGCTCGGGATGATGATCGCCGGAACCCCGTAGACACTGATTTCCGCTGCGGTGGTTGCGCCTCCGCGCGTGACAATCAGATCCACCTGCGGTAAAAGTGCCACCTGGTCGATATAAGCGGCAAAATGGACGTTTTGAGGATATTCGGAAGGATCAAACTCATCCTTGTGTCCTTCTCCTGTGACATAGAGCACCTGATAGCTGCGTCCGTTAAGCTGCTTGAGTACATTCTTCATAATGGCATTGACGCTCTCAGAGCCCTGAGAACCCATCACAAAGAGAACCAGCGGCATGTCTTTTGTGCAGCCGAAGGAAGTAATGTCAACTTCCTTATGTGGCTTTAAAGCGGTATAGGTACGCGGATTACCTAAAAGATGCACCTTTTTGCGGAACTGCTTTGTGACATTCTCATATACGGCAACCACGGCACTGGCATAACGTTCAAGATACAGATTCGCCTTGCCGGCAAATGCATTCTGCTCGTGAAGAACGGATGGAATATGCAGCGCATGGGCAGCCTTGATGACCGGTGCACTGACATATCCGCCGAAGCCGACAACGATATCCGGCGCAAATTCCCTTAGGATCTTCTTGGCGCTTCCCGTCTGCCGCAGCATCAGTAAATACGCGGAAGCCTTCGCCAAAAGTCCTCCGTTGAAGCCTTTTGCCTCAATAGACGCAAAATCATAATGATTCGCCGGAATGATCCGGGCTTCCATATGGTTCGGTGTACCGATAAAAAGGATCTCGGCGTTTTCCCTCTCTTTTAAGGCATCTGCCAGAGAAAGCGCGGGATAGATATGTCCTCCGGTTCCTCCGCAGGTGATAACAACTTTCATAAGTGATATTTCTTTCTAATCAGAATAATCCCTGATTGTGCGGGATCTTCAGATGGTCATAGGCTTTTTCGGTTACGACTCTGCCCCGCGGCGTACGGTTGATAAAGCCGATCTGCAGAAGATACGGTTCATAGACATCTTCCAGAGTGGTCGTTTCTTCCGAGATGGAACTTGCGAGTGCTTCCAGTCCTACCGGACCGCCATGGAAGCGTTCAATAATACCGCGTAAGTAGCGGATATCCACATCATCCAGACCAAGCTCATCCACTTTCAGACGCTCCAAGGCATGCCGGGTAACTTCGATGGAAATATGACCTCCATTCAGCACCTGTGCAAAATCCCGTACACGTTTGAAGAGATTGTTGGCAATTCGCGGCGTTCCGCGGGAACGTTTGGCAATCTCCACGACGGCTTCCTCATCAATCGTGCAGTCTAGTACGCGGGAGGTACGGCGGACGATCTGCGAGAGTTCCTCCGTCGTGTAATAGTTCAGTTTATCCTTGATGCCGAAGCGGTCTCTGAGCGGGCTGGAAAGATCCCCTGCCCGTGTTGTGGCACCTACCAGGGTAAATGCCGGCAGATCCAGACGGATCGAGCGGGAAGTCGCATCCTTGCCTACCATGATGTCAATGGAGAAATCTTCCATCGCGGGATATAACACCTCTTCCACCTGTTTCGGCAGACGGTGGATCTCATCGATGAACAGGACATCTCCCGGTTCCAGAGAACTCAGGATACCGGCCAGATCTCCGCTTTTCTCAATGGACGGGCCGGTTGTGACTTTGATATTGCTGCCAAGCTCGTTGGCAATAATATAGGCTAATGTTGTTTTGCCGAGTCCCGGAGGGCCGTATAACAGTACGTGGTCCAGTGACTCATTTCTGTGAAGTGCCGCCTGAATGAAGATCTTCAGGTTCTCCTTCAGTTCCTTCTGTCCGACATATTCCGAGAGTGACTGAGGACGCAGGGAGGATTCTTCATCGGTGGCCTGATTGAGCGTTTCAAAGGTACTTTCCATATTAGACTCCTTTACGTTTCAGTAACAGCTGCAGAGCGAAGCGGACATATTCTTCAGAGCTGTGCAGCTCCTTGTTGTTCTGTAATTCTTTCATGATCGGTGTGATTTCATTCTGCTTGTATCCCAATGTCTTTAAAGCACTGACTGCATCATCCAGTTCCAAATTGGCAGCTTTTTCTTCCGCACTGTCGGAATGAACGAGCTTGCCTTTCAGATCCAGAATGATCTGGCTGGCTGCCTTGGCTCCGATTCCCGGAAGCGCCTTTAGGGAAGCGACATCGTTATTTTCAATGATCGTGATCAGATCGTTCACACTGCGGTGTGCCAGGATGTTCTGTGCCGTCTTCGGCCCGATTCCCTTAACGCCGATGAGCGACAGGAAAAGATCATATTCCTGCATGGAGACAAAACCGAAGAGACTGATCTCGTCTTCTCTGACATGCTGATAGGTATAGATGGTAACTTCCTTATTCAGAGACAGTGTCTCCGGATGCATATAATTGATACGGAAGCCGATGCCGTGATTTTCCAGAATCACCCAGTCGATTCCGTAGGAATGTACTTTACCTGAGATAAACGCTAGCATATTTGAATCACCTCTTTATATTATAACAAGAAAAAAGATTCTATAGAAGAATCTTTAATCGTAGCTTTCAACAAATTCAAATGAGTAATCCAGAATAAATACCGTATCGCCGTCCAGTGCGCCTGCTTCCCTTAAGAGATCATCAACGCCCATCTTACGCAGCGTAGTGCCGAAGCGGAACACATCGTCTTCCGTCTCGAATTTTGTGCGGCGGAACATGCGTTCGATCCTTGTGCCGTACAGCCTCCACTGATTGTTTCCGAGGTTGCGGACATGGATCTCGTTGTCCTCCGGCTCATAGCGGTAGACAACCCCTTCCTCATCCTCATCAAAGAGCGGGAAGGTCGGTGTCGTTTCCAGAAGATTGGCAACTTCATAGAGAACGGGATCAAGTCCCTCCTCGATCAGCGTGATGACCGGGAATACCTTGATATCCGGATATTTCGCGCGGAATCTTTCGAGATTTGCTTCCGCATCATCCAGGTCCATCTTATTGGCCACAACGATCTGCGGACGCTCAAGCAAACGGTACTGATAGGCACCGAGTTCCTTGTTGATGATTTCGTAATCATTCAAAGGATCTCTGCCCTCTTCCGAACCCATGTCAATCACATGCAGAATGACACGGCAGCGCTCAATGTGGCGAAGGAATTCATGTCCGAGTCCCTTTCCTTCCGCTGCGCCTTCAATCAGACCCGGCAGATCCGCTAAAACGAAACTTCTGCCGTCCTTGACCTTGACAACGCCGAGATTTGGAACAAGCGTGGTGAAGTGATAATCGGCAATCTCCGGACGGGCTGCCGAGACAACGGAAAGGAATGTGGATTTCCCGACGGACGGGAAACCGACAAGACCCGCATCCGCCAAGAGTTTCAGCTCCACCAGGATCTCTTTCTCTTCTCCGATTTCCCCGTTTTCCGAGAAATCCGGAGCGGTATTGCGGCTGTTCATGAAATGATAGTTTCCTCTGCCACCGGCTCCGCCTTTGGCGATGACGGCACGCTGATTCTGATATGTCAGATCGGCGATCACGTGGTTGTCGCTGAGGTCTTTGACGATCGTGCCGAGCGGTACCTTGACGATGATATCCTCACCGTCCGCACCGTGCATCTTCTTTGTCTTGCCTCTTTCGCCATCCTGTGCCTTGATTTTCTTATTGTAACGCAGATCTAGAAGCGTTGACTTATTGCTGTCCACTTCAAAAATGACGGATCCGCCTTTTCCTCCGTCTCCTCCTGCCGGACCGCCTAACGGAACATATTTCTCCCTGCGGTAGGCAACGATTCCGTCTCCGCCTTTCCCGGCTTTCACGGATATTTTTACACGGTCTACAAACATAATTTACCTCCGTTCCGTAATGGAAAAAAGAATCTCCTGTAATGGGAGATTCTCATTTTCATTAAGCCTGTGGATAGACAGAAACCTGTTTCTTATCTTTTCCAACGCGTTCGTATTTGACGATACCAGTCACTTTTGCGAATAATGTGTCATCTCCGCCGATGCCGACATTAACGCCCGGTAAGATCTTTGTACCACGCTGTCTGTAAAGAATATTTCCAGCTAATGCTAACTGGCCGTCAGCCTTTTTAGCGCCAAGTCTCTTGCTATGAGAATCACGTCCGTTCTTAGTGCTACCAACACCTTTTTTAGAAGCGAACAACTGGATGTTTAATACAAATTTCATTTTTACACCTCCGTAATGGTTATTTTTATAAATCGGGAATACTGCTCCTGAATGGTTTTGAGCTGAATCAGAACCGTATTCAGGATCGTATCGGTTTCGTGAGTGGCATGAATCAGATGAGCTTCGAAGAAGCCTTCGTCCAATGTCACTTCACAGTCATCGTGAGTCAGAATGTCGAGTGCGTTTGCGCCTCCCGTGAGTATGCAGCTTACGCCCGCACACACTAAGTCGCGTCCGTACTCTGCGCTGTTCGAATGTCCGCTTACCTTCAGATTGGTAATCAGACCCTCATGTTTTTGAACAGTGACTTTGATCAAGCTTATGCCTCGATAGCTTCAACAACTAACTTCGTGTATGGCTGACGATGACCCTGTTTACGACGTGTAGAACCTTTTTTAGGTTTGTACTTGAAGATTAAGACCTTCTTTTCTTTACCCTGTTTTTCTACTGTAGCTTTGACTGTAGCACCTTCAACATACGGTGTACCAATCTTTGTGGCCTTGTCGCTGACTAATAAGACTTTGTCAAACACGACTGTTTCACCGGCTTCAACGTTTAATTTTTCAACGAAGATCGCTTCGCCTACTTCACATTTGATCTGCTTTCCACCGGTTTCGATTACTGCGTACATAATAGTACCTCCTTTTCTACTAGACTCGCCTCTGCTGGTGACCGAAGTTCTTATGTACCAGGTAAGTGCGGTTGCGCCATTAAAGGAGCAACGTTATTATATTACCAAAAGAGTACTTCCCAGTCAATATCATTCGGAAGAAAAAATGCGGAAATCCTGCGGTTTTTCCGTATGTTTTACCCTTTTTATAATACTGCCTCATTATAACATAAACAATGGAGCAGATAGAAAAAAATAAACGGCCGAAGCCGTTTATTCATTCGTAAATCTCAGATAGATCGGACTTGCCGCTCCGTTTACGTTGGCGCGGAAGATCGCTACATGATTTCCGTCCCAGCCTCCGTGGATCGCCATACCGTTGCCGATATAGACAGCGGAGTGAGTGGAAGTGTGGGATGAGTTGTAGCTGTAGTAGATGATGTCGCCCGGAAGCGGATCTTCAACAACTTCCCCTTTTGCATAAAGGGTATCGTTATTCAGCGAATACCAGCCGTTGCGGTAAATCTTACCGGTCAGCCCTGCAGCATTCAGGCAGTTCTCCACCAGCGTCAGACAGTCGGAATACGTTCCGAGACGGGCAAATGCCTCATCCACGATTTTCTGAGCTGTCTCGTTCGGTGCAACAACCGGAGTATAGATACTCGTGTTGATGCCCGTGACGTGAAGCTGGAAGACTTCTTCGGAAGTGTTTCCGCTGGAATCCGTCGCACTGGCAGTGACTTCATAGTCGCCTCTGCCGTACTCACCGAGCTCCTTGTCAAGCACTACCTCAACATCACCGTCGACGTTATCCGTCGCCTGAATGCTGCGGCGTAAGACACCCAGATCATAGTCCTGGTTGGTGGACAGCGGTGTTAAGGTGATCTTCGGAGCTTCCTCATCGATAAGATGAATCTGAATGTTTTTCACCGTTTTCTCGTTTCCGCTGGAATCCTTGGCGTTGACATCCAGAGTGTAAGTTCCGATTCCTTCCAGTTCGTCTTTGCCGTGTTCGGTAAATGTGACCTCTACATAAGAGTCATAGTTGTCATCGATGACCATGAGTTCCTCATAGTCGTAGTTCAGCCCTTCCTTATACGGAAGCGTGTATTCCTTTTCGGCTAAGATCCGCGGAGCCATTCTGTCTTTGAGGATGACCTTCTTGCGGATATTTATGGATCGATTGTTTTTATAAGCCGTAATGCTCAGTGTGTATGTCTGATCCAGCTGAAGCTTATCGATGCCGATTTCTTCTTCCTTATCATTGAGGATCACAAAATCGAATTCATCGGTCTCACTCTCTTCGACGACCTGGCTGAAGCTTTCCCCGACATAAAACACATCGGTGTCTTTCAAGTCAACATTGATTGAATTGGCTCCAGACCAGAACATCAGTACCTGAGAGATGATGAACATGATCAGTTTTCTCATATTACCTCTTTTCATTTTCCCGCCTTTTCAGGGTGGGTAGCTCCAATTATACCGCTTAATGACGATTCTGGCAAATTTCCTGAAAATTGTTACAGAAATTGCAACTTTCTGTAAATATTTTTCAAAAAGGAATTGACATTGTTTCGGAATGCGTTTAGACTTGAACACATAAGGAGAAACCTATGGCACTTGTGTTATTCGTCTATTACTTTAGCTTTTATTTTATGAAGAAAAAACACGGCGTGCTTATGGTTTTTGCCTGATTTGCTTTTTATAAAATAAAAGTCAGGGGTTCCGTAAGCACGGAGCCCTTTTCTTTTACAGGAGGAGAATCAAATGAAAAAAGTATTATCGTTACTGCTCACACTCATGCTGCTGATTTCCATGGTCGGCTGCTCTTCATCAGAAAAACCTGAAGAAGATGACGGCATGTATCACATCGGCGTATTGCAGCTCATTCAGCACACGGCACTGGATGCTGCGACAGACGGCTTTATCCGCGCATTGGATGAAAAACTGGCGGGTAAATATACAGTCCATGTCCAGAACGCATCCGGCGATGCCAATAACTGCAACACTATCGCCAACCAGTTTGTCAATGAAAACGTCGATCTGATCATGGCGAACGCCACCCCTGCCTTACAGGCCAGTGCTTCCGCCACCAGTTCCATTCCAATCGTCGGTGTTTCCATTTCCCACTATGGAACGGCACTGGACATCGATCCATGGAACGGCACAACCGGCAAGAACATCACCGGTGTTTCCGATCTGGCTCCGATCGATCAGCAGGCTGCCCAGATTCTTGAGATCTTCCCTGACACCAAGACAGTCGGTATTCTCTACTGTTCCGCCGAAGCAAACAGCGACTACCAGGCATCCGTCATGGAAGAAAGTCTGAAAGCTCTCGGAATCGCGTCTGAGCGCTTCACATTCAGCGATTCCAACGATCTGGCCGCTGTTACGCAGAGAGCCTGCGATGAGAGCGATGTCATCTACGTTCCGACAGACAACACCTGCGCTTCGTTTGCGGAAACGATCAACAACGTGGCATTAAATGCCAAGACACCGATCGTCGCAGGAGAAGAAGGAATCTGCATGGGCTGCGGATGTGTGACAATCTCCATCAGCTACGATACCATCGGCTACCAGGCAGGCTTAATGGCTTATGAGATCTTAGTCAACGGTGCTGATCCGGCAACGATGGAAATCCAGTTCGCTCCGGAATTCACCAAGAAATACAATCCGGTCAACTGTGAAAAATACGGACTCACATTGCCGGAAGATTATGTCGCTATTAATTCACTGAGGTAATTCTGTGATTTTACTGGCATCTTATAACATTAATACATTAATAAAGTCTTTACCGGGAAATATCGCTCAGGGGCTGATTTGGGGGTTACTGGCGATCGGACTGTTCATAACCTATAAGTTATTGAACTTCTCCGATCTGACGGTAGACGGCTCCTTTGCGACCGGTGCAGCCATTACGATTGCCCTGATCGCGCTCGGCGTCCCTGCCCCGCTTGCCATTCTGGCTGCCTTTGCGGGTGGAATGCTGTGCGGTTATATCACGGGCTTTCTGCATACGTTCTGTCACATTGCGCCGATATTGGCGGGAATCCTGACACAGATCGGACTTTATTCGATCAACCTGCATATTCTCGGAAACAAGGCGAATAAAGCCATCAATGTCGATAACTTCAATCTGATGCTTTCTTCCCGCTATATTCCGAAGGCGATTCTTGTTTCCCTGATTGTTGTTGCGATTATGATTGGCTTTATGTACTGGTTCTTCGGAACGGAGATCGGTTCCGCCATCCGTGCAACAGGCAACAACGAAGAGATGAGCAAGGCTCAGGGAATCAATACATCCCGTACCAAGGTACTTGCCTTAATGATCTCTAACGGCATCGTCGCAATTGCCGGCGGTCTATTGGCTCAGTATCAGGGATATGCCGATGTCCAGATCGGACGCGGTGCCCTGGTCATCGGCTTAGCCGCCATCATTATCGGCGAAGTACTCTTAAATCTCTTGTTCCGCTCGGCAACGGACCTCTGGGTGCAGCTGGCCTTTGTCATCATCGGAGGAATTCTCTACTATTTCGCCATGGGTGTGGTCTTATGGTTCAAACTGCCGACAAATGACATGAAACTCTTCACTGCCATTCTAGTCGCCATCTTCCTAAGTGTTCCGAATATGAAACACAGAAAGAAAGGAGACAAAGCTCATGCTGGAAATTAAGAATATCTCCAAGACATTCAACGCGAAAACCATCAATGAGAAAAAGGCACTGGATCATCTCAGCCTTACACTGAATGACGGTGACTTCGTAACGGTCATCGGCGGAAACGGTGCCGGGAAAAGCACCCTGCTGAATGCCATCGCGGGTTCCTGGATGGTGGATGAAGGTCAGATTATTATTGACGGCGTCGATATCACCCGCCTGCCGGACTATAAGCGGGCTGCCTATTTCTCCCGCGTCTTCCAGGATCCGATGATCGGATCTGCCGCCAATATGCAGATTGAAGAGAATCTCGCACTGGCCAAGCGCAGAGGCGAAAAGCGGACGTTAAGATGGCAGATCACGGAGCAGGAAAGAAGCGAATACCGTGAACTCTTAAAACCGTTGGGACTGGGACTGGAGGACCGTCTTACCAGCAAAGTCGGACTTCTCTCCGGCGGTCAGCGTCAGGCGCTTACCCTGCTTATGGCTACATTAAAGAAGCCGAAGCTGCTTTTACTCGATGAGCATACGGCAGCTCTGGATCCGAAAACCGCCAAACTGGTATTGGATATCACGGACTCCATCGTCAATTCCGCCAATCTTACGACACTCATGATCACGCATAACATGAACGATGCGATCCAGCACGGAAACCGTCTGATCATGATGAATAACGGACACATTATCTATGATGTGAGCGGTGAGGAAAAGAACCATCTCAGCGTCGAAGATCTGTTACGTAAATTCAATGAAGTCAGCGGTGAAGGACTCTACGACGATTCCGTCATTCTCGGTTAATACACGATAATACTTCAAAGTGGCCGACAAACGCGGCCACTTTTTCTTGTGATACAATAAAAGCGTCGGAGGTAACACTCATGAATAACAGGACAACCATTACATTTCACAGCGGACTGGATACGATCGGCGGCGTCATCATGGAAATCCGTTGCGGAAACGACCGTGCCTTCTTTGAAGCCGGCACTTCCTATAATCCGGCATTTGACATGTTTGACGGGCGCGTCAATGTCCGTAAGAACTTTATTGCTGATTATCTTTGGCTGAATGAAATCCCGAAAATCAACGGGATCTACCGTAAGGAAGACATTCAGGATAGATATCCGGATCTGATTCCGGCAGAAGAATTCCCGATAGATCATCAGGCCTTCTTTATCACCCACATGCATCTGGATCACATGCGCATGATGGGTATGATTGCGCCAGATGTCACGGTTTATCTTTCTGAACCGGCACAAAAATTGGAACAGGCCCTCGAAGAAGTCCATGAAGGCGTCGAAACCATCCGCGGCATGCACTATACGGATATGAGTGATGAAACGGATGTCGGAGCAATCCACGTCAAACGCTTTATCATCAATGACGACTCCTATCAGGATTATTCCTTCTATATCGAAACACCGGACCTCAAATTCCATCACACCGGGGATGTCTTTGTGTATGGAAAATACCGTGATAATATCCTGAAGGAAATTGAATACCTGAACGAGAAACAGGTCGATATCCTCTCGTGTGAGGGTACGCGCTTCTTCTCCAACATGAACCCGGAGGATTACGTCTCTCACCCCATCACCCCTTCCTTTGAGCCGAAAGACGGTCTGATCACAAAGGATGAGCTGGACCGCCGCATTACGAAGAAGCTCTCGGAATACGACGGACTTGTGATTTTCAATTACTATGAGAGAGAGATGAGCGATGTCATGCTGTTTACGGAAGCCGCAAAGGCGTCCAACAGAACCATCGTCTATGAACCAGAAAGCGCACATCTGATTAACCGCTTCTTTGAAAGACCGGTTACGGTTATGATTCCGGACACGTATGAAGAAGCACCGGACTATCTGGAAGATGTTCTGAAATATAACAGCGTCATCACAAAAGCAGAAGTCAAGGCGCATCCGCGTAAGTATCTTGTACAGAACACCTATCCGAACATGCTGGAGCTTCTGGATTATAAAGACGTAAAAACGCTCTACATGCATCATTCCGGAATCCCGCTCGGTGACTTTGATCCGAAACTGAAGCGGATGAAAGCACTGATTGAAGCATGTCATATGGAGTATACGAAAACCTATTTCTATGAAGACGGATACTTCTCCCCGCATGCGGAAACCTTCCAGATCTTAGGATACATTGAAAAGGTAAACGCAAAGCTTGTCATACCGTGTCATTCCTCCAACCGGAAGGCCATGATTGCCAATCTGAGATGTCCGTATTACTACTGCAAAGAAAAAGAAACCTACGTCTATGATAGTGAAAACAATACACTGGAGGTCGTTGATTATGAGTAACACCAGAGTCACCTTTTACCGCGGCACTCACGGCATGGGAATCGTGATTGCCGTTCAGTATGAAAATGACCGCATCATCTTTGATTTCGGTGCCCCTTTCACACCGCTTGCGGAAATCTATGACGGATATGTAAAACACAGAATGGAGCATCGCGTTACGGATACAGTGATGCTCGGACGCATTCCGGAAGTTCCTTATGTCTTTGCGAAGAAGGAACTCTTCGATTATCCGCTTGCCGCATATGAAGACAGGAATCTCAATACGGCCGTCTTTATCTGCCATCTGCATCTGGATCATATGAGTGAGATGGATATAGTTCATCCGGATATTCCGGTTTATATTCATGAAGAAGGCCTGAAGCTTCTTGAGGCACTCGATCACATCGAAGGAAAAACGGAATGCCGTCCGTATTCGGCTTTACGCTATCATGAGCCGGTACATGTCGGAAAGATCACTCTGACTCCCTACTTTTCCGATCATCCGTGTCCGGGAAGCTGTTCCTTCTTAATTGAAACACCTGACAGCCGCATCTGTTACAGCGGTGATATCCGCTATCACGGAACAAATGCCGAAAAAGCCTATCAGGAAGTCGAAGCCATGAAAGAGAAACCGATCGATCTTCTGATCATCGATTCCACCACGACTTCCCCTTCCGAATTCGAAATGGATGAAGCACTCAAAGAACAATACCTGAAACCAGGTAAAGACTATCTTGCCGGCAGCATCAGCGAAAACGATATCTACGAGCAGACAAAGGATGCCTTAAGGAACTTTAAGGGACTCGGCGTTGTCAATTCCTATCCGCGCGACACCAATATGCTGTATCAGTTATATCAGTTGGGAAACAGCATCAACCGTACCAGCGTTTTTGAGCCTTCCTACGCCTATATTCTCTATCACATGAGCGGAATTAAGGCTCCGGTCTATTATCCTTCCAATCAGGTGAAATGCCCTGTGGAAGAAGAGTGCAGAACGTTATTTGAAGAAGTCACTCTAAAAGAGATCAAAGATCATCCGGAGCGCTATGTCTTACAGAATTCCTATGCCAATATCCTTTCCCTAACGGATCTGGATGGCATTCAGGGAAAATATTTCCATCTTATGGGAGAGCCGCTCGTGGAGACGGAAAAGCACTATCAGATTTTAAAGAATGTGATTGCGAAGCTTAGATGGGAATTCAAGAGCTATATCAACCTCTATTCCTTCTCGCACGCCTACCCGAATCATCTGGCCTATGTTATACAGCGTCTGGATCCGAAAAGCGTGGTCGCGGTTCATTCCAAACATCCGGAAAACCTGAATCCGGTGAACGCCAGGCAATTTTTCCCTGAGGAAGGTGTAACCTACGTGCTGAAGAACGGTGAGCTGTGTTAGAATATGCGAGTGAGGGTTAGAATATGAATTATGATGTTGCAATTATCGGAGCCGGACCGGGCGGAATCTATGCCGCTTATGAATTAGTCAAAAGTAATCCGGAGCTGAGTATCATTCTGTACGATGCGGGACACGAACTTTCCAAGCGGAAATGCCCGATCGACGGAGACAAAGTCAAGACATGCATCAAGTGCAAGACCTGTTCCATTATGAACGGATTCGGCGGAGCCGGTGCATTCTCTGACGGCAAATACAATATCACCAATGATTTCGGCGGTTCGCTGTATGAGTATATCGGCAAGGAAAAAGCCTTACAGCTGATGCATTATGTGGATGACATCAACATGCAGTACGGCGGTGAAGGTACAAAGATGTACTCCACGGCCAACTCCGAATTCAAGAAGATCTGCATGCAGAACGACCTGCAGTTATTAGACGCCAGCGTAAGACATCTCGGAACGGATATCAACTATGTGGTTCTGGAAAATCTCTACAACTTCCTAAAGGATCACATCACCTTCCGCTTTGACACGCCGGTACGCGATATCGAAGTATGTGATTCCCACTATCAGATCAAATCCGACAAGGAGACGATCACGGCAGATCACTGCATCATTTCCGTAGGCAGAAGCGGATCCAAATGGATCGAAGGCATCTGTGATCATCTGGGAATCGAAACCCGCAGCAACCGCGTGGATATCGGCGTCCGCGTGGAGATTCCGGCAGTGATCTTTGCCCATATTACCGATCAGTTATATGAGTCCAAAATCGTCTACCGCACCAAGAAGTTCGAAGATAACGTCCGTACATTCTGCATGAACCCGAACGGACTTGTCGTAAATGAAAATACCAACGGAATCGTCACAGTCAACGGACACAGTTTCGAAGATCCGGCCAAGAAGACGGAAAACACCAACTTCGCCTTACTGGTATCCAAGAAATTCTCCGTTCCGTTTAAGGATTCCAACGGATACGGCGAAAGCATTGCCCGCTTGTCCAACATGCTGGGAGGCGGTGTCATCGTACAGCGTTTCGGCGATCTGGAAAGAGGCAGACGCTCCACGGAAGATCGCATGCTGCAAAGCCGCGTCAAACCGACGCTCAATGCGACACCGGGCGATCTGAGTCTGGTCCTTCCAAAGCGGATTCTGGACGGTATTATCGAAATGATCTATGCACTGGATAAGATCGCACCGGGAACGGCCAACGACGATACATTGCTTTATGGCGTGGAAGTCAAATTCTACAATCTCGAAGTGGAAGTTGACGAACATCTGCAGACCAAATATCCGGGTTTATATGTGATTGGAGACGGCAGCGGAGTGACCCACTCCCTCTCTCACGCATCGGCCAGCGGAGTTTACGTCGCAAGAGAGATATTACAAAAATAAGAGGATCGATTCGATCCTCTATTTAGTTGTTTTCGGTATTGTAGACACCTTCATAATTCAGCGTCGCGGCTTCGCGGCTGTTCTGATGGTGCGTGATTTCAACATAGACGTTTCTGTTGTCAAAATAGATAAAGTAATCATCATACGGATAGGTATGGCTGAGTTCGCCGTTTGCATCCGCTTCCGGTAAGCGTACGACAAATAACTCATAGAGTCCGTGTTCCTTATCATAAAGAATGCCGGCTCCGATTCCTTCGAGTTCAATGCCATCCACTTCCAGATGATTGTTTCTTAAAATCTTCAGTGAATTGCTGGTCTGTCTGCCATAGCAGTCCACGTTGATATGAATGGAACGGTTGTTCTCATCGTATACATCCGTTTCCACCTTGATATGATGAAACTGTGACAGTACCGTATGCACACCGTCTTTTCTGAGCTGAATATGAAAGAGCAGAAACGTAACGGCAATGACCGCTACGATGAGGCAAAGAATGTATTTCCAGTATTTCTTCATAAGATTTCCTCTATTCTGCCGGAGCAAAAGCCCGGATCGATCCGCCGCGGAACATGGAGTACTGTCTCACGAGTTTTGAGCAGAAGTCCGTCAGATCATACTCTCCGCAGTTTCCCATATAATAGGGATCGAGTACATGTGTCTTATTATCGGAATTCAGTCCGTAAACCAGTACCGTATGCGAGACCCAGTCATCTCCGAGATTAACTTCCCGTGTAAACGGCGGTCCCTGCACGGACGCAATCAGGATCCATCCGTATTTGAGTGCGGTACGGATCTCATCCTCTCCCAAAGAATCATAATAGCGCAGATTGTACTCATCCGCAACCTTGCGCCATACTCTTGGATCGCTTCCCGCCCAGTAGATATTCATGTATTTCCACTCGTAAAACTGTACGGCCACATCATACGGGGTATAATCGGAACCCGTCAGGTGATTTAGAAGCATTGCACCGACTGTCGGCGTGCATCCGCTGTGGGATATGGTATATCCGTTCACTTCCTTATTTGCCCAGCGGGAATCCGTCTGGTTCATATAGTCGATGTTATGTACTCTGGTTTCCACCCAGTTCCCCTCTTCATCATAGATGATTTCCACATCTTCGCTGATCACGGGATCGATCTTGCGCAGAAACTGCAGGATATCCTGATAGACGATTTCAATAATTTCCTCCGGTTCTTCGGGCTTATGAAAGAGACCGATATATGCAGCGGCCAGAATCACTAGCAGAACCAGTAAGATAAGTAACTTTTTCATATGAAAGATTATAACACCGATTCAATTGACGCAAAAGAAAATGCTCCGTGGATTCCACGGAGCATTGTGTTGATGTGACAGGTTTATCCTTTCAGACCGCCACGGGCAACACCCTGAACGATGTATTTTCTCGCAAAGAGGAACAGGATGATGGCCGGTAAAACGATCATGGTGGAAGCAGCCATCATTAATTCAAAGTGTGTGCCGGCTTCCGTAACGAAGGCATAAAGACCTAACGGGAGCGTACGGTTGACTTTGGAGTTAACAACAAGCAGCGGCCACATGAAGGAGTTCCAGCTTGCCAGTCCGTTTAAGAGGATAATCGTAACCAGGGACGGACGTGCGATCGGAACCATGACTCTCCACAGATATTTCCAGTTGGAGCAACCGTCAATTCTCGCGGAGTTGTATAAACTGTCGGAGATACTGACGAAGAAGTTTCTCAGGATATATGTGTAGAAGATGCTGGATGTGAACGGAATGATCAACGCCCATTTGGTATCGATCAGGCCCATCTTCGCAATCGTCATGTAGTTTGTGATGACCAGCATTTCAAACGGGACCATCATCATCGCCAGTAACAGCGTCAGAGTGGTATCTCTGCCCTTCCATTTCAGACGGCTGAATGCGAAGGCTGCAATGATGGTTGTGAATGTCGTGATCGTGATGCTGCAAAGAACTGTCAGAATGGAGTTCAGGAAGTAAGTTCCGAACGGTGCATAGTTCCATGCTGTCTTATAGTTTTCAAATAAGAGCTTGCTTGGGAACCATACCGGCGGGAAGCTCGCGACTTCCTGCGGGCTCTTCAGACCGCTGGAGAACATCCAGTAGAACGGGAAGACCATGATGATGGCTCCGACTGTCAGAACCACATAGGATAAAACGTTATTCCATTTAATCTTTTTCATGTTACTACCTCCCTAGTTCGCCCATTTCTTCTGAATGAACAGCTGAATTCTGGTCAGAATGAAGATAATCACGAATAAGATAACGGCTGCAGCACAGGCTCTTCCGAACTTCCAGTCAACATAGAATGCCTTGTAGATGTAGTAAACAACCGTGTACAGGTTATTTGCAACACCCGGGTTACCGGAGAAGAACGGGAAGATCTCGTTGTAGACCTTGAATGTGGAGATCATGTTGATGATCATTAACAGACCGATCGTCGGTGCAAGTAGAGGAACCGTGATCCGGAAGAAGATACGGACTGTCTTGGCACCGTCAACCTTGGCGGCTGTATAGTACTGCGGGTCAATGTTCTGTAAACCGCTTAAGAGCAGAATGATCGTAAACGGCATGATGTTCCAGATGCCGAAGAGGATCAACGCATAGATGTTCTTGCTCGGATCACCCAGCCAGTTGATCGGCGCGACACCGAACCAGCTTAAGATGTAGTTCAGAACACCGTAGTTCTGATGGAACATGTATTTCCAGGCCATACCTACGGCAGTAACAGAAGTTACCATCGGTAAGAAATATGCCGTCTGGAACAGAGCGATACCCTTGATCTTCTGGTTTAAAAGCGTGGCGATGATGATCGACAGAGCCAGAGAGATCGGAACGACAGATAATACATAGATGGATGTATTCTTCAGTGCCATCTTGAAGTAAGGATCGCCTAAAACGTATTTGAAGTTTGCGAATCCAAGGGAATCAAAGGCACCGGTCAGGTATTTATACCCTTCTTTGAATGCTGTTGTGAAAACGAAGAACGTCGGATAGAGAGTAAAGACGACGACGCCGATAAAGAACGGCAGTAAATAGAGCATCGCCTCAAAGAATTCCTTACGCTCTCTCTTTTTCAAGACTTCGCTTTTCGTAACAGTGGCTTTCTTTTCCGCTTTCATACTAGACTAAACGTTCGCCTGTTTCGAAATCGAAGACGAAGACACCTTTCTTTTTAAATGTGCAGTCAATGACGTCATCTTTCTTCACTTCGTAGTCCGGATCGATGTAAGCTCTGACATGCTGAGATCCCATCTGGATGTAGTAAAGGATTTCCTTACCCATCGTGTAGACATTGGTGACTTTCGCCTGCATGACAACTTCGCTATCCTTGGCGGCTTTATCGATGGATTCACTTCTCATGGAGAGATGAACGTGTCTGCCTTCTTCGATGCCTGCGAGTTTCTTCCAGGTTACCGTAAAGCTTCCGTCTTCTGTGACAAATTTACCGTCTTTGATGTAACCGGCAACTTTGTTGATCGGCGGATTGCCTAAGAAGTCTGCGACGAAGCAGTTTGCAGGATCATCGTACATTTCCTGCGGAGCAGCGATCTGCTGTTTGACGCCCTTCTTCATTAAGAAGATTTCGTCAGAAATGGACATCGCTTCTTCCTGGTCATGCGTAACGAAGACCGTTGTAACACCTGTTTCCTGCTGAATGCGGCGGATTTCCTCACGCATTTCAATACGCAGACGTGCGTCCAGGTTACTTAACGGTTCGTCCAGTAACAGAAGCTGCGGACGTTTGACAAGCGCACGGGCGATCGCAACACGCTGCTGCTGACCACCGGAGAGCTGTGACGGCTTACGATCCAGGTATTCATCAATGTGAACCAGCTTTGCCATTTCCGTTGCACGGCGGATTCTTTCATTCTTTTCGACCTTCTGGATCTCAAGCGGGAAGCAGATATTCTCCAGAACCGTCATATGCGGGTATAACGCATAGTTCTGGAAAACGAGGCCGATGTTTCTCTGATCCGGAGAAAGGTCCGTGACGTCCTTGTCATCAAAGTAGATTCTCCCGCCAGAAACATCATAGATGCCGCTTAAACAATAGAGCATTGTTGATTTGCCGCATCCCGATGGACCGAGCAATGCAACTAACTGGCCTTCCTTAATGGTGGCACTGAAATCGTTAATTGCGATCGTCTTGCCAACGAATTCTTTTGTGACATGATCGAGTTTTACTTGCATAAATTCACCCCTATATTTCCTGGAACTGCCGTTCCAATTTAAACCATTATAATTTTATAAAGTCATAACGATACCTGTTATGACCTTATAAAATTTGAAGAGGCAAAAGCCTCTTCAAATGCTTTTTCTATTAATTATAGAGATTAATTGCCGGATAAGGCAGCGTTGGAATTCGCAACAGCAGTCTTAACAGCTTCTTCCGGAGTAACCATTCCAGTAGCAGCCTGTGTTAACATTGTCTGTAATTCCGTACGTGCGGACGGTGCGCCTGGTAAAACCGGAGCAACTTTTCCGAACGGAACGCTTTCCTGAGCAAGTTTCATGGATTTGTGAGCATCTAAGTAAGCCTGGTAGCCAGCGTTTTCAGTAACGTCTGCATATGGGCTTAAGCAATAGAATTCTTCACACCAGTAAGCGGAAACTTCTGCAGAGGAGAAATATTTTGCGAATTCATAAACAGCCTGGTCATGAGCTTCACCCTTAGTGAAACCTAAGATACCACGGATGAATGCAGTGGATACTGTGTTATTAGCATCCCACTGTGGTAATGCGAACATATCCCATTCATATTTGTCGCCAACAGCACTTGCTACGTATGGGTCACCAGCACAGGAGCCGATGTATCCGCCGACGTTCATGGAGCCCATGTCTTCGGAGAAGTAGTTACCAGTTGCGGCTAATGCGAATGCGTTAGCACCCTTTGTATTGTCAGCATTTTCAGCAAACCATCTGACAACTTCAACACCTTCAGCAGTGTCATAGCCGGCAGTCTTAGTAGCTGCATCTAAGTAAGTGATACCTTTCTGGTTGAACCACAGAATGCAGTTATCCGGTAAGGAGTCAAAACCCATACCGCAGACACCCTTAGCATCAGCGATTGCCTTGGAGTTAGCAACTAATTCATCCCAAGTCGTCGGGATAGTTAAGTTCAGTTCATCGTACCAAGTTTTGTTGTAGTAAACGATGTTGGCTGTAACGTTAGTTGGCCACATATACAGTTTGTTGTCATAAGCTGTACCGTCAGCCCAAGCACCAGCGCTCATTCTTGTCTTTAAAGTATCAAGATAGTTGTCTTTTTCCAGATACGGTAAGAAGTCGATTAACAGACCTTCTTCGCCATAAGTAGCAGCGTTTGTATCGAATAAGATACAGATATCCGGTCCCTGCTGGCTTCTGACTGCGTTAGCAACCTTGGAATCGAAGTCAGCATACGGCTGCTGTTCAACAACAACGTTGATGTGTTCATGAGCATCGGAGAAGTCTTTGGCGATTTTCTTTAATGCATCGTTCTGAGCATCCGTGAAAGTGTGCCAGATAACTAATTCGACGTCTTCCGCTGCAGTCTCGCCACCCTGCTGATCATCAGCCGGTTTGGAACATCCAAACATAGTGACAGCGAGGAGAGCAACTACGAGAACCTTAAATAAGTTTTTCATTTTTTTCCTCCCAAATGAAATTAAATAAACACATAGTTTATTACCTTACTATCTTACTATAAAAAACGGTCTTGTGCCATACAAAAAGATACAGAAAGGTAAAAGAAATTCTTATATCAATGAAAACAAAACCGCTGAAAATCAGACCGATGTAGCCGAATTCGGCTCGGAATCCGCCACGAAATAGAAGGTAGATCCTTCATTGACTTTCGTATGGACTCCGTATTCAAAATGATGCAGCTCAAGATACCCTTTGGAGATAGCCAGACCGAGTCCGCTCCCCTCCTGGTTTCTCTGATATGTCTTATTTGCCTTATAGTAGCGCTCCCAGATATACGGGACTTCATTTTCCGGAATGCCGATTCCGTGATCGATCACTTCCAAGCGCCACATCTCATCTTCCGGTGAAATGCGCACCTTGACCAGATTGTCGCTGCCGGCATGCTTGATGGCATTATTTAAGAAATTGTAAATGACCTGTCCGATCAGCGTTCTGTCCGCGTGGATGATGGCATTCTGCGGAAATTCGTGCTCGATTGTCACATGCATGTTATTGGCCGTCCCGATCAGAACATCGATAATTTCAAAGGCAAGCGGTACAAGGTCAAAGTCGGAGCAGTTCAGACTGAGATTGCCTGATTGCACCTTGGTCAATACCATCATGTCATTCACCAGCTTATTGAGGTGGTTGGTTTCGGAAATGATGATTTCCAAGTGCTCATTCCGTTTCTTTTTATTGTCTCCGCTGATGTCTTCAATCATCTCGGCATACGCCTTGATCGTCGTCAGCGGTGTTTTGATATCGTGAGAAACATTCGCCAAGAGTTCCGTGCGGATCTCTTCCGTCTTGGAGAGTTCATGTGCCGCATAGTCCAAAGTGCTGTTGAGCTGGCGGATTTCCGTAAAGGATCTGTCGTCGAATTGGACGTTGTAATCCCCTGCGCTCAGCCTTCTGGCCCCGTCATTGATTTTGGAGATCGGCGAAGAGTAAAGACGCGAGACGAAATAGGAGATCACTGTCGCCAGTAAGAGGACCGCCACGGCAATGAGGACGAACTGATTCCGCATGATGAACACGGTCGAATCTACCGGTTCCACATTCGCATTGATCACAAGATAATATGTTCCGAACTCCGATTTCACTTTGGAGCCGTAAATCAGAGATTCATTATTAAAGCGCTCATCCGTAACGTAATGAGAGACTTCCCCGTTGGTGCTGAGATCGACCTCATTTAAGAATGCACCGTCATTGAAATCCGCTTCCGGTGTGATGCGGCAGCCGATGCCCAGCGAGTTCACGGAAGTCAGTTTGTTTTTCTTATGGTTATAGATGGAAAGACAGATGTTGTTGTTATATGTCTCATTCACCAGATCGTCCGCAAAGTTCTCGCTTTCAATGATGCGCTCATTGATCCGGCGGGTGATGTTCTGAACGGCATTGACCTTCACGCTGCGGTAGTATGGAGTCAGAGAGAGCATCTGAAGCCCCCATAAAGCCGCCACGATGGCAATCGCAAAAAGCACCAGTAAAAACCAGGTGCGGAACTGGATCCCGTGGAAATCAATTCGTTTATGCAGTGTCGAATTCTCGCTCATACCCCTATTTTACCATGTTCCCGTTGTATAGGATATCAAAAGAAAAAGGACACCGCGTGTCCTTTCGTCTTTCCCTGTGCACGTATAATGCAAGCTTATGCGTTGACTTCGAATTTGTAGCCGACACCGCGTACCGTCTGAATGTAGTCGCGGTATTTGCCCAGATTCTTACGCAACATCTTGATATGTGTGTCTACCGTTCTGTCATCACCGAAATAGTCATACTTCCACACCGCTTCGAGCAGTTTGTCACGGGATACCGCGACATTCTTGTTCTGAATCAGATAGGTAAGCAGTTCAAATTCCTTCGGTGTAATATGAACGATCTCATTGTCAATGTAGAGGACATATCCTTCAAGATCCAGCGTCAGACCACCATAGGAGATGGTCTTGCTGCTTCCGCTGTTGCGTTCCGTTACGACCTTGATTCTGGCCATAAGTTCCTTTGGAGAGAACGGTTTGGTGACATAGTCATCCACACCGAGTTCAAATCCATAAAGTTTATCGAATTCTTCCTGACGTGCACTCAACATGATAACAGGGATGGGTTTGATGGCTTTGATACGCTTGCAGGCATTAAATCCATCAAGATTTGGCATCATAATGTCTAAAATGATGACATCGTAGTCGTTTTTTTCTACTAGATCGATTGCCTCTAAACCATCACTGGCCTCTGTCACGTTGTGCCCATTTAAAGTCGCATACTCTCTAATAACTTCTCTTATCCTGACTTCATCGTCGACTAAAAGAATTCTACTCATGAATAGGATCCTCCTAAATAGATATTATATTTGGATATTGTGATAGATTTGTGAAATGGTGTCTAGGAGACGACACGTTCCATCCGATCCACCACAACGGAAAGGCTGTTGCTCCTGTTATCCACGCGGCCTGACAGATAGACATAATTGCCTTTGACAAGCAGATCCTGATAACGGGTGTAGGTGTTCGGCAAAATTACGGCGCTCATGCTTCCGGATTCATCATCCACCGTAAGGAATGCCATGTTGCCGGTTTTGGCGGTGTGATTCTTCACGCGCTGAATCCGGACAAGAAGATTCACACGGGTATTGCGTACGGAAAGATTGGATATCTTATCGCTCTCTTTGCCATAGCGCTCCTTGAGCAGCTGTACCGGATGGGTGGAGATATAGAAACCAAGCGCTGCCTGCTCCCTCTCCAATTTGACATCCATGTTCTCTTTCACAACCGTCATTTTCGGCTTGTAGACCAGATCAAAGTCCAGGTAGGACTGATCCGGATTGTCCACGCGGATCAGCTCCGCATAACGCAGTGCATCATCCAGCGAAGCGCGTAATGAGGCACGGTTATAGCCGAACTCATCGCAGGCACCGGCATCGATCAGACTCTCCAGATTCCCTCTGTTCAGCTTCTGCACGTTGGCACGTGCCACAAAATCAAAGAAGTCCGTATACTCGCCATGCGCTGCGCGTTCCTTTATGATCAGATCCGTCGTATTGGTTCCCATCTTCTTAATGCACCTGAGCGGCATGCGCAGACCTTCTTCCTCGGATGTATAGAACATCTCGGAATGATTTACGCTGACCGGAAGCACATTCACATGAAGCTTCTTCGCTTCCAGGATGTATTCGTATGTCTTCCCTTCCGCACCGATGACATTATCCATGAGTTTGCCGATAAACAGAAGCGGATAGTTGGCTTTCAGATATGCCATCTGATAGGCAACCAGGCTGTAGGCGACGGAATGGGATTTATTGAACCCGTAACCGCCGAACTTCAGAATGAGGCCATACAGCTCTTCGCTGAGTTCCTTGGAGTAGCCGTTGCGGTAGCACCCTTTCAGAAAATCATCCTTCAGTGCCAGAAGTTCCTTTTCCTTTTTCTTGCTGATGGCACGGCGTATGATATCCGCTTTGCCAAGCGTGAAGCCGGCAGCAATCTGCGTCAGCTGCATGACCTGCTCCTGATAGATCATGATGCCGTAGGTCGGCTCTAAAATGTTTCTGAGCGATTCATGCAGATAGGTGATCTTTTCCGGATGCTCCCGGTTCTCCAGATAGAGAGGAATGCTCTCCATGGAAGCCGGACGGTAAAGTGCCAGGCAGTCGGAGAGTTCGGAAAGATTGCGCGGACGAACCTTGCGAAGCAGATTCATCATTCCTTCACTTTCCACCTGGAAAATGCCGACCGTATCCCCTCTGGATAAAAGCTCGTAGGCGTTCTTGTCGTCAAGCGGAATCTTGAGAATATCGATCTTCGGATCCGATTCGTTACAGACCCTGTCGATGATTGTCAGATTGCGGATGCCAAGGAAGTCCATCTTTAATAAACCCAGATCTTCCAGATATTCCGCACTGATCTGGGTCGACAGGACCGAGGCGTCAAGATTGCAGAGCGGAATGACCTCCGTTAACGGACGGTTGCTCATGACGATACCGCACGGGTGTGTCGTGATGTTTTTCGGCATTTTCTCAAGCCGTAATGCCAATTGATAGACTCTGCTCAGATCTTCTTCCGCATCGATCATCTGACGGAAGCGGACATTGTTCTGATAGGTGGCTGCCAGCGTGCTTGTGGATTTGTCCTTGATAACAGACGGCAATAGCCGTTTGGCATAATCCATTTTCCGCTTTTCCACGCCCAACGCTTCACATGCCGTATCCAGAGCAGCTCTGGCCTGCATCGTGTTAAAGGAGATGATATGGGCCACACGGTCGCGGCCGTATTTCTGCACGACATAGTCGATGACTTCCTGTCTTCTCTCATCCGGAAAGTCGACGTCGATATCCGGCATACTGACACGCTCCGGATTGAGGAAGCGCTCAAAGAGCAGATCATAGCGGATCGGATCGATATGGGTAATGCCGAGCGTCCAGGCGACGATGGAGCCCGCTGCGGATCCCCTGCCCGGCCCGACATAGATGCCTTTGGATTTCGCATAACGTATGAAGTCATAAACGATGAGGAAATAGTCATCGTACTTCATGCGTGAAATCACGTGAAGCTCATAGCTTAATCTCGCAAGATAGTTTTCCGGCGGCTGCTTGCCCGCAAAGCGTTTGCGCAGCCCCGCGTAACACAGCTCCTGCAGATACTGTTTATTGCTGACATTATGAGGATTCGGATAATTGAGAAGATCGCAATGCATGGCATCAAGATCCACCTCACACTGACGGGCAATCTCATCCGTATTCAGGATATCGTCCCGCTCATAAAACTGCAGGTATTCTTCCGTGGAATGGAAGTGTGCGTTGCGGATGTTCTCAAGATTCTGATCGTTTACGGTCGTATGATGCTTTAAGGCATCCAGTGCCTTCATAAACGGCGCATCCTCTTCTTTGGCATAGAGCGTTTTCTCCAGGGCAACGCATTTGATATCCAGCCTTTGAGACAGCATTCTCAGATAGTTGTTTCTTCGCTCATAGAAGGCTTCTTCTGAGGAGTTTAAGCCGATATAGAGATACGGGATGTTGCTCTTAAGATAGAGCAGCTTCTCCATGATGTCATTTTCCTTATTCTGCAAAAGCAGACGGTCCAGTATCCCGTTATCACTCGGGAAGACGACGATGATGTCGCGGCTGTGGATCAGCTCATTCAGCTCTAGCGCTTCCTCTTCCCCGGTATTCAAGCGGGTGGAGAAGTTTACCAGCTGCTGATAGCCGGCATTGTTTTTTGCGTACAGTAAAACGAGTGAATGATCCCCCTCATCACTCAGATCCGCTTCCAGTCCGATCACCGGCTTCAGCTCATGCTTCTTGCAGGCACGGTAAAAGGCAATGGATCCGTACATGACGTTATGATCGCATAAGGCGACGGCATCCATCCCTTCCTGTTTGCACAGTTCAATGATTTCCTGTAAGGAAAGCGCGCTTTCCATAAAGGAGTAGTAGGATTTTACGTAGAGGTTCGTACTCATATCTAAATCATAACATAAAACATTCTTGAATTCTCTTCATGTTACAGCCAATCGAGTAGGAGGAAATAAATAGGTTTCCTCCTATTTATTTCCCACCTCTCACACCACCGTACGTACCGTTCGGTATACGGCGGTTCGAAATTCAATAACTATGTACGAACTGATAGTGGTCTGCTAATGAAAGCAGACCCTTTCTTTTGAGAACGGCATTGGTGACAGTATGAGACAAGATACC
>JAZQFH010000014.1:0-12836 GCA_045539425.1 Erysipelotrichaceae bacterium
TGGTCCTGTAGTGTAGCGGTTTATCACGCCTCCCTGTCACGGAGGAGATCGCGAGTTCGATTCTCGTCAGGACCGCCATTCGCAGGTGTAGTTCAATGGTAGAACGCGACCTTGCCAAGGTCGACACGGGGGTCCGATTCCCCTCACTTGCTCCACTTGAAAATGAAAGTTCCGAAAGGAGCTTTTTTCGTGCTTCAGCTCTTTTTTTGTCTATGATATGCTTCAAAAAAGGTGATATCATTTAGTCAGAGGTGATATTGATGAATCATTCCAACAGAAAAGCTTTACTCTGTTTTTTAATCGGTGCTTTGCTCATGGGGCTTGCCGTTTACAGGATCATGACACCGCCTCGCACAACCGCCGAAATTCCAGGCCTGTCATTTGACATTCCCTACGAGGTGCGCTCTCAGATCTCCGAAAATTCCGTTCTATGCTTCTCGGATCAGTCGACCACCCTTTCCGGAGTATCCGCAAAGAAGATTTCCGTAAACGAGAAATGTGAAGTCATGACGGAGGAAATGTTTCAATCGCTTGCCGAAAAAGATTTCCTTGCTGCTGATAAAAAAGGGACTTTCATGTTTCCCTCTTTCAGTGCAAAATACTTTCTCACATCTTCTGAACCTCCTTGCTTTCAGGCATACATCTATAACATGAAAACTGGAGACGTATGGACTCTCACATTTGAAAATCTGGACATGGAGGTTGTATCTTCGGTACTCTCAAGCATCAAATTCACGCGGAAATAAGTTCTGATCTGAGCCATTCATACATATAAAAACGATACGGTCTCCCGTATCGTTTTTTCAGTTGATTCTTTCGTACCGGTAGGTATCGATCTTGATATCCAGCGCGTATTCCTGTTTGCTGCCGTCCGCCGCTTCAATCACCAGAGTCGTTTTCCCGCCCTTTTTGAATGTGACATCGAGCAGGTAGTCTTCCAGTCCTTCGTCATACACGATGTTCACATCTCCGAAGGAAGGATCCGTAAAGTAAGCCTTGCTGGTGGAGTCGAACGGATGTTCCTTGGAGTTGCCGAAGACAGAAGTATGATAGTACCGCGGATTTGCAAACCGCATCGCTGTCATCGCGACGACCACCACAATACCAATTGCCGCTCCGACTCTCTGAATTCTCTTGTCTTCAAAGAGCCAGATTGGAAGACCGATGATCATCACCGCACAGTAGAGCACCGTCAGAAGGTATCTCGGCCGGTAGAACATAAAGTCCCCCAGATACAGGAAGTAGGACTGCGCTAACAGGAAGATCATCGGTGAGAGGATCACGTATCCCCACCATTTTCCCTGTTTCATGTAGTAACCGATATAGCCCATCGGAAGCGTGAACAGCGTCCATAAGAACCAGTAGCGGTAATAAACAAAGATGCCCCAGCCGTAATCGTTGAACGGAACCTGGATCAGATAGACCAGCGGCTGTGAGATCAGAAAGAAGACAAAGCACTTTAAAGCCGAGTCCAGATTGGACTTGCTGTTCATGATAATGATGATACCGATTAAGATCCAGTATTCAAACGATACCGTAATCGTATTAAACGATGTAAATTCCAGAGGCTTGATCAAAGCCATCAGTGCCGTATAGACGCCTGCGATAATTGCCCACAGGATGATTTTCGTCCATGTCAGCTCTATTCCGCCAAACAGTTTTTTCATATTGCCTCCCCCTAATGTTCATTTATCGAAAAGGGAGATGTTCTCCCCTCTGTTTATCATATCATATTTGAGTAAAATACTTCACTTTTCACTTTCTCTGATTTTTCGCATCTGCTCCATGATTTTCTTCTGCGTTGCCTGCTGTTTTTCCAGCGTGACAAACGCCTTCAAATACGGATTTGCCGAAGAAAGGAACTGTTTCATTCCCGCGCAGAGATAGTATCTCCTATCACTCAGTATCCTGTCTTTTAAGCAGCCGCCGTTACAGAAGGAAACAAAGTCACACAAAACGCATTCCTTTGGCAGGCCTTCCTGTTTTCTTAGGCCGAATTCTTCCTGCAGCGGGCTTGAAATCATCTCTGAAAGAGAAGTATGCACATTTCCGAGATAATTCTCTTTTCTGACAAAATGGTCGCAGCTGTAAACACTTCCGTCCGCTTCCACCGCCAGCACGTTGCCGCACCTCTTCTGCAGGGTGCATAAGCTCACCGGGTAGCCGCATGCGTGCTGCAACAGCTCCACAAAAAGCTGCACGTTCACTTTCCCGAGATCCTCCGTGATCCACCTCTTGAAGATCTCCGTCAGAAACTCCCCATACTCTTCCGCTGAAACGGAGTCCGCGCTTACTTCTCCGTTTCCGATGTGATTTACGACCGGGATGAACTGGATCCATCCGGTATTGAGATCTCTCAGCGTCCTATAGACCTCCAAAGGACGCGTGACGCTCTCACTGTTCACCGTGCATAAAAGGTCCGGTCTGATTCCGTATTGTTCCAGCATGCGGATATTCTTCACGATGGTATTATACGTCGGGTTCCCTTTGGCATCCCTCCGGTTTTTATCGTGGATCAGCTTGGTCCCATCCAGCGATACGCCAACATCAAAGCGGTTTTCTTTTAAAAAGCGGCACCACTCCTCATTTAAGGCGTAGCCGTTTGTCTGCAGGTTGTTCCAGCACTGCTGTCCCTCGCTGAGAAACTCTTTCTGATAGGAGACGGCTTTCTGAAAGAACGGGATTCCGGCCAGCGTCGGCTCTCCGCCATGCCACACAAAAGACACCGCTTTCCCTTCTCGGGAAGCGATGTAGTTTTGAATGAGCTCCCGCAGCGTTTCCTCTTTCATGACGGAGCGCGCGGAGACTTCATTTTCCAGATAGTAACAGTAGGAGCAGCGCATGTTGCAGAGTGCTCCCACCGGTTTTACCATTAACGCAAAATCGCGTGTCATACTACTTTAAATGCCTGTCAAAGAATTCCAGTACTTTGTTGAATGAATCCATGGCCGCTTCGATGCGGTACATCGGTTTGTCATAATACCAGATGCCGTGTCCCGCTCCGTCATAGCGGTAGAACACGTAATCCTTCTCATATTTCTTCAGAAGTTCTTCCAGCTGGTTCACTTCCTCCCGCGACGGGCTTCTGTCATCGTTTCCGAAGATACCGATCAGAGGGCAGCTCAGCTGTTCTGCAAAGTCGCTTGGAGACTGCGGGCGGGCCGGGCTCAGACTTTCTTTTTTCATGACGACGCCTCCACCCCAGAGGTCCGCAGCGGCATCGACGCCGCTCAGTGTACAGGCAGCCAGGAACGTATGCCTGCCGCCGGAGCACATGCCGATGACACCGACTTTCTGGTTGGAATTGGAAGACTCACGCAAGAAGTTGATGGATGCCTGCGTATCTTTCATGACGCTCTCATCGCTCACCATTCCGGCATCCATGGCTCTTTTCGCCACTTCTCCCGGGGTTCCGTCCCCGTAGCGCGTATAAATATCCGGACAAAGGACCGCGTAGCCGTGTTCCGTAAATCTCCGGCACGCCTCCCGGCAGTATTCATCCCAACCCGGCATATGCGGTATTAAAACCAGGCTCGCCACCGGTGTCTCTGAGATCGGACGGGAATAATATGCCCGGATCTCTTCCCCGTTAGCGGTTTCCATCGTGATCGTTTCCGCGATCATGCCGGAATAGTCTTTGACATTAAATCCGTTCCACATAGATGATTCCTCTTTTCTGTCTACTCTTATTATAATATTTTTCCTCCCTCTTTACGAATGCAACTCTCTTTCTTCCAAGGCATAACATGGTATAATGGAATACGTTGCGGGAAAGGAGAACAAAGATGAAAAAGATATTTGAAGGATGGACCCCGTTTGAAACCGTACTGTTCCTCACAGGACAGATCGTCACCTTGGTCATTGGCATCCTGAACCGTTCCAACCCGTTTGCCCTGATTGCCGGGGCGTTCAATATCTGCAACGCCATTCTTTCCGCCAAGGGAAGAGTTGCCAACTACTACTTCGGAATTATCGGTAATCTGATCTATTCCATCATTTCCTTTCAGAACCGCTATTACAGCGAAGTGATCACCAACTTCCTCATCGTCATGCCGATCTCCTTCTACGGCCTGTATAACTGGATCAAACGCCGCAGGGAAGGAAAGGAAGAGGAAGTGAGGATCGCCACGCTTTCCACAAAAGAAATCCTGATCCCGATTCTTTCGCAGCTTATCATGGCTGTCCCGTACTACTTCATGCTGAAATACTTCCATACGGATATGCTTATCATTTCCACCTTCAGCATGATTGCCACCATTCTGGCTTTCTACTTCATGGCGAAAGCTTCGGAGATCTTCTACATCTTTTTTATTCTGAGCGCCGTGCCGAAGATTGCCTTCTGGATCGTACCGATATTCAACGGGGACACCAGAAACATTCCGCTGCTTATCAGCAATATCGTCTATCTGGTCAATGACATCTACGGCTTTTACAACTGGCTGAAGATGAAAAAAGAGCAGAAGGAAAAGTAAAACAAAAACCGACGCAGGTCGGTTTTTTTAGTACAGCATTAGAAACAGATTTGCCAGCACTACGGTTAAGATACCGGAGAGCACGATGGAAAGCGAGGACATGGCGCCTTCCACTTCTCCCATCTCCATGGCTTTGGCCGTCCCGATGGCATGCGATGCCGAACCGATGGCAATTCCCTTCGCCACGCGGTTTCTGATACCGAAGAGCTTCACGGCCGCTTCCGCCACGATATTGCCGAACACGCCGGTGATGACGATCGCCGCCACCGTAATCGCCACATAACCGCCCATTTCTTCCGAAAGGCTCATGCCGATGGCGGTTGTAATGGACTTCGGATAGAAGGTCACAAATTCCGCCTGCGTGAATCCGAACAGTTTGGATAAAAGAAGGATCGATCCGCCCGAAGTCAGAACACCGGACGTGATTCCCACTAAGATGGCTTTCCAGTTTTTCTTCAGCTGATCTATCTGCTCATAAAGCGGAATGGCCAGTGCCACCGTAGCCGGAGTCAGGAAATAACTGATGTATTTCGCGCCCTGATAGTAGGTTTCATAATCGATGCGGAATATTAGGAGCACCGCAATGCTTAATAAAATGGCAATCAGAAGCGGATTCAGAACAGCCCATTTCAGCTTCCGTTTCAGCCACATGCCGATAAAGTAGGTCCAGAGCGAGAGACAGATTCCGAAGAACTGGGAATTCTTTAAGATCTCATTCATCTTACTTCTCCCCCTTTCCCGTTACCGCCTGGGTCAGCCTTCCGCTGACGGCCATCACGATCAAAGTAGACAGTAACGTAATCAGAAGATAGGCCAGCCAGTTTGCCGATAACATCTCCCACGAATTCATTAAGCCCACCGCAGCCGGAATAAACATCAGCGGCATCACCTCAATGAGAAAATGCGCGGCATTTTTCACCTGTTCCAGCTTTACCGCCTTACTGATCAGCAAAGCGAGCATGAGGATGATTCCGTAGATATTGGCCGGAATCGGCAGCGGCAGTATTTCGTGCAGCACTTCCCCGAGAAAGGAGACGGCCGCAATAATCAAAAACTCTTTCAGATACTTCATAAGTCACCTCATACGGCTATGATACACAAAACAGCGGCGATTCTCAACAAATCACCGCTGTTTATATGTTTCTTTATTTTGCCTGTGCCGAGAGTTCCCTAACCTTATTGCGCAGAGCCTTTTCCGCTTCTTCCAGATCATCGATATCCTTAACCGTCATCTCCATCGGGCACATTCCCGTATTGGTACGGTTGACGATGTATTCCACCTTGGAGCCATAGGAGTACGGAATGTTGTATTTCCTGAGGATGGCTTCCCCGCTCTCGCTTAAGACTTCCGCGTACAGCTCCCTGATTCCCGCTTTCGCCAATAGCATCGCCGAAGCCTTGCCGATGATGCGGTCGGCAACGGAAGCGCCTTTCAGAATATTGCCTTCATCGATGAAGTTTAATACCGGTTTAATGCCCCGTAATCCGGAGATATAAACCTTACCGTCTTTTTCCACGGCCAAAGTGATCTCATTGATCAGATAGTCTTTTGCGCTCATTCAAATTCCTCCGCTGCCTTCTCCAAGAGGCTTCTGATTTCAATATGCTGCGGACAGTGCATTTCACATACACCGCAGTGCAGACATTCGGATGCTTTTGCCTTTCCTTCCGTCATCTTCTGATAACGTTCCTTCGGATTGGCAAATGTATTGAACTGTTTCTGTGTATTCATTAAGCGGAAGATGCGCGGAATCGGAATGCCCATCGGGCAGTTCTCCATGCAATAGCGGCAATCTGTGCACGGGATCAGTTCCACTCTCTTCAGTTCTTCCGCCACTTCTAAAAGCAGGCCGACTTCCTCCTCTTTGAGCGGAATGAAGTTTTCCATATAGGACGTATTGTCTTCCATCTGTGCCGGAGTGCTCATGCCGCTGAGAACCATGAAGACCTGCGGCAGTGTCGCCACAAAGCGGATGGCATAGGAAGCCTGCGAGCCGTCATGCGGCAGCATCTCTGCGGCTTTCCCTTTCAGATTCGCCAGATTACCGCCCTTGACCGGTTCCATGACGACAACTTCCACGTTGTGCTTCACAGCCACTTCGTAACATTTTCTTGACTGAATGCTTTCGCTCTCCCAGTCGAAATAGTTGATCTGCAGCTGCACGAATTCCACTTCCGGATGCAGTTCCAGTATTTCATCCAGAAGTTCCGGGGTATCGTGGAAGGAGAAGCCGATATGTTTTGCCCTGCCGTCTGCCTTGATCTTGCGTAAGAAGGCAAAGCCGTCCACCTTCTGACAGATGGCATAGGTATCTTTATTCATGTTGTGCAGAAGATAGTAGTCAAAATACTCCACGCCGCACTTGTTCAGCTGTTCGGTAAAGATCCGCTCAAGATCTTCCACTTCCCTAAGCGACCACTGCGGCATCTTGTCCGCAACCGTGAACTCACTTCTGTCATGACGCTTTATTAGACATTCCCGTAAGGCTATCTCGCTCTGTCCGTCATGGTACGGATAGGCTGTATCAAAATAACGGAATCCTTTTGAAAGGAAGCAGTCCACCATCTGACAGTAGGTTTCATAATCGATGCTGCCATCGGCTTTGACCGGCAGGCGCATTGTCCCGAAGCCGAGTTTTTTCGGCTGTTCTTCTCTGATACTCATATTCACCTCGCTATTTCACATAGAACCATTTTCCGTCGATCATGGTTCTTTCCACAAACAGATCCTCGCTCATGATGACCAGATCTGCCCGTCTTCCGGTTTCAATTTTACCACGGTCCCTGATCTGGAAGGCGTTTGCTGCATTCTCACTGAAGATCTTTCCGATCGTCTCCATCGAGAAACCTTTCGCTTTGAAGGTACGCATGTTCTCATCAAACGTATGGGCGCCCGTCACCAGTTTGCCGTTTTTGTCTCTGACGGCACCGTCACGGATATAGACCGTCTTGTTCCCCATCTGGTATTCCCCTTCCGGTGCTCCCATCAGCTCCGAGGAATCCGAAACCGCCACAAACTTATCTTCCCCCTTGACGCGGAACATCATCTGAATAAATTCCGGAGCAACATGGATGCAGTCCGGATTCAGCTGCATGTACAGCTGATCTTCCAGTAAGCACTGCGTTGTGCCCTGCGAGATATGATGATCGAGTGCCGGGAAGCCGTTAGGGAAGTGGTCCGTCAGCCTTGCTCCGCGTCTGACTGCTTCACGGATATCCTCCGCAAAGCCTTCCGAGAAGCCTATGGCCGGAATGACGCCGTTTTCCACCAGCCACGAAATATGTTCCTGTCCGCCCGGAAGTTCCGGTGCGATGATAATGGAACGGATGTCGCTCAGATCATTGTCACATAAGGCCAGCGTACGCTCCTTTGTCGGATTGATTGGCGGTGCATAGTAGGAGATGGAGCGGTTCTTATAGGCGGAATAGATGAAAATGCCCAGGATATCCGCTCCCGGTGAACCTTTGGCCGCCCGGATGTTTTTAATCAGATTTGCGCAATGTGTTGGTTCTCCGTCATCTAACGGTGTCGGGATGAACGAAGTCACCCCATACTGCGGTAAAGAGGCGCAGATCTGCTTCATGCTTTCCACACTGCTGCCGCAGTTGGTCCTGCAGGCGCCGTGAATATGCGTGTCCATAAAGCCCGCAAAGACATATTTCCCCTCGGCATCAAATACCTCATCGTATTTGAGATCTTCCCCAATCTCGCGTATTACACCGTTGGTAACACGCACATCCACTTCATGATAACTGCCGTCAATAAATACTTTCCCGTTTTTAATGATCATGTTTCATCTTCCCCTTTTCTCTTATGAACTGATTTTCTTCGTTCTCGCCAGCCAGAAATCCACTAACGGTCCGAATTCCAGTGCCGAGAGGATCGTCCCCTCTCTTACGGAGAGTTCCCCGTGGAAAAACAGAACGCAGATGGCAATCACGGCTAAGCAGAGTATATCCACTCCCTGGCGGGAGAAGGCATACGGCTTCTTCAGGGTATTTGACACCACATGGCACATGCCGCCGAGCGGTGTCGATACCAGATCCAGATTCAGAAGCATCGACACCGCAAAGCTGTTGACGATATCTCCGATAACTAAAAGCGCCACTCTCAGAACATAGTTTTCTACGGCAAAATTCCGGAAGAAGACATAGTAGAAATAATTCGTCAGACTTCCCATCGCAATGGCCATAAAGAACTGCAGAAAATGGCACAGTTTAAAACTCTTTTTCAGTAAGATCCATTCCACCAGAATGCAGACGGAGTTAAAGATCGCCTGCAGCGTTCCGATCCGGATGTTTAATAACGGAGAGAGCGTCTTGCTTAAGGCACTGTACGCCCCGGTTCCGATATTCGCCTTCAGCGCCAGACAGGTCGCAAAGGGCGAGAGGAAAACACACAGAAGGAACAACGCGATTTTTTTCGGTGAAACGGACTCCATGGATTAGTATTCTCCCTGAGCGAGCATCGCTTCGATGACTTTCAGGGCTCCCGCGATATTCGCGGCACTCTTGTAGTCGGAAGGATCCAGATCGTATTCCTTCATCGCATTCAGACACTGCTCATGGATTCCCTTCATGATGTTCTGCAGTCTCTGATCAACTTCCTCAAAACTCCAGGAGAGACGCAGCGAGTTCTGGCTCATTTCCAGACCGCTTGCCGCAACGCCGCCGGCATTGGAAGCCTTGCCCGGAACATAGGTGATCTTTTCCTTCTGATAGAAAGCAATCGCCTCATTGTTATTCGGCATGTTGGCACCTTCCGCCACCAGTTTCACACCCATCGACGCAATGTTTTCCGCCCGTTTCAGATCGATTTCGTTCTGAATGCCGCACGGTAAGACGACATCGGCTTTGAGGCCCTTGGCGTCGTAGATGCTGCCGGAGTGGTATTCGCCCTTGCTGTATGTTTCCAAAGAAGCACGTTTGACTTCCTTGATTTCCTTGATTTCATCGAGATCGAGCTCATCATCCAGAATATAACCCTTGGAATCGCTCATGCCGATCACCACGGCTCCGCACTGCAGTGCCTTTTCCACCGCATAGATGGCAACGTTTCCGCAGCCGCTGACGATAACTCTCTTTCCCTTTAAGGAGTCATTCTGTCTCTTCAGAACTTCATTGACAAAATAGATGAGGCCGTAGCCGGTTGCCTGTTTTCTGGCTAAAGATCCGCCATAGGAGAGTCCTTTACCCGTTAAGACACCCTGATCATTGCGGTCCGTCAGACGGCGGTATTCGCCGTACAGATAACCGATCTCTCTTCCGCCGACGCCGAAGTCCCCTGCCGGGACATCCGTGTTCGGGCCGATATGACGATAGAGTTCCCGCATGAAGGCCTGACAGAACCTGCGGACTTCCGCATCGCTTCTGCCCTTCGGATTAAAGTCGCTTCCGCCTTTGCCTCCGCCCATGGGAAGCGTGGTCAGAGAATTCTTGAACGTCTGCTCAAATCCAAGGAATTTAATGACGCCCAGATTGACGCTCGGTGCGAAGCGCAGCCCTCCCTTATACGGGCCAAGCACGCCGTTATACTGGACGCGGAAGCCGCGGTTCACGTGGATCTTGTGGTTGTCATCTTCCCAGCTGACCTTGAAGACGATCACGCGTTCCGGCTCTACCAGCCGTTCCAGAACGGCCATATCTTCATATTCCGGATGTTTTTCAAAAATCGGATCCAGACTTTCAACGACTTCCTCCACTGCCTGAAGGAATTCCGGCTGATCCTTATCTCTCGCTTTAACTTCTTCTAAAACCCGTTCCGTATACTTCATAAACGATAACCCCTTTCCTGATGATAACTGCATTACTGCTTATAAAAATTATAAAACAAAAGAAAAAAGAGATAAAGAAGCCCGCTCCGCATTGGAGCGAAAACCGCTTTTATCCACTTTTTTTCAAAAAGAAAAGCCATACCTTCCGGTATGACTGATTACTTTAATAATGTTGAATACAGGTATTCCCCGACTCCGTCATTAAATACGTCGTACTCCGTGATGTCATCCGCAATTTCCTTGCAGGCATCACAGCCGTTTTTCATGCACACGGCAACTCCGGCTTCCTTTAATAAGGCGAAGTCGTTATCCATATCGCCGATGGCCATGATTTCTTCCATCGGAATGCCCGTTTTCTCACTGAGCTTATGTAAGGCAAGCCCTTTGTTGACGCGCGGATCCATGAATTCGATCGTGCAGTGATCGGCAACTTCAAACGTCTGGATATAGGTGTAATCTTTGGAAGCATGCTGCTGCACAAGCTTCAGGAATTCCGCTTTTTTGCTTGGGTGCATATGCACTTCGATCTTCCCGGCCGGTTCCTTTGCCAGTTCTTCCGGCGTACCGATCGTGATATGGGACTGGTTGCGTCCCTGGCTCTGCTTGAGAAACTCATCGAATTTCAAAGCATAGATATCATCGTATCCGTTGCGGTAGATGATGGCATTGGCACCGATCGCGCTCAGCATATCCAGAATCTCTTTCAGCGTTTCCCGGGAAAGCGGATAGAACTTTTCCGTTACCCCGCTTTTTTTCTCGTAGAGTTCACCGCCGTTGGTACCGATGACAAAATCGAAATCAAAATCCAGGTCCCAATCCTGTGCATAGTCGGAGATCCGGCGGTCTACCGGTCTGCCGCTGGCAATCCCGAACAGAATGCCTCTTTTGTGCAGTTCATTGATTGCCTTTCTGGTTTTCTCCATCAGATTGCCGCCCTTGACGACAAGCGTGCCGTCAACATCTGCCGCAATCAGAGATATTTTTCTCTCCATTGGTTCTTTTCCCCTTAGAAAAACCTAGTCTTCTTCTTCCTCTTTAATTTCATCCCGGTTGATATGAAGCGTTGCTTCCTCAATCCGGTGATCTTCGATGCGGGACACATGAATTTCCACCGGTCCCACTTTCAGATCCAGCTGTTTGCCGTCATCCGGTACGGAACCGAGCTGCGAGAAGACGTAACTTGTAAAGGTGTCGCAGTCTTCCGGATCGATATGGACATTGATCTCCTTGATCAGATCTTCCATATAAACGTAGCCGTTTAGCTTCCAGTTATCATCATCGATCTTCTCCAGAATCGGATCGTCTTCGATGACGTCGTCTCCGCTCTCCTCCAGATTGCCGACCAGCTGTTCCAGAACGTCATTCATGGTAATGACACCGCTGAAACCGCCGTAGTCATCCAGAACGATGGCGTAGTGGTTCTTGCTCTTCTGCATCGTGAAGAAGAGGTCGTCCAGCTTCACCGATTCAATAACGAAGAACGGTGCCTTAACGGCATGATCGATCACGTTCTGCCGGCTCTGATCCGCCAGGCGGAAGTATTCCTTGGCGTTTAATACGCCGATAATGTCATCCACGGATTCCCCGCAGATCGGGTAGAAGCTGTGACGGGAGTTGTTGATCGTCTCTTTCCACACTTCGTCGGAATCTTCTTCCCATAAGATATCGCAGTCCGTCCTGTGCGTCATGACTTCCTCTGCGGAGATGTCATCAAACTCAAAGACGTTCTGAATCATTTCCTTTTCCGTTTCATCGATGGTGCCCTTTTCGCTTCCGGCATCCACCATCATACGGATTTCTTCTTCCGTTGCCGTCTCTTCCTCTTCATTCGGGTCGATGCCGAGCAGACGGAGCACCGTATTGGTGCTGAACGTAAGCAGCCATACGATTGGCGCAAACAGTTTTGAGACAAATGTCAAAAATCCTGCCATGCCCAGTGCCAGCGATTCGGCTTTGCGCTGAGCCACTCTCTTCGGGACAAGCTCGCCGAAGATCAGCGTGAAGTAGGATAAAATCAAAGTAACAAGTACAACGGACAGCGTTTTTAAGATTCCCGGATTGATCCAGGAAACATGAGAAAATGCGGTCACGATCCTGTTGGCAAAACTGTCTGCCGCAAAGGCAGAACCCAGGAATCCGGCAAGCGTGATCCCGACCTGAATCGTGGACAGAAACTTCGCAGGCTGATCCGTCAGATCAACCAGTTGTCTGGCACGTTTGTCACCCGAAGATGCCATGAGGTCGAGCTTGTTGTCGTTCATGGATATCACAGCAATTTCCGCACAGGCAAAAACCGCATTGAAAAATATCAAGATAATCTGTAATAGCAACTGTCCTATAAGCGGATCGTCCAAAATAAACCTCCCAGTCCTCCTGCATTAGAAGAACTATATAACAAGAAAGATTATAACATAATAGAGAAATTAATCAAATGGAATACCAAAAGAGGAATCGAGTAGGAGGAAATAAATAGGTTTCCTCCTATTTATTTCCGACCTCTCACACCACCGTACGTACCGTTCGGTATACGGCGGTTCGAAATTCAATAACTATGTACGAACTGATAGTGGTCTGCTAATGAAAGCAGACC
>JAZQFH010000015.1:0-34899 GCA_045539425.1 Erysipelotrichaceae bacterium
GAGTGTCAAAAGGCAAAAGCTCTCTCCATTTTCCCCGGTTTTCTTCCGGATGTTCGATTAAGATTGAGTGTTCCTGTTCCAGATACCCCTTTGCCCAGGGTTTTGTTCTCATTCGCATGCCTTTTCCCTCCTGTGATAATAAGATAGCCCCATGGACAGGGGCTATCATTCAATTACTTTCTGTTAAGCAGCTTCTTCGGTGTTTTCCTTTTTGCCGCCTTTTTTGTCATTGCGTCTTCTGGTGTTTTCTCTTTCCTTGAAGCCTTCCGGTTTTTCAAGTAAAGCTTTCCGGGAAACGCTGACCTTTCCCTTATCGTCAATTTCCGTGACGATAACACGTACGATATCACCCATCTTCAGGACATCGCTCGGTTTTTCCACTCTCTCGTAAGCAATCTTGGAGACATGTAATAAACCGTCAGTTCCCGGGAAGAGTTCGACGAATGCGCCGTAGCTTTCCAGACGGACAACTTTGGCATCGTAGATTTCGCCGACCTTGGCGACACGGACGATATTTTCAATCATCGCTTTCGCTTTGTTGATCGCTTCGATATCGTGATGATAGATTAAGACCTTTCCGTCATCATCAATGTCGATCTTGACATCATCGCATTCCGCAATGATCTGGTTGATAACTTTTCCGCCGCTGCCGATGACATCTCTGATCTTATCCGGATCAATGTGCAGCTGAGCGATCTTCGGTGCATATTTGCTGACCTGTTCTCTGTAATGAGGTATGGCAGCCATCATGTTTGCCATGATCTCTTCACGGGCCTTGTGAGCCTGTGCCAGAGCTTCCTTTAAGATCTTGGCGTCAACGCCTTCGATCTTGATATCCATCTGCAGAGCAGTGATACCGTTATCCGTTCCGGCAACCTTGAAGTCCATATCACCGTAGTGGTCTTCAGCACCCTGGATATCCGTTAAGATCGTATAATCATCACCCCATGTGATTAAACCCATGGCGATACCGGCAACCGGAGCCTTGATCGGGACACCTGCTGCCATTAAGCTCATCGTACCGGCACAGATACTGGCCTGGGAAGAGGAACCGTTGGATTCCAGAACTTCCGCAACCGTACGGATCGCATACGGGAATTCTTCTTCACTCGGCATGACCTGGCTTAAGGCACGTTCACCTAAAGCACCGTGTCCGATTTCTCTTCTGCCCGGGCTTCCCATTCTGCCTGTTTCACCTACGGAATAAGGCGGGAAGTTGTAGTGATGCATGAATCTCTTGTATTCGACTTCCGTTAAGTCGTCGATGATCTGGTTGTCATTTAAAGCACCTAATGTCGTGACACTTAAGACCTGTGTCTGACCTCTGGTGAATAATGCGGAACCGTGAACTCTCGGTAATAAGTCAACCTGAGAATCGAGCGGACGGATCTCGTCAACCTTACGTCCATCCGGACGGATGTGTTCAACGGCGATCAGTCTTCTGATTTCATTTGCGACGATGGAGTTGCAGATCTCTTTGACCTGTTTGATCACTTTCGTCTGTTCTTTTTCACTCGCATATTCCTTTTCTTCGAAGTGAGCAACTGCCTTCGCTGTCAGCTCATCGATCTTGGCATAGTTTTCGAGTTTGTCTTTGATCTTGACTGCGGCTTCGAGATCAGCCTGGACAAGATCACGGGTCTCTCTGTCGACTTCCGGGTCGACCTGGTAGAGAACAACTTCGCGTTTCGGCTTGCCGACCGCTTTGATGATCTCTTCTTCAAAGGCACATAAGACCTTGATGTTTTCATGTGCGAACATCAGTGCATCGACCATTAAGTCTTCGGAGACTTCCTTCGCGCCTGCTTCAACCATGTTGATGGCCTTTGCCGTACCGGCAACCGTCAGGCTGAGGTCGCTGCGTTCCATCTGTTCACTGGACGGGTTGATGACGAATTCGCCATCGACATGTCCGACGATAACGCCGGCGATCGGTCCGTTGAACGGAATGTCACTGATGCATAATGCCAGAGAAGCACCGAACATTGCTGCCATTTCGGCAGAGCAGTCCTGGTCGACGGATAAGACTGTGTTGACGACCTGAACTTCGTTACGGAAACCTTCGGCAAAGAGCGGACGTAATGTTCTGTCGATCAAACGACCGGACAGAGTGGCATGTTCACTCGGTCTGCCTTCTCTTCTTAAAAATCCTCCAGGAATCTTACCAACTGAATATAGTTTTTCTTCGAAACTGACTGTTAATGGGAAGAAATCTACATCCTTCGGCTCATTTGCAGCCACGGCCGTGCTTAACGTGACCGTATCTTCATAGCGGACTAATACAGCACCGCTGGCTTGTTTGGCTAATTCCCCGCATTCCACTGTCAGATTTCTGCCGTGGAAGTTTAAACTAAATACACTTTTAGCCATTTCTTTCTTACCTCTTTTATTTCAACTCATTTATCATACCATAATTGCTTATGAAAAGAAAACAACTAAATGCACGAATTTTCCCCCGTAAAAGCCGTAAGCCCTTTCATAAAAAGCCGGATGTTTTCAGGCATCCGGGCTTTACTTTTCAATCTGTTTTAAGTAGCTGCGCAAGAGATTCACAAAGTTGGAAGTGTTGCTCTGATAGCCGTTTGGCACAAAGTGCTCCGCTTCCTTTAGGCGCTCTTTGAGAGAGTCGCCGTCATAATACGGGATCAGACAGCCCATCTTCGCAAAGCGCTCGATGATCTGCAGCTGATGGTCGTTATGGTGCTCGCCATACTTCGCCAAGCGCGCACAGGCAATGACCGGTTTCTGCGCATTGACGGCATGGATAATCGTCCCTACCCCGCCGTGGGTGATGAGTATGCGGGCCTCCTTTAATAAGGCGGAGAATTCCGCTTCATTCAAGAAGTCCACAAGCTTCATCTTGTCGGAAGTGAACTTCGTCTGGCCGATCTGGGCCACGACTTCCTCCTGAATGTCGCCCTCTTCAATTGCCTTTTCCACATCACGCAATAAGCGGACAAATTCCTTGTCCTGCGTTCCCAAACTTACGAGTATCATCAGAAGATCCAGCCTCCATAGACGGCTTTCGGATAGAGTTCCAGCATCTTTTCCCACTGCACGATAAAGAGATTGGCGATCGGGTAGACGAGTCTTCCCGCCACCGTCTTGCTTTCGGCATTGGCGAAGGTTTCAATCCAGACGACCTTGGCTCCGAATAAGCGGGCAATATAGCACATCGGCACCGCGGTATGGGTACCGGTCGTAATCACGCATTTCGGACGGAACTTCAGAAAGAGTACCAGAGACTTCAGGATGTTGAAGGCAAAGATAAAGAGATAGGAAAAGAGATGGTGCTTCGTGCCGTAAGCAAGATAATCAACCTTACCGGGATACGTTTCGGCAAGATATTCCGTTGTCTTCGTCTTTTCCGTTACAATGCGGTAGTCCACCTCATCAAAAAGCTCTTTCAGCTGCAAGAGCTCGTTTAAGTGTCCTCCCATACTGCTGATAAACATGACCTTCATAGATAACCCTCTTCTGTTTCATTGTACCCTTTTCCCAGAGAAAAAACAAAGGATACCTGCGTATCCTCTGTTTGATTGATTTCTGTTTTTACGAACTATTTATTCAGTGCTTTCTTGACGAGTTCTTCAACTTCTTCCGCACGGCAGAGCTGTACGGCTTCGGCTGCGAGTTTCTTGCAGTCTTCATAGCTCAGTCTGCGGACCATTCTTCTGGCCTTTAAGATGGATGTTGCACTCATGGAGAATTCATCCAGACCTAAACCGAGAAGAACCGGAACGGCGATTTCATCACCGGCCATCTCACCGCACATACCGCACCATCTGCCCTCTTTGTGAGCGCCTTCGATGGTCAGCTTGACTAAGCGCAGGATGGACGGGTTCAGCGGCTGATACAGATAGCTGACCGGTTTGCTCATACGGTCGGCAGCCATGCTGTACTGAATTAAGTCGTTGGTACCGATGGAGAAGAAATCCGCTTCCTTGGCAAACTGGTCTGCCAGAATGGCAGCTGCCGGGATCTCAACCATCATACCGACCTGGTAATTGTCACTGACTTTGACGCCTTCCGCTCTCAGGTTGGCTTCTTCTTCCTTAACGATGGCTTTTGCGGCACGGAATTCATTGATCGTGGCGATCATCGGGAACATGATGCGCAGATCACCATACGCGCTGGCTCTTAATAAGGCTCTGACCTGTGTACGGAAGATATCCGTTCTGTCTAAGCATAAGCGGATTGCACGGTAACCTAAGAACGGGTTCATTTCTTCCGGAATCGGTAAGTAAGGCAGTTTCTTGTCACCGCCGATGTCCAGTGTTCTGACGACGACCGGACGCGGATTCATGGCTTCGAGAACCGCTTTGTATGCTTCAAACTGTTCATCTTCCGTCGGGAGTTCGTTGGAGTTCATATATAAGAATTCCGTACGGTATAAGCCGACACCTTCGCCGCCGTTATCCAGAACGCCCTGTGCATCTTTTGGAGTACCGATGTTGCCGACGAGTTCGACATGATGTCCGTCAACGGAGACGCTCGCGGCATCTTTCAGTTTCTTTAATTCTTCTTTTTCTTCTGCATACTTCGCAGCTTTTTCGGCATAGTCTTTCACGACGTCTTCATCCGGATTGATGATAACTGTTCCGTCTAAGGCGTTGAGTGCGAGAACATCATCGTTCTGAGCAGCTTTTAAGATGCCCGTGCAGCCGACGATTGCCGGGATTTCCAGAGATCTGGCCATGATGGCGGAGTGGGAAGTACGGCCGCCGACTTCCGTTACGAAGCCCTTGGCATACTGTTTGTCCAGCTGAGCCGTATCGGACGGAGTCAGGTCGTTGGCAACGATGATGACTTCTTCATTGATTAAGGACAGATCAGGAATCTTGACACCCATTAAGTGGCATTTAATACGGTAAGTAACGTCCTTGATGTCCGCTGCTCTTTCCTTGAAATACGGATCTTCCAGAGATTCGAACATTGTGACGAACTGGTTGGCAACCTGCTCTACGGCATAAGCTGCGTTCACTCCGTCGTTCTGGATCATGGCTTCGACCTGATCTGCGAATTCCGGGTCTTCCGCGACCATTAAGTGAGCATCAAAAATGGCGAGTTCTTCTGCAGATAATCTGCCTGCAGCTTTTTCCTTGATTTTCGTGATATCTTCTTTTGATCTTTCAAGAGCGTTGTGGAATTTTTCCAGCGCGACTTCCGTTGGTTCTTCGGCTCTTTCAATTGTGAATGTAGGATGTTCGTATTTAAATACTTTTGCGACGACGACACCGCTACTGGCGGCAATACCTTTTAACATAGATCCTCCTAATTAATTATGCTTCTTGGCATCGACCAGACGGACCACATCACTCACCGTCTTCAACTCAAAAAGTTCCGAGTCTTCAAAACGGATGTTCAATGTCTCTTCGAGTTCCATGATCACGTCAACCAGATCAATGGAATCGATCTTCAAATCCCTCAGAGTTGAAGTCGGCAAAACATCTGCATTTGTCTTCTCGGAAACCAGTTGTTTGATTAGATGAAATGTGTCCATATGGTAATTTTCCTCTGTAAAAATCATAGCATCTTTCATTTGTTTAGTAAATTGATAAATTTGCGGATTGCGACGCTCTTCAGGCGGATATAGGTGGATTTCGAGTAATAGTTCAGATACCAGTCGGGATCCTTCTGAAGAATGAAGTCAGACCTCAGGATGCGGGCGGACTCTCTGTCCATCTGAGAGAGAATCTCATCGACGGAGATGCGGAACTGCTGGGCAATCTCATCGTCCGCCAGATCTTTCTTTTCAGCGATCCCGCGATACTTCTGAAAGATATAGATGATAATCTTTGCTTCCTGTCCGATATCCATGCTTTCCCCCTGTCACTTGCAATACAAAAACGGAAGCAACCTCTTTCTCCCTCCTTTTGAAAAAAAGACAGAAGGAGCTTCTCCCCCAAGAAGCTTTTTCTGTCTTTGATGTCATGTCCAGCCGTTATGATTGGCTCTTTTCGTATATCTCGGAATACTCTTCCCAGAGGGCATACAGATTTTCAATCTCGATCTGCTTTTCATCGATCTCCTCGTAAAGGGAATTGAGTTTCTGAGCATCCTGATAATATTCCGGAGAAAAGCGCAGCTCCTGCAGCTCCTCCAGATTTCCCTCGGCCTTTTCGATCTGCTCTTCCAGCCGTTTGATTTCCTTCTTATAGTCCAGCCTGCGTTGCGGTTTCTCCCTCACTTTGCGGACTTCCTCTACCGGAGCGAGAGCACTCTTTGCCTGTTCTTTCTTTAAGAGATAGTCCTGATAGTTCATCGGGTAATACGTCGCGCTGTTTTCATCGATTTCCACGATTCCCGTTGCCAGCTTGTTGATGAAGTAGCGGTCGTGGCTGACAAATAACAGCGTCCCTTCATAGTCGGAAAGCGCATCTTCCAGTGCTTCCTTCCCCATGATGTCCAAGTGATTCGTCGGTTCATCGAGAATCAGGAAGTTTGCCCGCTGTAACATTAACCGCGCCAGATACAGCCGCACCTTCTCGCCGCCGGAGAGCACGCTGACCTCTTTTAAGGCGTCATCCCCGCTGAAGAGGAAATTCCCCAGTGCCGTCCGGATCGTCGTGCGGTCCAGATTTGGATAGTGACTCCAGAGCTCATCGACCACCGTCTTATCGGAATCGATCTGCGCTAATTGCTGATCGAAGTAGCCGATCTCCACCTGGTGCCCGAGTAACATCTCGCCGCTGAGTGCCGGAATTGCACCGACAATGGACTTGACTAAAGTACTCTTGCCTTTGCCGTTGGGGCCGATGATGCCGATCCTCTCCCCTGCCTTGATTTCCATCGTGAGAGTGCAGAGCGGTTTGTCATAGCCGACCGTATAATTCATTAATGTCAGTACTTTATTGCCGCTGTGAGTGCGCGGAGAGAAATGGGCGTGGAAGTTCTTTTTGTCTTCCTTGACGTAGTCGATTTTCTCCATGCGCTCCAGGTATTTGATCTTGCTTTGCGCGAAGGCTGCCTTGTTTTTCTTATAACGGAACTTTTCAATCTGTCCCTCAATGCGCTCGATTTCCTTCTGCTGGTTGGCGTAAGCCGCATTCTGATGCTCCCGCATGACTTTCTTGAAATCCATCCACGCCGTATAGTTGCCCTTAAAACGCGTCATTGAGCCGAATTCCATCTCATAGACGACTTCACAGATATCATCCAGAAACATCCGGTCATGGCTGACGACGACAACCGCTTTATTGTAATGGCGCAGATAGCCTTCCAGCCATTCAATCGTAGAGAGATCCAGATGGTTTGTCGGTTCGTCCAGAAGCAGAATATCCGGCTTGCTTAACAGCAGCTTGACAAAGGCAATCTTGGTGCGCTGTCCGCCGGAGAACTCCCCGACACGCTTTTTAAGATCCGCCTCCGTAAAGCCGAACTGGAAGAAGACCGTCTTTAATTCCGCCTGATAGTCGTATCCGCCCAGCTCTTCAAACTGATGGGAGAGCGAGGCGTACTGATTGAGCAGGCTTTCGGAGTAATCCGTTGCCATCCGCTCCGTCATCTCATCCAGCGTCTTCTGCATGCGCAGTAAATGAGCGTATGCCTTGAGCAGTTCCTCGTAAACCGTCTGCCCCGCGTCCTCAATGGCACTCTGCGCTAGATAACCGATCGTGGTGTCGCTTGAGAGCGTGATGCTGCCGCTGTCCAGTTCCTCTTCCCCGGCAATCACTCTTAAAAGTGTGGTCTTGCCACACCCGTTTCTGCCGATCAGAGCGATCTTCTCGTTTCCCCTGACTTCAAACTGAATGTTGGAGAATACGACGTCGGCTCCATACGATTTGGTTGCCTTGGATACCTGCAGTAACATAACGCCTTCCTTTTCTGTTCCGCAGTAATCATATCATAACTTCCCTGAAAAAGAAAAACACCGCTCAGGATGAGACGGTGTTGTCTGTATAATCGCTTGCCGTAAACCACTTGCTGCGCAGAATCTGATCGGCACCCCAGATACTCTTGAAGATGTTTCCGCCGCGCAGGATGATATAGAGCAGCTCTACCGGCCACTTCAGGACGAAGGCAGCCAGATAGCCCAGCGGGATCGCGATGATCCAGTTGGATAATAAATCGATGATCAAAAGAATTCTCGTCTTGCCGCTGGCCTTGATGACGCCGGTGCAGACGATATTGCTGAAGGTATTGAAGAAAGTCGTGATTGACGCAAAGTAGCTCATGCGTCTGGCCAAATCCAGCGTAGCCGCTTCCACGTTGTAGAAGCCGGAAATAATCGGCATCATCAACTGAACGCTGGAGGCATTGATCAGCCCCAGAATCAGAGCAATCTTTAAAAACTTCCTGCCGTACGCATCGATATCGTGGGCATTTCCCTTGCCGATTTCATTGCCCACCATGACCCCGGCCGCCATGGAGAGGCCGAAGCTGCTGATGGAAGGCAGTACCCAGGAATTGTGTACGATGGAGTTTGCGGCGACATAGTATTCGGAAATATGACCGGTAATCATCGTCTGAACCGAAGACACCAGGTTGTTTAATACGTCAATGATCAGAAGCGGATAAGTGATCGTAAAGAGCTCCGAGATCGCAAAGCGGTCTTTTTCCGGCGAAAAATCCGTCAGGCGGAAGCGGAGGTTCCGATCCACCTTAAAGAGATAAATCAGCATCACGATCAGCTCCAGTGCCCTGCTCACCGTAGTGGAGAGCGCCGCACCGCGCACGCCAAGAGCCGGCAAACCGAAGTTCCCGTAGATAAAAAGATAGTTCAGGATGACCTTGACGGCGCAGGAAACAATCGTATTGACCAAGCCGATCTTGACCTGCTTCATGGCCTGGAACAGCATGACCGTACTGGTGGAGATGCTGCTGAAGAGCACCGACCACCTCGCGATGTTCAGGTATTCCACGGCCGGCTGGATGACTTCATCGATATCGGTATAGATGGAGATGATCTGCCTCGGGAAAAAGGATGTCACTAAAAAGAACAGGACGCCGACGATGACATTCAGAGAAATGACCAGCGAATAGGTCCGCTTGATCTTCGCCTTGTCATCATGTCCGTACGCCCGCGCACTAACGATGACAAGCCCTTCGGAGAGTCCCATGAAGAACGTGGATGCGAGCCAGATATAGGTGGTGCAGATCGAGACAGCGGTAATATTGGCTTCCCTCAGTCTTCCGATCATGATATTGTCCACCATGATCAGGACCATGTTGATGAGATACTGCAGCGAGATCGGTAGGGCAATCCGGATCAGCTCTTTCCAGAATGAATTCTTTCTCTCTTCCATACTCTCTTCCCCTTCCGTCCTATATTCTAACACAGGAAAGTGTAGCGTGCTACATCTTGCATGCAACGTGCAAAAAAAACAGTGGAAGTATCCGCTGTGAAAAAAAAGCAGAAAAAAAGATCTCGATGAGATCCTAATTCTGTTTTCCGGCGTAATAACCGCAGGAGCACATACGATGAGCCTGTTTTAAGGCACCGCAAGCCGGGCAACGGACTAATGTCGGAGCGGCTAATTTATAATGTGTTCTACGTTTGTTTTTTCTGGTTTTGGAAACTCTTCTTTGCTGAACTGCCATCTTTCATTCCTCCTAATCTTCTTCAGGTTTATACTGCAATAATTTGGCAAGACGTGGATCAATTCCCTTATCTTCCTGATCGAATTGCTCCTCCGTCATAACAGCCCATCCGTCACCTTTCGGGAGGTCTGTTAATCCTTCTTTATGCACGATCCATGGTACATCCGCCATTATTGTAGCATAAACGGAAGGCATCAAGTCAACGATTTCACCTTTCACCTCAGATGCATCTTCATCTTTTTCCACTTTGCGGAAGGCGAATGTCTCGTGATCAGTAGCCTTGAAATCGCGCAGCACATCTTCCAGAGTGATCGCGCAAGGCAGGACCATCGTCCCACTGACTTCATACTCGACATAAAGCAGCTGTTGTAGGGAATCGTAGCGAGCAACTCCCGTGATCTCCACGTTTTTCAAATCTCTCAAGCGGCCGTTTTTTTCAAAGGTACCTGCATCAAATGTAACACTTTCCCGGAAGTCCTTGCGTCCCTCCGGCCATCTGGCCATTTCGGATTTACTAAATTTCAAGAGTATCAGCCCTTTCGTCAACGATTAATATTATATGAAAAGCGAATTCATAAGTCAATTCATAAGTGCGAAAAACTGCCACAAATCCGGGCGTTTCCCGCCGCATTTTGAGAAAAAGGAAGCCGGAAAACCGGCTTCCTGCTTTTATGCTTCGCGCAATACGGCATTGTACTGCTTTCTGAGTGTTGTAAGCATGCCTTCCTGCAGCGGTTTGATGTCGCTGTCGGTCAGCGTCTTCTCCAGCGACTGGTACGTGATGGAGATCGCCACGCTCTTGGTATCCGGTAACAGCGGCAGTCCGCGGTAGACGTCAAAGACCTGAACGTCCGTGACTAACTTCCCGCCGACCTTCTTGATCACATTGACCAGATCGATTGCGGCCACATCTTCCGCCACCACTAAGGCGATGTCGTAATTGACGCTCGGATAGCGCGGGATCGGATTGAACTTCACCTTGCTGGTCTTCGCTTCATAGAGTTTGCTTAAGTTGACTTCCGCCACGACGCTCTGGGTGATGTCCCACTCTTTCAGCGTCTTCGGATGCAGCGTACCGAGCACACCGATCACCTTTCTGTCTAAAAGCAGATAGGCGGACTGATATGGATGATAGAGTGGCAGATCGCTCTCTGCCACCGCGAAGCTGACTCTTCTCTTTTCGTATCCCAGCGCATTCAACAGATCCAGCAAGAGGCCCTTCATTGTGAAGAAGTCACGCGTCACCTCTTCGTGTTTCCACGCGTTGGCTTCACGCTTTGCGCTCATGCTGAGACATAAGTGCTCTTCCTGCACCATTCCCTTTGCGGAGACATTGGCGATTTCGAAGAAGCTCCACTCCTCCAGGCTACGCGCCTTGTTATAGGCGATGACTTCCAGTTGAGACGGAAGCAGGGAAGTACGGAAGTATCTTCTCTCTTCACTGAGCGGATTGGTAAGTTCCACCGCCTCGCCAAGCGGGAGTGCCGTGGAATCGATATAGTTCCTATTCACTAAGGAATATGTCCGGATCTCGGAGAATCCCTTGGCTTTTAAGATATCGCTTAAGAGATATCTTTCTTTTTCCTTATAGGCATAATCACCCTTGCGGTCAAAGATCTGCGGCAGTGTGCACGGGACGGAGTCATAGCCCAGTAAGCGGACGACTTCCTCCGCGATGTCCTCTCTTAACTTCAGATCCTGCCGGTAGGACGGGATGGAGAGATGGATGTTGCCGTCAGTTTCCTGCGGGTTCAGATGCAGTCTGTCAAGCACGCCGACGATCTGCTCTTTTGTGAAGTTTGTGGAGAGGAAGTTATTCAGATAGTCCACGGAGACATCCAGTTCCACTTCCTTGTAATCGAAGTTGCCGTATACGGCTGTCTCTTCGATCTCTTCCGCATCCGCCAGTTCCTTTAACAGTTGGATGGAGCGGTCCATCGCCTTCACCGGCGCCAGCGGTTCAATGCCCTTGGAGAAGTGCTGTGCCGCTTCCGTAATCAGGTTCAGTCTTCTGGCCGTGTTACGGATCTGCGCCAGGTCAAAGATGGCTGCTTCAATGATGATGCCGCGGGTGTTCTCTTCGATCTTGGAGTCATCCCCGCCCATCACGCCGGCAATACCGATGGCCTTGCCGTCTGTGGTGATCATGATATCTTCCTTCTGAATGGCATAATCGATGCCGTCCAGAGCTGTGTAGGTTTCCTCTAAGCCGTCAACGACCGTGATTTCGTGTGCCGGGATCTTGTCGATGTCATAGAAGTGCAGCGGCTGTCCCGTTTCCAGCATGACGTAGTTGGAAATATCAACAACGTTGTTGATGGCTTTCACACCCGCACCGGCTAATGCTTTCTTCATCCAGTCCGGAGATTCCTTAATGGTGACCTTGCCGACCTTCTTGCCTAAGAAGTGCGTGCATTTATCAGTTGTGGATCTGACCACAAGGTCCGTCTTGCTGCCGCAGTTGCTTGCACCGTCCGCGACAGGAAGCGTGACTTCTCTTTCCACGATGGTGCCGACTTCTCTTGCCATCGCCCACATGCTCAGGCAGTCATTGCGGTTCGGTGTTAAGGAGACATCCAGAATGACGTCATCCAGTCCGAGATAGCCTAACGGATCGCGGTTGCCGACCTCTGCATCTTCTGGTAATACTTCAATGCCGCTGAGCTGCTCTTCTGAGAGAGAATGCTTATCGACACCGAGCTCGAATAAGGCGCAGATCATGCCGTTGGATTCCTCTCCGCGGACCACGCCCTTCTTGATTTCGCCGCCCGGCAGTTTCGCGCCAGGAAGCGCAACGATGACTTTCTGTCCCGCTGCCACATTCGGTGCACCGCAGACGACCTTGATGACTTCTTCGCCGATATCGACCGTCGTTAAGTGGAGATGGTCGCTGTTTGGATGAGGTGTACAGGTGAGAACTTTACCGATGATGAGGTTTGTGGCGGAAGCCATCGGTTCGATGCCTTCGACTTCCAGCCCGGCAAGAGTCATGCGGTTTGCCAGTTCTTCCGGCGCAATGCCGTCCAGATTCACATATTGTTTTAACCAGTTATAACTTAATCTCATAAGACACTCCTCCTACTCAAAACGGTTGAAGTTCCCCAAGAAGCGAACATCATTGATATAGAAATTACGGATATCGTCAATGCCGTATTTCAGCATTGCCACACGTTCCACGCCGACACCGAACGCAAAGCCGGTGTACTTCTTGGAATCGATGCCCGCCATTTCCAATACGTTCGGATGAACCATGCCGGCACCCAGGATCTCAATCCAGCCTGTGCCCTTGCAGATACGGCAGCCTTTTCCGCCGCAGTTGAAACAGGAAACATCCGCTTCGATGGAAGGTTCCGTGAACGGGAAGTAGCTCGGACGCAGACGGATGGTACGTTCGTTGCCGAACATTGCCTTCGCCATGTAATCCAGCGTTCCCTTTAAATCGCCCATCGTGATGTTCTCGCCGACCACCAGACCTTCGATCTGCATGAACTGATGGGAATGTGTTGCGTCATCATCGTCCCGGCGGTACGTTTTGCCCGGGCAGATGACCTTGATTGGAAGACTGTCTTTGCCTGCTTCCAGAGCACGCATCTGAATGGCAGTGGTCTGCGTGCGTAAAAGCGTCTCCACATCGACATAGAACGTATCCTGCATGTCTCTTGCCGGATGGTTCTTCGGTGTGTTGGCTTTTTCAAAGTTGTATAATTCGATTTCGACTTCCGGTCCTTCCACGACCTGATATCCCAGCGAGACGAAGATGTCTTCGATTTCGCGCTGAACGATCGTTAACGGATGCAGCTGCCCGACATTTGCGTGATCGGCGTCCAGGCTGATGTCGATTTTCTGGCTCTTTAATTCCTCTTCCATTTTGGCTTCACGGAACAGGGTGATCTTTTCGGAAATGCTCTTTTCCACTAAGGTCTTTAATTCATTGACCGCCTTGCCGAATGCCGGTCTTTCCTCATTGGAAAGATTCTTCATTTCCTGCATCAAAGCCGCAACCTTGCCCTTCTTGCCCAAGAGTTCGATTCTCAGCTTTTCGATGTCTTCCAGTGTTTTCGCTTCTGAAATGGCCTTTAAGCCTTCGGCTCTGACACTTTCCCACTTGCTCATATTGATTCAGTCCTCCTAAATAAAAAACGCCCCAGTCCAGGAACGAACTAGCGCGGTACCATCCTGATTGATTCCCCTCTTCGGGGATCCAGCTTTTCACTTTTAACGCGGTGAAGCGGGCCGGATTGGGGCCTCTCCGGGGTGAATTCGTTACCCTCTCTATAGGATGCTTCCAGCCGACGGCATCCCTCTCTGGATAGAGGTCAGATAAGTACTGCTCCCTTTCTACGATATATTCAGTATTATAGCACATCCGCTCAAAAAGATAAGTGCTTTCAATGAAAAAGAAGGATTCCTCCCTCTTTAGCGGAAATGATACATGCAGATACCTGCCGCCACCGCCACATTCAGTGACTCAAACGTCTCCATTTCAATAAAGATATTCCCGTCCGTCTCTTTCAGAATCTCCTCACGGATCCCGTTGCCCTCGTTCCCGAAGATCAGCGCAACCTTTTCTTCCTTCCTGAATTCTTCCAGCGGCTTCGCGTTACGGAGCGCCGTACCGTAGATGCGGTAGTTTTTCTCTTTTAACTTTGCGATCATCTCTTTCAGATCGCAGCGGACGGCATTGATTTCAAAGACGGCGCCCTGCGTGGAGCGCACCACCTTTTCGTTATAGATGTCCACCGTATTCTCGCTTAAAACGAGGTCTTTATAGCCAAACGAGAGTGCTGTACGTATTATTGTACCGATATTTCCCGGATCCTGAACCCCGTCCAGCATAACCACCTTGTTAGAGGAGATTTCTTTTGCCTTCGGCATGGCACAGACAGAGAGTACATCCAGTAAGGAAACCGTATCCGAAAGTTTCTTCATGACCTCATCCGTCACGTAGAGAACATTGCCTTCTTTTAAAAGAATTCCGCTCTTTTCACGCACGACGACCTGCTCTAAAACGCCGGCATGCAGTGCCTCTTCATAGAGGTGCTTCCCTTCCGCCAGAAAGAGTCCGCTCTTCTCGCGGTACTTTTTCGCTCTCAGTTTGCTGATCTCCTTGATTTTCGGATTGCTAAGTGATGTGATGACTTCCATAACTCTATTAAAACATAACTTCCCTGAAACTTGAAGAGTCGACGCTAGGCGATATCCGCTTCGGGATGCGGCTCAATAAGATAAGAGACACCGCTTTTGCCATAGCCGTAGTTGTCCGCATTGCGCCATACCGCAAAGGCGCAGCACGCGCAGCCCAGAGCTTCGGAAAGCGGGAAGCAGAACCAGATGGCGTTTGGCCCGAACAAGCGCGGCAGGATCAGTGTGATGCTAAGGCGGAAGACGAAGTTGCGCAGAATGGAAAGCACGGTAGCCACCTTCTGAGCCCGGAGCGCCACAAACATGCGGTTGACCATGATGTTTCCCGCCGTAAAAATCGGCGCAAAGAACTCCACCGTCAAGCCGAAGATCGTCAGATCATAGAAGCTCTGCGTAAAGGTTTCCGGATTCATAAATAACATCACTAATGGCTCCTTCAGTAATTGCCCGATGAGCATTACCGTGCTGCAGCCGAAGAACCAGACCTTCAGATTATAGCCGAGCACCCGCTTCAGCATTCGGACTCTGCCCGCGCCGTAGTTGTAGGCCAGAATCGGTCCCACCGTTGCCGCATAGCCGATAAAAGCCGCATTCAGGATCTGCCGGAGATCATTGACAATGGCACGCGCCGCAATGCCGTCCGTTCCGAGATAGAACAGAATCGTACGGTTGACAACCAGATTGGTCAGTGACATCGTCAGGCTGTTTGTGACCTGGCTGAGCGAATAGCGGAAGGATTCCCTGAGCGTGAGGAAATACTTCCCCATCGGCTTCACAAAGTGAATGTCGTTTTTCTGCAGATAGAAGAATACTCCGACCATAAAGTTGGCCAGATATCCCGCGGAAGTCGCAATTCCCGCGCCCGTAACACCCAGTCCCAGCACAACGATGGTGATGTAGTCGATCACAACGTTGATCACACCGGAAAGAATGCTGTTGAATAAGCCCATGGCAGGTTTGCCGGCGGCGGAATAAAAGGCACCGAAGCTCATGGACGCGAGTTTGAACGGCAGCGCCAGAAACGTAATTGCCACATAGGAACGGGTATAGCTGATGATATTGGACTCTGCTCCGAGCAGTGTTAAGATCTGATCCTCAAAGGTGATCATGATTCCGGCAATCAGCGTGCCGAACACAAAGGCCCAGAGCAACATCCGGGTAAAGATGCGGTTGGCCTCCTCGCGGTTCCCCTTCCCCATCGTTGTTGCCGCATACGTCGCGGCACCTAAGCCGAAGACGTGCGTTAAGGCGAAGATGATGCCGTCGATCGGCATCAGGATCTTGATACCCGCCAGGGCATTCTGACCGACAAAGCGCGAGACAAAAAGCGCGTCATCGAGTGTCTCAAATAAACGCGTGGAAAGATTTGTCAGTAAGCCCGGCAAGGCGAAGATTAACAGGGAACTGAGCGTGAAATTCTGCCCGATGCGGGAATTGTCTCTTTTTTCCATGGCATTATTGTAGCCTAAAAGCGAGGAAATTGGAAAGGAATGGCTCTGCAATAACGATTCAAAAAGCGGAACGGTTTCCCGTTCCGCGATTGGAATTGTCTCAGATGATTCCGCACAGACATCTTTTAATATTCCGGAATGGCTTCCGCATCCAGAAGTGTCTGCTGTCTGCTCTCATCCAGTAATGAGGAAAGCACCTCTAAGAAGCGGTCCACTTCCTCTTCCGTATTGTAGATACCGAAGCTGACGCGGATCATACCCGGTGTGTTGCGGTCCATGCAGTTTTCATATGTCTTCGCCTGCTCATCGCTGATGCCCATCATACGCCAGACGTACGGATGAGCGCAGAAGGCACCGCGGCGCGTCGCAACGGCCTTGGAGTTGGAAAGCTGCTGCGCCAGAACGTAGGAGTTGATGTCTTCGAAGTTGAATGTCACAACGCCGACCCTGTCTTCAATGTTTTCCGTATCACCGTAAATGATGACGTTGTCCAGTTTCTTTAATCCGTCGATTAAACGGCGGTTGAGTTTCTGCTCATGTTCGCTGATGGCGTCAAAGCCGACTTCCTGCAGAACTTCCATTGCTTTCGCCATACCGACGACACCGGCATAGTTCGGAGATCCGGCTTCATAGACTTCCGGAGCGCTCTTGTAGCTGACTTCGTAGTCCGTGACCAACTTGACGATGCCGCCGCCGTAGAATTCCGGCATATGCTGGATCAGATCTTCCCACGGTCCGACGACAGCTCCGCCGCCGTACGGGGAGTACATCTTATGGGCGGAGAAGACAAAGAAGTCGATGTTCTCTTCCGGTGTTTCCCCCGTCATGGAGAACTGGCGGTGGGCAACGATCTGGGCACCGTCCACGATGATCTTCGCGCCGTGCGCATGCGCCATTTTGGCGACTCTGTGGACATCCGTCACATAACCCGTGACATTGGATGCCGCTGTGACGGAGACGTATTTGACTTTTCCTTCGTTTTCCGTCAACAGACGCTCAATGTCATCATAGATGATGCGTCCGTCTTCATCGACTTCCGCATAGATGACATTGCATCTTTCACGCCAAGAGAGGTCATTGGCATGGTGCTCGATTCTTGTGCAGAGCACCAGATCATCCTCGCTCTCAATCAGCGCGCTGGCCAGCTTGTTCAAACCGTCCGTGGTGCTGTTGACATAGAAGCATGTATACATATCCGGATCCGCATTCAGGAAATTCAGAACCGTCTCACGCGTCTCGTTGTAAATATCCGTGGAATGGTTGGATTTCTGCGAGAAACCGCGTCCGATGGACCCGTACATCTTCATCTCTTCATCTACCTTATCCAGTACCGGTTTGAGCGGCGGAGTGGTTGCCGCATTATCGAAGTTGATCATCGGTGCCATGGTCCCATCCTGAAGCTCCACCGGTTCATCCACGCCGATGACGTAGTCGCGGATATTGTCAATCGTATAGACGATATCTTCTTCCGGTTCTACCGGCGTATCCGGTTCTTCTTCCTTATCCGGTTCAGACGGTTCGACCGGCGTCGGTTCATCCGGCGTCACATCCTCCTCTTTTTTCGAGGCACAGCCGGATAAAAGAGACAGGCTTAAAAGAAGCACCAGTAATGCACATAACAGTGACTTTGTGTTTCGGCTCATGAAAAATTCCTCCTGTGTTGTTTTTCAAATGAGTATTCATTGTAAATGCTGTATTTTTTATTATTTTATCATAACCTCATGACACAAAAACAGATATTCCGCATCAAAAAAGGAAGGATTTCAAACCCTTCCCTTCTGATTCTCCTTTGCGGATTTCTTTATTTTGCCAGCGCTTTCTGACAGCGTTCGCATAAGCCGTCTTCGTTGACAGTTTCGACAACGTTCCAGCAGCGCGGGCATGTATGTCCGAGGAATTTCTCCACCTTGACATAGCTGGCATTGTATTCGTTGTAGGTTTCTTCCGTCACTTCTGCCTGCGAGGCGATGACTAACTGAGCGATGTCATGATTGCTTAAGCCGTTTAAGACATCCTTGTATTCATCCTTGACATGCAGGAAGACCTTGGCTTCCAGCGCCTTCTTGATGAGGCCGGCGTTCTTGGCTTCTTCCAGAGCCTTTAAGATATCGCTGCGGACGACCATGAAGCGGTCCCACTTGTCTTCGATATCCTCATCTCCCTTGTGTGCTTCCGCTTTCGGGAAAGAGCTGAGGAAGACCGTCTTCGCTTCCGGCTTGAAGAAGGAGTAGACTTCCTCCATCGTGTAGGAGAGGATCGGCGCATAGAGGATGGCGAGAGTGTCCACCGTCTGATAGAACACGCTCTGGATCTGTCTTCTGCGCTTGGAGTCCTTCGCTTCGATGTAGAGGATATCCTTCGCATAGTCGCAGTAGAATGCGCTTAGCGTATTGGTAATGAAGTTGAACAGCGTGGAGTTGACGTCGATGAAGTCATACGTGTTGTAGCCTTCCGTCACCTTCTCGATTACTTCATTCAGTTTGATTAATACATATTTATCCACTTCTTCGAGATCTTCGTAGGCGACCATGTCCTTTGCCGGATCGAAATCGGCAGGATTGATGTTGCCTAAGAGATACTTGAAGGTGTTACGGATCTTGCGGTAAGCATCGGAGTTGATCTTGAAGAGCTCGTTGGAGCACTTTAAGTCGGCCTTGAAGTCAACGCTGGAGACCCATAAGCGGAGAATATCCGCACCGTACTGCTTCATGATGTCGTTCGGGTCGATCGTATTGCCGACGGACTTGCTCATCTTGAAGCCCTTGCCGTCTACAACGTAGCCGTGGCTTAAGACGCTCTTGTACGGAGCCTGTCCTTTAGTGGCAACACCGACGATCAGCGAGGAGTTGAACCATCCGCGGTACTGGTCGCTGCCTTCGAGATAGATGTCACACGGATACTTGCAGCCTCTGCGTTCAAATGTATTGTGAGAGGAACCGCTGTCGAACCAGACATCCATGATGTCTTTTTCTTTTGTGAAGACACCGTTCGGGCTCTTCGGATTCGTGTAGCCTTCCGGTAAGAGGTCTTTGGCTTCGCGTTCGAACCAGACGTTGGAACCGTACTGTTCAAAGAGCTGTGCGACATGTTCAAAGACAGCTTCTTCAATGATCGGAGAACCGTCTTCCGCATAGAAGATCGGAATCGGGACACCCCAGACACGCTGACGGGAGATACACCAGTCACCGCGGTCCTTGATCATGTTGTACATGCGGACGTAACCGAATTCGTTTTCCCACTTGACAGAGTCAATGGCTTCCAAAAGTTCCTTGCGGATCTTTTCGATGGAGGCGAACCACTGAACCGTTGCGCGGTAGATGACCGGTTTTTTCATACGTTCATCATGCGGATAGGAGTGAGTGATCCATTCCATCTTCAGTAAAGCTCCGAGCTCATCCAGTTTGACGACGACCGTCTTATTGGCATCGAAGACAAACTGACCTTCGAGATCCGGTCCCGCTTCCTTGGTCAGACAGCCCTTCTCATCGACCGGGCAGAATGTATCGAGTCCGTATTTCTGGCCGACATAGAAGTCATCGAGGCCGTGACCCGGTGCCGTATGGACGCAGCCGGTACCGTCTTCATCCGTAACGTGATCCCCTAAGATAATTAAGGATGTACGGTCATAAAGCGGATGCTTGACTGTGATGTATTCCATTTCACGTCCCTTTAAGGTACGCAGTACTTCATAGTTTTCCAAGCCGAACTTGGCCATTAAGGTTTCCACCATCTTGGCTAAGACGATCAGCTTGCCCTTCTCTGTCTTGACAACGGCATATTCAAAGTCCGGGTTTAAACAGATGGCAAGGTTGGCAGGAATGGTCCACGGAGTCGTCGTCCAGATGACAAAACGTTCATCGGTTAAGACACCCTTGCCGTCGACAACATCGAAGGCGACATAGATCGTCGGGTCCTTATGGTCATGGTATTCGATTTCACTGTCCGCAACGGCACTTTCACGCTCGGCAGACCAGTAGATCGGTTTGAGTCCCTGATAGATCAGTCCTCTGAGAGCCATCTTACCGAATGTGCGGATCTGATCGGCTTCAAAGGATTTATGTAATGTAACGTACGGATGATCAAAATCCGCAACCGTTCCCAGACGTTTTTCGGTTGCCTTCTGGATCTCAATCTGCTTGAGGGCATACTCTTCGCACTTGGCGCGGAAATCCGCCGTACTCATCTTCTTGCGGTCATAGCCCAGCTTCGGCATGGCATTTTCAATCGGTAAACCGTGTGTGTCCCATCCCGGATAGAATACCGTGTTGTATCCCATCATGTGCTTGCTCTTGACGATGAAGTCCTTCAAAACGCGGTTCATGGCCGTTCCCATATGCAGATTTCCATTCGCATACGGCGGACCGTCATGTAACATGAAGTCTTCCTTTCCCCTGTTCTGTTCCAGCAGTAAATCGTAAAGACGCATTTCTTCCCATTTTGCCAGAATCTTCGGTTCTTTCACTGTTAAATTGCCCCGCATTTCAAAATCGGTATACGGCATGTTCAGTGTGTCCTTGTAATCCATAACTGTCTCCTTCTTCCTGTCCATATAAAAAAGCGCCCTCTAAGGACGCTTTTGGCGCGGTACCACCTTAGTTCACGGGTAAACATACCCGTGCAACTTGTCACCTTAACGCAGTGCTACGTCTGTAACTACTGTGAGTTCATTACAGAGCCAAGCAAGTGATATCCCTGTTTCTTCCGCCTGCTCCTTTTCAGCTTTACGGAGCTCTCTGTGAGGCTTTGGAAGCGGTCCTGTCTTGCTTATCGGTTCGCTAATCTTTCAGCCATTTTTCATCCATGGCTGTCGGGATTTCAAATTCATCCAATGTCTTCTGCAGTTCATTGATCTTACTCTGCATGTCGGCTTTCACGTCAGACGCCTCATTGGAAATGCGGGCTATCTCAATTAAGATCACCCTGGCGGTGGCGATGGCCTCCTGAACGATGCTGTCCGCATTGTTCTGGGCACTGCCGATGATCCGGTTCGCTTCCTTCAAAGCGATCCGGCTGATATCATCCGCTGCCTGCTCCCGGACTTCGATCTGGTTGGTCAGCTTCTGATATTTCTCTTTGACAAGCGTTAACTGCTCGTTTGCGGTCTCCGTCAGTCTCCGGTAGTTCTCCAGCTGGTCACGGGTACTTTCGAGTTCACGCGTCAAGCGTTCGATCTCATCATCGACTTCATAACGGTTGTAGCCGTTTTTCATGATGCTGAATTTTGCCTGCTCCGCCATAGACCCTCCTTACTCGTATTTTCCAAAACGGATCACCAAGCGGCCCTTGCGTGTTGTACCAACTGTTTCCAGCACGAGAAAACGCCCGTATCCCCTGACAGAAATCGTATCCTCATTATTGCACAAATAGGAGGTTTCTTCAAGTACTTCATGATTCACTGAAACCAGTTTTCCCCGTATCATCTCCTGTGCCCTGCTTCTGGAGAGGTTGCACATGGCCGCCACGCAGCTGTCCAGCCGGTAAGTGGACACGCTCTTTTCGAATTCACGCAGGTGAACTTCGTTTTCCAGCGGTATCTCCGCCACTTCAAACTGCACGCTGAGCGAGCGGATGCTTCTGAGATTGTCCATGATGAAACGGGCACTCTCTTTCGTGCAGTAGATGACCGCACTTTCATCCTTTAAAAAGACATCCCCGAACTGCTCCCGCTTGATGCCCTGATGCATCAGGGCTCCGTAGACATCCCTGTGCTCGATCCTGACGGCCTTGTTTTTCAGCTTTGCGACAAGGCACACGATCTCGGCATCCGCCTCTGCATCCCCGATGACGATGCGCTTCATCTCACTTTGCGGATAACCGCCGTCACAGCGGTACTCTACCCTGTTTCCGAGATAGCGCTTGACGACTTCCACCTCATTTGCACGCAAAAAAGGCGTAATACGCGCCTTTTGATAGCGATCCGATTGATCAATGTAATCGTCGATCCGTCTCAGCAGTTCCTCATATCCCTTGAAATGCTGATAGAGACCGGTATTAGTCGGCATCTTCGAGTGTGATCTCTCCGTCTACGCCGATCGTGCTCGGTGCACATAAAATGACGTTTGCGCCGACTTTCTGAATGGAGCCGTTCAGCGCAAAGATGACACCTGTTAAGAAGTCGATGGATCTCTGGGAGGATTCCGGCGGTAAACGGTGCAGGTTGATGACCGCTGCCTTTCTGTCCTTCAGATGTTTGGCGATCTCTTCGCTCTCTTCGAAGGATCTCGGTTCAAATAAGACCATCTTCGTATCGCCGCTGACACGGGAAGATACGGCTTTGTTCTTCGGTGCTTCGTATTCACTTAATGCTTTCGCTTCGTCTTCACTTAATTCAATTGTTTCATCTTCCACTTCCGGAGCGATGAAATCTTTCATTTTATCTAAAATGTTCATGGTATCTACCTCCACTTCTTAAAGTATAACATATTTTTATTACCGCCAATACGAAACTGTCATGTTTTCCCCGGGTTTCAGTAACTCCTTATTCAAAAAAGCTCATATTTGCAATTCATTGATGAAACAGTTGAAGATCCATAGATGTCATATACGAGTATTGTTCAAGAAAGGAACACTACCAGTTTTTCATTAGATCATACAAATATGAATTCTTGTATATTTTATTCTTTCCTGCCTTTTCTACCACAAGTATTCCTTCATCAGCAAGCTGATTCAAATATTTTCCTGCGGTGTTACGGGTAACATGAAGATTCCGGCACAGATATTCGTTTCTGGTATAAAAATCGTAAAAAAGATAGTTTACTAACTGTTTGGAATAAATGGCAGGACATTTTTTACTGATATACTCATCTGCTTCATTCATTTTTAATATAAAGCTGTTGATAAATTGAATCGTAAACTCACTCATTAATTCAACGCCTTTGATCATGAACAGCAAATACTCCTTGAGGCATGTGATGTCCTTTTGAACCGCGTTCAAAGTCCGGTAATATTCGGATCTGTTTTCATTTATGTATTTGCTCAGATACAGAATGGGCATATCAAGTTTATTCACAAGAAGGAGATACAAAATATTTATAATTCTCCCTGTCCGTCCGTTACCGTCATGGAAAGGATGAATGGACTCAAACTGAAAATGAATCATTGCCATTTTTATCAGTGGGTCTGTTTCTTCCAACTCCGGATAATTCATATACTTTTCCAGATGAGATAAGTATTGGCGTATTTCTGCTTCAGTCTGAGGAGGATTATGAATGATTTCTTTTGTTTTGGTATTCATTATCACTGTTCCGGGTATTTTTCTGATCCCGCCAACATTTGGTTCAATAATATGATGGATATCAACGATAAGATTGGTATTTATAAATCCATTCTTTTTAATTTGTTCCTCCCCATATAAAACAGCCTGGCGATAATTCAATACTTCCTTTCCGGCATAGTTATCCTCTTTCAAAACCAGTTCTCTGAATATTTCATCAAAAGTTGTAACAATATTCTCAATCTCACTGGATTCTTTTGCCTCTCCAAGTATCACAGCATTCAGTATTATTCTTGGATTCGGCATTGCCTTGATCAGGCCGTTCAGTTCCCCCAGTTTTGAATTTGCTGAATTCAGTGCTTTCAATATGCTGACATCATCATAGTTAAAAATAACGGGCAAATTGTGCATATTATCACCTCATGCACAGATTTTATCATTATTTGTGCATATATTCAATAACGTGTCTCAAACTCATTCCGTGACAGGAATGATTGCCAATTTGCAAAAACGCGAAAGAGCAGCACCATTCATCACTTTTTCAGGAATAATTATTCTTCATTCTCTCAAAAATTCAATAATAAATCACACTCTCTCAAATGGTCACAGTATCTGATATATTGTTTCATTCTTTTGGTGGTTGAGCTTTTCATAAATGAACCGCTCAATCAGTAAGCCTGGCATTGATTCACTCCTGAAAAGTTACCGGTGTTCCTTTTTTGAACAATACTGCTATATGACATCTGCAGCTTTTTAACTGGTTTACCAACGCAGTGCATATTAGGGAAAAAAAAGGACCGGGATCCTTCGTCCCGGTCCACCCTACAACACTATAGTGGATTATTCTGTTTCAATTAAACCGTAGCCGCCGTCGTTTCTCTTGTAAACAACTGCAGGGCTGTTGGTTTCATCATCCTGATAGATAAAGAAGGAATGTCCCAGCATTTCCATCTTGATGATTGCCTCATCCAGATCCATGCGGTCCAGCTTGACCGTCTTGGTTCTGACAGGCTTGTCTTCCTCTTCAAAGTATGGATCAACAAATTCTTCTTCTTCGATAAATGTCTTGGCCAGTTTTTCCTTATGACGGCGGGACAGTCTTGTTTTCTGTCTTCTGATCTGGTCCTCCAGTTTATCGATAGCCAAATCCATTGCGCTGTAGAAGTCTTTATCCTTGACTTCTGCACGCAGAATGCCAACTTTGGTAGGAATCGTCACCTCAACTTTCTGATAGTAAGAATACACTTTGACTCTTACCTGTGCGACTGTGCTTTCATCAATCACGAAGTACTTTTCCAAGAAGGACAGTTTCTTCTCGATTTTTGCCTGCATCGCTTCTGTAATACTTACATTCTCACCATAAATATCTAACTTCATCTTTCCTACCTCCTATGGTGTTATATGATGAAACAGACAGTAAGTCTGTTTAACAACTAAGATGTACCGATGATAGTTTTTCTTATGTCTCTATTCTAACTTCATTATACATTATCTTGATGGGATTGAAAACGGATTTCCCCGAACATTTTTTCACAGAATATTCCGTCGGTCATTCTTCATGAAATACTCATAATTGACTTGATTTTTTCATGTATAATTATTAAAGTAGATATTTATGAAAAAGGATAAATTCATCTTCAAAGTGTTTAACCCCCTCTTCTGGGGCATATCGCTGGCGTATGTCGCCGCTTTTGTTCTGTTGTCTGTCTATAGCCGGAAGCTGCCGCTTTCCGCGCGCCAGTGGATCCTGTCCATCAGTTGCATCATCACCATCGTCACATTCTTTATCTATAAGTATTATCTTTCCATCGATAAGGAATATGAAGAACTTTACTATCTCGATAAGGGAGGCTTCTCCTGGTGGTATGAGCTGCCGCTGCACTTATGCAACATCAACATGTTCACTTCCCTCCTCGGAGCCATCACCCTGAATCCGATCATCATGGGCTTTGCCTTCTTCGTCGGACCTTTGGGGGCCCTTTTGGCCATACTGATGCCGGAAGCGAGCTTTAACGGCTACTCCATCTTCCTCTGGCGGATGTTCGGCTACTTCTTCACGCATTATCAGATCGTCTTCAACTGTCTGTTACTTTGCGGAATGGGGCTCTACTTTCCGGAATACAGCCAGCTCTGGAAGATCTTCCTCATGCTGGTCTGTCTGAGCTTTGCGATTTATCTGCTCAACTGCTATCTCAGAAAGAAAAACATTGCACCGTTTGCCAACTATTTCTATACGGTATATCCGGACAGTAATCCCCTTCTGGAACTCTTCCGCAAGTGGATCCCGCATGAATATCTCTATCTGATTCCGGCATTTGTGTGCCTGCTTATTTACATGTATGTGTTCACGTTTGTGATGCATCTGTTCTGAAATCCATCAAAAAACTCCCTCCGGGAGTTCTTTTTTTAATAGATGGAATCCGCGTATTTGATCTTGATCGGGACATTCTTTCCCGAATCGTAGCCGCGGTTTCCGATAAAGGCAAGCAGTTCCCTGTCTTCCTCCTGATTCCCCAGCGCATTGGCGAAGAGATCCAGAGCCTTGCGTGCACGCTCGATTGCCTGCTCGATCAGTTCCGGATAGCTCTCATGATGCACCTCGCTGTTGTCCGCCGGATGCGTCCAGAGCTGATGATTGAGATTCAGAATATCCCTGCTCTCGTCTTTCTCCCCGGTGATGAAATAACGGGTGAAATGCCAGTTGTCGTTTGTGAGAATCTCATAGAGGCGCAGGATCTCATACAGCAGCGTCTTCTTTCCGCTGAACGACATGACCGCCTTGAAATCCTTTAAGCCGTCATGGATGAATTCTTCCTTCACATCCAGATCCCAGACCTTCTTAAAGACGCTGAGATAGATGATCCGGATGACAGTTTCGCACATTTCATCGTGCTTGAGCAAATTTTTGACCGGGAGATACGGCATATTTTCCGTTTTATAGTAGTCGATCATGTAGCTGTCCAGCATGCTTTCATAGCGGGTATGCCAGTATTTGGTCTCCTTTGTTCTGCCGTCTGTGCGGTAGTAGACAAAGGGATGGGCAACAGAGTCCAGTGCCCAGTGGCATAAGTGTCCGCTGACATAGGAAATCATTGCCAGCTGCAGGGAAGCGTCATTGACTTCCCTTATGGTATCCAGGCATGCCTGGTAAAAATCATTGATATGTTCGACATGCGCCATGTGGCCCAGGTTATTGGAGATGGAACTGAGTTCCTTATCCTGCCAGGGCAGAGCGGAATGATAGAACAGAAAGTCCGGTCCCTGTGCCCCGATGGAATACTCCTGCGGATATTTGGATATGGTTTCCTTTAAGGCATCGGAATCCAGTATATTCAGTGCCTTCTGGGCAACATAGTTATGACTTAATATATTCGGCATCGCTCTCTCCTGCTAGAATTTCCCTGAACCAATTATACACTAAATAAAGACTGTACGTGTCCATGGAGCAATATGCACTCAGTTTTTCGCGCAGATCCTTCTCTTCTTCCGCGCTGACCCCCGCTTCCAGTATCCGCCACTGGGCAACGGCATTCATGGCCTTTCCGATATCCAGATTCTTATAGGACATCTTCTCACCGAAGATCTCCACGATCTGCTTTAGGGAGTAAGCCCCGCGCATGCGGACATCATAGATGAGACCCGTGGAGAACGGCTGGGAGAAGTCCACCATACGGGCGTTGATTTTCTCAATCTCTTCCGCATATTCCGGGAAGAGTTCCGCCAGTTCGCGCATGCGGATGATCTCAGCCCCGAAGCCGTTGAAGGTGATGATGGAGCCTTCACTCGGCAGCTTTTTCAGCATGTCTTCCAATAGTTCCTTCCGGCAGTCATAGACGCCGATGTACTCCTCGTGACGCAGTTCGCTCTCTTCACTCTCCAGAATATGAAGCGAATACTGGAATAAGGAGACATCAAACGGACGCATGCCCCGATACGGCGGCACGCCATAGGAATCCCACTCGAAATCGATGAAGGAAAGCGGGAAGTGAATGTTCTCCTCCATGTACTGCTTTAAGCCAAGCACATCACAGAACAGCCCGCCGTTTCTGTCTGCCATGATCTGGGCATACTGGATCTGCATTCCTTCAATACGATCCGGATCCGCATCTCTCAGATAGCGGATGCCTTCGTTATACATCTGCTGTTTATGTTCCGAATTGGAAAGATGCAGGATGCTGTTGTCTTCGATCTCCTTCTCCTGCGGCCAGCACTCATCGTAGTAGTCACAGCGGTAGCGGCGGCTGCAGCGGCTCGTCTTCACCCTTCCCTGCAGGTGGGTGACGTCCAGCTCTTCCATTTCCCTGATAATCGGTTCCAGATCCCTTTCCTTACGGTCGACGACCATACGGATGTTGTGGGACGGATGATTGCGGCTGTTATAGAACGTGTCCGAGACTTTTAAGAGCTGATCGTAGTCAAGCTCGTCTTCCCTGACGTAATCGTGATTGTAATGGATGCTGTAGATGTTGCCGATGGCAATTCCCAGCTTACGTAAGACCCAGAGGTGGTCTGCCATATATACGGCTTCCTCATCGCGCGGATAGAGTTCTGCTCTGCCGAAATAGGCATCCCAGTACTCCCCGTTTTTATGAAGCGCAAGCACATTGACCCTTAAGCCGAGATATTCAAATCTTGCCCTGAGGAGCCACTCATACTTCTCCATTGCCGCAAGCGACTTTTCCGTCTTGTCCCCGATCTGCCCATAGAAGGCATCCGTAATATGGAGTTTTTTCTCCACCAGACTTAAAAAAGATTCCCCGCTCCGGAGATAGGAAACATAATCCTTCTTTTCTCCGTTTAAGGAATACAGATAAAGATAGGGACACTGTAAATATTTCTGAATGTCGGTAATATGCAGCATCTGAGCCCTCCAACGCTTTATTTTACCATATTCTTACCGTAATTCCTATGCGGGTAAAAAATAAACATCCTGGTTGTCATAAACCAGGATGTTTTCCATCGGTGTGTGGAACATCTGAGACATCAGAAGAAGGTTCTGAATGTCCGGAAGACTGTCGCCCCACTGCCATTTGTAGATGGCCTGAGGAGAAGTGAATCCGAAGATTTCCTGAAGCTCCTTGACGCTCATGCGGTTCTGCTTGCGCAGCTGCTCGATGTTTTTGCCGGTCGCAATCATGTTGATGACCGGAACAGAAATTCTTTTTTCCATACTTTGACCCTCCTACTGTCAATAATCCTGCTGATGCAGTTCTTTTTTTCAGAGCACGGTAAAAAACCGTTCTCTTCCTCCAATTCAACACTAGTAATCTGTAAGATCAATGCAATCCGGTCCAAATGATTGCGTAATAATTTATAACACGAAAACCGGCAGGTTTCAATAGCTTTTAAACTGCCGGTTTAATTTTTTGATATCGTTTCTGATTCAGCACGCTTTTCAGGTAGTCCATCGGCGTCAGATCCATGTTTTCCAAGAGGCTCTCAAAGATGGAGATCGCCGCTCCGCTTAATAAGAGGATGTTGTCATTTTCCGCATCCGCATGGAAGAGCGTATGGCGGCTGTTGACATTCCAGAAGATGATCTTCGGAAGCCTGTAGCCGTCCGCTTCATAACGCCCTTTCATTTCCTGATAAAAGAGCTTGTCCTGCAGGGTGCAGTGGTCAAATTCCATATCGGAGATAACGGCGATCGCTGACGGCATGTCCTCTTCCGGAGAGTCGGCACTGACGGCTCTGTCCAGTAACAGCTGAAACGCTGCCGCCAGATCGGTATTCATCATCCAGTCCGCGCTTTGGATATTCTGAAGCTGCTCAAACACGCTTTCGCCATGGATCTGCACCAGTTCCGGATAGCGGGAGAAGGTCAGAAAGCGGTTTTTGAAGACTCCTTCGTTACGCTGGGCGAAGTAGAGAGCCAAAGAAGTGGAAATCGCCAACGGACGGCCGCTCATGGAGCCGGAGACATCCGCCATGACCAAGAGATTCCGCTTTGTCTTTCCGAAAGAAGGCAGCGTTTTCCACTGCGCTTCCAATACGGGATCCGCTTCACTCAGGTATGCATAGCGCTCGGCAATCTCATAGGGATAGAGGGCTTTGGCGCTGATCTTCGCCTTCCCTTTCTTCAGAGAGTCCAGATAGGTGACAAAGCGCTCTTTGTCATTGCGGTAAAATGCCCTGCGGTAGTTCATCATCGCTTTGGAAGGAACATGCGCATATTCAATGGCCGAATACTCTTTTTTGCTTAAGCTGCACTCCGTCACTCTCAGATATGCACGCAGGGAAGAGAGCGTTTTGCGGTATTCCTCTTCACGCATATGAAAACCTTGTTCCAGAATGCGGGCATAGCGCATGGTTTTGCGGCTGGAAGCGTTGGCGGACGGCAGCCACTTGGCTAAAAGCGAAATCGGCTGCGCATTTTCCATGGCACAGAGATCTTTCTGTAATTGCTCATAAAGAAATGAGGTTACCTCTTCGTATAATGGCGTGTCCAGCAGGCAGAGATAATCGTCAAAACGACCGAACTCAGCGATATATGACAGATTCTGCTTCAGATCTTCCGGTGCGAATTCCGCCAGCGTTTGAAAGAAGATCCTGCCGCATCTGCGCTCACCCAGGCCGAAGAGCACATCGCGCGTATAAAACGCCAGGCGCAGCGCGAGTTCCCTGTCCTCTTTATAAGCTGCCAGGAATTTCAGGGCAATCTCATGCGGATCGCGCAGGCGCATTGCACCGCACTCCGAAAAGAGCTCCAGCAGCGCATTCTCTGTCTTCTTTAAGGCAAACTGTCCGTTTTCCGTATATGTGGCATGTACAAGCATATTTCTTTCCTGCATGTGATTCACCCCATTTCACAAAAAGAAGAGAGGGATGCTCATACGCGGCACGTCCCCCTCTTCCGCACCTTCATTGATCACCAATCGTATTTTCCGGATTGCTGTATGTGCCGCTGACAGTTCCTACTTTATCATTTATATTACAATCTGTCATTAAACCCGGAGTTTAGCGCAAAAAAAGGAGCCCTCACTGAGAGCTCCTGGTGTTTTGATAAATAATCGGAATTATTTATTTTTAATTGCTGCCTGAGCTGCTGCCAGACGTGCGATTGGTACACGGTACGGGCTGCAGGAGACATATGTCAGACCGACTTTGTGGCAGAATTCGATGGAAGCCGGGTCGCCGCCATGTTCGCCGCAGATGCCTAACTTGATGTTCGGACGAGTCTGTTTGCCTAAGGAAACAGCCATCTTAATCAGTTTGCCGACACCGTGCTGGTCTAACTTCGCAAACGGATCCTGTTCATAGATCTTCGCTGCATAGTAGGAATCTAAGAACTTGCCTGCGTCGTCACGGCTGAAGCCGAATGTCATCTGAGTTAAGTCGTTTGTACCGAAGGAGAAGAATTCTGCTTCTTCAGCGATCTCATCTGCCAGTAAGGCTGCACGCGGGATTTCGATCATCGTACCGACATGGTATTCCATCTCAACGCCGCTTTCCGCGATCATTTCATTCGCTGTCTTGACAACGATATCCTTGACATATTTTAATTCCTTCACTTCACCGACTAACGGGATCATGATTTCAGGAACAACATGCCATTCCGGATGTTTCTTCTGCGTGTTGATTGCTGCACCGATAACGGCTTTTGTCTGCATTTCCGCGATTTCCGGATAAGTGACTGCCAGACGGCATCCACGGTGACCCATCATCGGGTTGAATTCATGCAGGCTGTCGCAGACTGCTTTCAGATCTTCTGCTTTCATGTTCATCTCTTCGGCGAGGACTCTGATGTCTTCATCTTCCGTCGGGACGAATTCATGGAGCGGTGGATCCAGGTAACGGACAGTGACCGGACGGCCTTCCATTGCCTCATAGATGCCTTCGAAGTCTTTCTGCTGTAACGGCAGAACCTTTTCCAAAGCTGCTTTTCTCTGTTCCGGAGTTGTGGAAACGATCATTTCACGGATTGCTTTCAGTTTTTCGGCTTCAAAGAACATATGTTCTGTACGGACTAAGCCGATACCCTGAGCACCGAATTTGACTGCCTGAGCAGCATCTCTCGGAGTATCCGCATTCGTACGGACCTGTAATGTACGGAATTCATCCGCCCAGCCCATCAGAGTAGCGAAGTTGCCGCTGATGGAAGCAGGTTCTGTCTGAATTGCGCCGGCATAGATGTTACCGGTTGTACCATCTAAGCTGATATAGTCACCTTCGTTAAAGACTGTGCCGTTTAATTCGAAGGATTTTTCGCCTAAGAAACGGATGTCACCGCAACCGCTGACGCAGCATGTACCCATACCACGTGCAACGACGGCTGCGTGGGATGTCATACCGCCACGGGCTGTCAGGATACCCTGGGAAGCAGCCATGCCTTCGATGTCTTCCGGAGAAGTTTCGAGACGGACCATGACAACCTTTTCACCACGGTTCTTCCATTCGATTGCGTCTGCAGCAGAGAAGACGACCTTACCGCAGGCTGCGCCCGGGGAGGCGGCTAATGCTGTCGCAATCAGTTTGCCGTTCTTTAAGGATTCTGCATTGAACTGCGGATGTAATAAAGCATCCAGGGACTTCGGTTCAACCTGCATGACAGCTTCTTCCTTGGAGATCATGCCTTCGTTGACTAAGTCAACAGCGATCTGTAAGGCAGCAGCTGCTGTACGCTTGCCGTTACGAGTCTGTAACATGAATAAGTTACCGCGTTCAATCGTGAATTCCATATCCTGCATGTCACGGTAGTGATTTTCCAGGATGGAGCAGACTTCCTTGAACTGTTCATATGCATGAGGTGCAACTTCACCTAACTGATCGATTGTCTGCGGAGTTCTGACACCTGCGACGACGTCTTCACCCTGAGCGTTCATTAAGAATTCACCGAACAGTTTCTTTTCGCCGGTTGCCGGGTTACGAGTGAACGCAACACCTGTACCGGAGTCATTGCCCATGTTACCGAAAACCATCATCTGAACGTTAACAGCCGTACCCCAGTCGGACGGGATGTCATTCATTCGTCTGTAGTAGATAGCTCTCGGGTTGTCCCAGCTGCGGAAAACGGCCTTGACAGCTTCAATTAACTGTACCTTCGGATCAGACGGGAATTCTTCACCCTTCTGTTCGACATAGTAAGCCTTGAACTTCTTGATCATTTCCTTTAAGTCATCCGCAGTGAATTCAGTATCTAATTTGATACCGCGCTCTGCCTTCATTTCATCGATGATAACTTCGAAGTTGTGTTTCGGAAGTTCCATAACAACATCGGAGAACATCTGAATGAAACGACGGTAGGAGTCGTATGCGAAACGTGGATTCTGTGTTAATTCAGCGAATCCCTCAACTACTTCATCATTTAATCCCAAGTTCAGGATCGTGTCCATCATACCAGGCATACTTGCTCTGGCACCGGAACGGACGGAAACCAGCAGAGGATTGTTCTTGTCACCGAAAGTCTTGCCGCTCTGTGCTTCAAGTTTCTTCAGGTATTCGAAAATCTCAGCATTGATTTCGTCGTTGATTCTCTTGCCGTCTGCATAGTACTGTGTACATGCTTCAGTCGTGACAGTGAAGCCGTAAGGAACCGGTAAGCCTAAATTTGTCATTTCGGCTAAGTTGGCACCCTTGCCGCCTAATAATGCACGCATCTGCGCATTGCCTTCAGCGAAGAGATATACGTATTTTTTGCTCATAAATACCTCCATTTTTACCGTTAATTATTATACTAAATTCCCAACATAAATACCATAGATAAACAAACTATTTTCCCAAAGGAAAAAGCGGAGAAATCTTCCCCGCTTTCCGGTGTTATTAAAACAGATTTTTTTCGAGCCAGCGCGCAAAACCGTCCTCGGCGCAGGTGTAATCCGTAACTTCCTTCGCCAGTTTCTTGGAGTCTTCCGAGCCGTTTTTCAAACAGACGCCATAGCAGTTTTTCAGCATCTCGTTATCGTTGCTCGTATCCCCGAAGGCGATGACTTCCGAGGGGTGGATGCCGTTAAGATCACAGAACTTCTTCAAACCGTAGTACTTGCTGATCTTCGGATTCATGAACTCCATCATGACCGTCTGCGTCTTGACGCCTTTGAAGTTCGGATGCGGGTGCGCCGCAATGTACGCTTCCAGCGTCGGCATCAGCTCTTCCGGTGTACGGAAGAGAACCTTTGCGTTCGGCTTCTCCCAGAATTCCGAGATATCCTCTGCGACATAAAGCTTCATCAGATTGCGCGTGGAGGAGCCTAAAGACGCCTCGTCGATCTTCATCATCTTCATGCCGTCCTCGTAGTAGATGAACGGGTTCAGATCAAACGGTTTCATGAACTCGATGATCTCCTGGATATCCTTCGGTTTCAGCTTGTAGTAATCGTGACGCTTCTTGTGGATGTTGTCCCACACTTCGCAGCCGTTCATACCGATATTCACATCGAAATCAAAGGAGATCCCCCACCGTTTGGAAAAGCGGCTGATGTCAAACAGGTTTTTCCCGCTGGCCAAACCGAACAGGTACCCCTGACGGTGCAGTTCTTCGATGGCCCACAGGTTGCGCTCGCTCATCGGCGTTCCCGTGGTCTGGATGGTGCCGTCAATATCCGCGACGACAAGTTTGATCTTACGGTCCATAATCCTCACCTACCGCTTAATAGAATACCATAATACATATCCGAAAGATACAGAAAACGCCTGAAAAAAGGAGGACGTCTGCCCTCCCGTAAACTTCTTTTAATCGAGATCTTCGCCGTTACTTGCGATGACTTTCTTATACCAGTAGAAGGAATCCTTGCGACTGCGTGCCATCGTTCCCGTACCGTCATCATGCTTGTCGACATAGATGAAGCCGTAACGCTTGCGCATTTCACCTGTTCCCGCACTGACAAGGTCGATTGGTCCCCAAGTCGTATAACCGATTAAATCCACGCCGTTGTCGCAGGCCTTGCCCATGGAGGCAATGTGCTTGCGGAAGTAGTCGATGCGGTATGTGTCATGAATGGAGCCGTCCTCTTCCACCGTATCGAATGCGCCTAAGCCGTTTTCCACGACCATTAACGGACGTTCATAGCGGTCATAGATCATTTCCAGATAGTACTGTAAACCATCAGCATCCGTTGCCCAACCCCAGTCAGAGTACTTCAAATATTCATTTCTTGCTCCGGCTGAGAAGTTGCCGCCGACTTTATCCTTTACCTCATGTGTTGTTACAAGGTTAGACATATAATAAGAGAATGTATACATATCTACAGTACCGGCAGCTAAATCTAACATATCTTCTTCGGTGATATCTAACTGGACATTGTGTTCATCCCATAAACGCTTGCAGTAAGAACCGTATTCACCTAAACACTGAACATCTGAACAATAGAAGATATTCTTTTCCCATGTGTGACGGCATGCCAGAATATCCTTCGGATCGCATGTTGCAGGATACCATGTGATGCCGCAGATCATACAGCCGATCATATTGTCCGGATCGATCTCATGACCGATCTTGACCGCCTTTGCGGAAGCAACGAACTTGTTATGCAGGTGCTGGTAGGCATCCTGGAAGTAGTCATCCGGCATATTGTCCGGTAAGAAGTTGATCGTATTGTTGATCTCATTGAAGGT
>JAZQFH010000016.1:0-61919 GCA_045539425.1 Erysipelotrichaceae bacterium
AATGGTCACACCTGTTCCCATCCCGAACACAGAAGTTAAGCATTTCATCGGCAAATATAGCTATGCCTGCCATAGTGAAACGCGCAAGTCGCCAGGTAAACTAGGAACTCACCTTCGAGTTCCTTTTTTTTACTTTTTTCGTTAGAATAGTATCTGAGTGGAAGAGAGAAAAGCTATGAATAAGAAAAGAACATTCTGGATGATCTGCGGAATTATCCTTATTATTATATGTATGGTTCTCGGGCTGTATTTTATGGTCAGCAAAAACCATCAGGAAGAGCCTGCACCGGAAGAGGAAACAGGTGAGAGGGTTCAGGTCATTGATGTATCCTTATTAAACTATAATGAAGAGCCTGTCAGGCTGTCTGACTATATCGGCAAACCGATCATTCTGAATTTCTGGGCTACCTGGTGTCCGAACTGCGTCCATGAATTCCCGTCCTTTGAACAACTGCATGCGGAATACGGTGACAAAGTACAGTTTATGATGATCGATATCGTCGACGGACAGGATGAGACCGTGGAAATCGCCAAACAGTTTATCGAAGAGAACAACTTCCATTTCCCGGTCTATTTCGACACGCAGCTGGAAGCGGCTACGGTCTATCAGGCAAATGCCATCCCGTTAACTTATCTGATTGATAAGGACGGTTATGTTGTCGCATACGGCCGCGGTGCCATGGATTATGACACTCTGAAAAATGCCATCGAAAAATATCTTATTTCCGAATAATATAGTATAATGATGGAGTTATTGCGAGGTGGAGACTTGAACGCGATTGAAGTTAGAAATTTGACATTCGCATATGAAGAAAACAAAGACGTGGTCCGTGACGTCTCTTTCACTGTGCAGAAGGGAAGCTATACCACGATCATCGGACATAACGGAAGCGGAAAGAGCACCATTGCCAAGCTTCTGATCGGCTTATTGGAGAAAAAGAGCGGTGAGATCCTCATCGAAGACATCCCGCTTACTTTGGAGTCTATCAATCTCATCCGCAGGAAGGTCGGCATTGTGTTCCAGAATCCGGATAATCAGTTCATCGGAGCAACGGTCCGCGATGACATTGCGTTCGGACTGGAAAACCACGAAGTGGATCCGGCGGAAATGGATGATATCATTCAGCGCTTTGCGAAAGAAGTCAATATGACAAAATATCTGGATCACGAACCGACCAGACTCAGCGGCGGACAGAAGCAGCGCGTCGCCATTGCGGGCATTCTGGCCATGAGTCCGGACATCCTGATTTTTGATGAGGCGACCAGCATGCTGGATCCGCGCGGAAAAGCGGATATTAACCGCCTGATAAAAAAATTACATGAAGAGAAGAAACTGACCATCCTGTCCATTACCCATGACATTGAAGAGGTCGTGAAATCGGACCAGGTGATCATATTGCATAAGGGCAATCTGGCTTATTCCGGCACGCCGGATAAGATCCTGACACAGGAGCAGAAATTGAAGAGCTATTCCCTGGATACGCCGTTTGCCTATCAGCTTTCCAGAGAACTGCAGGCCTGCGGTGTGAAACTCCCTCTGGAAATCAGTACGGAAAGGCTGGTGGAAGAAGTATGCCATTATCGTTCAAAGAAGTAACATACACCTATTCGCCGAATACTCCGTTTGAATACCAGGCCTTAAAGGGGATAAACGTCAATTTCACGGTGGGACAGATGACGGCCATCATCGGCAATACCGGCAGCGGGAAAAGCACGCTGATCCAGCATCTGAACGGACTTCTCTTACCGACGAGCGGTGAGATCGAAGTCGTGGACCGCGTGATCCGTGCCGGAGAAAAACTCAAGGACGGAAAGAAACTGAAGAAAACGGTCGGACTCGTCTTCCAGTTCCCGGAATATCAGCTGTTTGAGGAAACGGTGCTGAAAGATGTCATGTTCGGGCCGCTGAACTTCGGTGTCAGTGAAGCGGAAGCGAGAGCCCACGCCATTGAAATGCTGAAAGTGGTCGGCATTGACGAAAGCTACCTGGAAAAAAGTCCGCTGGAACTCAGCGGAGGCGAAAAGCGGAAAGTGGCCATTGCGGGAATATTGGCAATGGAGCCGGAAATTCTGGTTCTGGATGAGCCGGTTGCGGGTCTGGATCCGCAGAGCGCCAAACGCATGATGGAACTCTTTGCGGCCATCAACAACAAACTGAAGAAAACCGTACTGCTGGTCACGCATAATATGGAGCAGGTGCTCGCATATTGCGATGAAGTGGCAGTCGTGAAAGACGGAGTTGTCATTCATCACGGGAACGTGCAGGAGTTCTTCCGGCATGATGAGATCCTGGATGATTTACAGATTGAAGCTCCGATGATCATCAAAGCCAAGCGTCTTTTAAAGGAGAACGGAATCGAAATCGCGGATGAGGTTCTGGACATTAAAACGCTGGCAAAGGTGATTGCCAGGGCGGTGAAGAAATGAGAGGAATGACATTCGGCCGCTATATCCCGGGAACGGGAATCATTTACGAACTTGATCCGCGAATCAAGATCGTCAGCATGATCCTCTTGCTGGTAGGGGTATTCCTTCCGGCGGGCTGGATCGGTTATGCGGTGATGGGAGTGGTAGTCGTTATCTTACTGATGCTCTCTCATCTTGGTATCTCCTATATTCTGAAAACGATGAAGCCGATGCTCTTCATGGTTCTCTTCCTTTTAGTGATCAACCTGCTGGTGGTCAAAACAGGCAACCTGCTGTTTACGATCGGAAGTTTTGAAATCTATGACGGAGCCGTCTTTCAGACGTTATACATCTTTATCCGCCTTATATTGATGCTGTCGATTTCCGGCGTTCTGACGACGACAACCAAGCCGCTGGACTTAACGCTCGGAATTGAGGATCTTCTGGCTCCGCTGGCGAAAATCAAGGTGCCGGCACATGAGATTGCGATGATGATCTCCATTGCCCTGCGCTTTATTCCAACGCTTCTGGATGAGATCCAGCGGATCATGAAGGCACAGGAATCCCGCGGCGTGGATCTGCAGGAAGGAAAACTGAAGGAAAAGGTCATGGCGGTATTATCCCTGATTGTTCCGCTGTTTGTTTCCTCCTTCCAGCGAGCCGATGAGCTGGCAAATGCCATGGAAGCGCGCGGATACGTTCCGGATGCCCACAGAACCAGATACAAGCAGCTGCATATCCATGCGAAGGATATCATCTGTCTGATCTTGAGTATTCTATTAGTTGCAGGATTAATCGTACTGGCGGTAGTGAAATGAGATACAAGGTAACGGTCGCCTACGACGGCAGCAACTATTTCGGATGGCAGTCCCAGAAGGATGTCGTCAATATTCAGGATGTGATCGAGGAAGCCCTTGAGATCATCCATAAGAAACCCGTCCGCATCACCGGCAGCGGCAGAACGGATCGGGGAGTGCATGCGAAAGGGCAGGTCTTCCATTTTGACACGGATCTGAAGATTGCCGAGGAAAACTGGGTGAAGGCCTTCAATGCCAATCTGCCGCGTGACATCCATGTCCTGAAAGTGGAGAAGGCAAAGGATGATTTCCATGCCCGCTTTGATGTCACAGGGAAACAGTATGATTACTATCTCAACATGGGAGAGTATGATCTCTTTGAGCGGGACCATGTGACCCAGCTCAACCAGATGCTGGATGTAAAGGCCATGCGCGATGCATCCAAGCTCTTTCTCGGAACGCATGACTTCTCCAGCTTCTCGGCAAATTCATTTGAAGAGACGCCGGATCAGGTCCGTACCATCCGCTCTCTGACGATTGAGCAAAGCGGGGAAACGCTCTGTTTCTCCTTTGTCGGAGACGGCTTTATGCGCTATATGGTGCGCATGCTGGTGGGGGTTCTCATTGAGATCGGCCTGCATAAAATCACAAAAGATGACGCGGAGAGGATTCTGAATGAGAGAAGCAAGACCGCGCACCGCTACAAGGCAGACAGTGCCGGATTATATTTAATAAAAGTTGATTATCCGCTTGACTAACAGGCACAAAAATCATACAATATTAATCGGCTATTAAGCGCCAAATGTAGCCCCGGAAACTACAGGAGGAAATTATTATGCGCCAAACAACTATGGCAAAACCTGCAACAGTCGAACGTACATGGTACATCGTTGATGCAGAAGGAAAAACTTTAGGTCGTTTAGCTTCCGAAGTCGCAGCAGTACTTCGCGGCAAGAACAAACCTACATTCACACCAAACGTTGACTGCGGTGACTTTGTCATCGTCATCAATGCTGCAAAAGCGGTCATCACTGGTGACCAGGACGAGAAGAAATTCTACTACCGTCATTCCCAGTTCCCGGGAGGATTACGCGTCAGAAGCACAAAGACGATGCGTGAAGAATATCCGGTGGAATGGGTTGAAAAAGCAATTCATGGTATGTTACCACACAACAAGTTAGGAGACGTTCAGCGTAAACATCTGTTTGTCTATGAAGGTGCAGAGCATCCGCATCAGGCACAGAAACCGGTTGAATTAGTCATTAAGGGTTAAGAAGGAGAGAATTTATGCCAGCAAAGAAAAAACAAGTCGTTACATACGTCGGTTGTGGCCGTCGTAAATCCTCTGTCGCCCGCTGTTTCTTAACACCAGGTACAGGTACTATCGTTGTCAACGGTAAGAGCTTAGACGAATATCTTCCGTATGAAACATTACGTATGGTTGTTCGTCAGCCGTTAGTTTTAACTGAAACATTAAATCAGTTTGATGTTCAGATCAACGTCCAGGGCGGTGGCTTCAATGGACAGGCCGGTGCAATCAGACACGGTATCGCAAGAGCTTTACTCGAAGCTTCTGCTGACTATCGTCCAGCCTTAAAGGCAGCCGGATACTTAACACGTGACCCACGTATGAAAGAACGTAAGAAATACGGTCTCAAAGGTGCACGTAGAGCTCCGCAGTTCAGCAAGCGTTAATCTGTATTCAGAAAAGCTTACGAAAAAGGTCCGTTTTGGGCCTTTTTTCGTGGCTTTTGACGTATTATGATGGCAGATTTATCTCAGAAAATCGGTCTGTAAGTAGCATATAATAAGCACATAATAAGCAAAATTCTCACTTCGACGATTGGCTCGACCAAAGAAATAAATATAAACTGAGAACTGTTAGCTCTTCAGCAGAAATGGTAATATATATTTAGCTAATTTCTTCATATCCGGAACAGGGATGTTAAGAAATGATCTCCACTATTGGGATAACACTACTGCAACGAGACCGAATCATCACTGTCTGTCCGCAAATGATTCAGTAGGCTTAATTAGGGTTCTAGGTAACCGGCTGGCCGTTTGCAGTACACCATGCATTGATTAGTCCTGTATTATCAGATCGATCAAATGCAGATGAAGCATCGATGGTAGGCAGCATCCCATAGTTAGAAAGGAGACGGGCCTGTGGCAAACGGCAAAAGTGTATCTAGCAAAACCCATTCAAGAGCACAGTTGAATGATTATGCCAATCAGCATAATCCAAACAACAAGGCTTACCATGCTAGAATACAGAATAACGCTAACCAGAAAGAAAACAGTCGTAATCGTGCTAAACAGAAGTATGATATCGGCATTCTTGATGGTGAGAGTTATGGGTGGTGCGACGATTAGTTAGCATCGATGAAGGCGAGTAACATCGCCTTTTTTCTATGCCAAAGAAAACATAATCAGTAGCAAGCAGACCCTTATTACTCCTGCCTCTGGCAATGCAGTAATAATGGTAGCAAGCAGTGCGTTTTTACTCCTGCCGAGAGTAAAACCACGCTTGTTAGGGAGTACCCCTAATACCCTCATGTCTAGCCGAAGAAAAAAGCAACTCCGTAGAATTGCTTCATCTTGATAAATCTGGTTCCGGGATTTCTTTTTGCGCTTTACTCTCATATTTACGGTATACAAAGTCTATGACATGGTATTCTTTGACTGGTTTCTTCTCTGCAGGTTCCACTTTTTCCAATACTATTATCCGGAGACGGCGGATGCACTCAGAGACAGAAGATACGGATTTAATATCAGAAGCCAGCTATTAAAGCTGTTTGTTCTCTTCCCACTGATCCCATCCCTTGCGGCATGGATCTGTACATTATTATAGAAAAATGAAAATGGAGCGTTTCAAGCGCTCCCTTTGAAATCTATTTGTGCCAGTCGCATTCGTCTCCATGCGCGTTGTAGATCCCGCATGCCTGCAGGTAGGAATAAATGATAGTGGATCCCACAAAGTTCATTCCTCTTTTCTTCAGGTCCTTGGAAATCTCATCTGAGAGCGGGGAGGTGGTACGGATGTGATAGTCTTCGAATATCACTTCTCCGCTTGTGAAATGCCAGAGGTAGTTGTCAAAACTGCCGTATTCCTTTTGGATTTGAAGGAACGCCTTTGCATTCTGAATCGTGGCAAGGATCTTGCGGCGGTTACGGACGATGCCGGAATCGTTCATTAAGGATTCAACTTTTTCCTCAGTATAGTCCGCTATGATCTCCGGGTCGAAATTGTCAAATGCCTTGCGGAAGGCGTCCCGCTTTTTCAGAATGCACTCCCAGCTGAGGCCTGCCTGAAAGCCTTCCAGGATCAATAATTCAAAGAGTTTTCTGTCGTCATGTTCCGGAGAGGACCATTCATGATCATGATAGTCCAGATAGAACTGCGGCTTGCCGCTAACCCAGTCGCAGCGCCTACACATTCCTGAGTGCCTCGACTTCTTCTTCCGTCAGTTCGCGGGATTCTCCGCTTTCGAGCTCACCGAGTTCCAGAAACGCAAACGACATGCGTTTGAGATAGATGACCTTGCAGCCGAAATGTTCCATCATGCGCTTGACCTGATGATATTTCCCTTCCTGAATCGTGAGAAAGCAGCTGTACTCATCAATCGGTTCACACACTGCCGGCATGGTGATAAAGTCACCCAGATCAATGCCTTTTTCAACATCCCTGGCAATATCCAGCGGCAGAAGCTGGTCGGTGATGACGTAGTATTTCTTGTTGATATGGTTCTTCGGGGAAATCAGTTTATGGGCCATCTGACCGTCATTTGTGATCAGGATGAGTCCTTCCGTATCCTTATCCAAACGTCCGACAGGGAAGAGATCTTTCCGCCTGGAGTCGATCAGTTCCACCACGTTTGGCGAATAGTCCAGCGTGGAGTAATATCCTTTCGGTTTATTCAGCAGGTAATACTCGTATTCCACGTAGCGGATCTCTTCTCCGTTGCAGAAAACGGAATCGCTTTCCTCTACTTTGGTATCGGCTTTTTTTACGACTTTGCCGTTAACGCTGACACGTCCCTTGCGTATGAGCTCCTTGACTTCGGAACGCGTTCCGAGTTTCATGTCGGCAAGATATTTATCCAGTCTCATAATTTCCTGACTCCTGACTTGATTTTATTCTTGATCTGTCTGCCCTGCATCTTCCCCCAGCCCAGCGGGAATTCATCCACACAGACCAGAACCCATCCGCTGCCTTCTTCATCGGCCTGGATCGTTTCGCCGCGCAGATACTTCTCAACGCGGATATCGTCCGCTTTAAAGTGAATCCAGTGGGGATAGTCTTCCGCTTTCAGTGCCATCGCAAGCGCCTGAGAGGGCTCAAAACGTCCGTTATGAAGCTCTCCGAGCAACAGTCCGCTGCGCAGCGTCCGGATGGAAGAATTATCGATCTCTTCCGGAAGCAGATAGAGTGCATCTTTGATCTGTTTCAATTCTCCATGCAGAAAAGAAGGGGAGAGCAGAGAAAGAAAATCGCGTGCTTCCTTCGGACAGTTTCCTCTCAATTGAAAAGAGGCAACTGATGCTAGAGACGTTCCGTCTTTTTGTAATAAGGCCACAAAATGACCTTCTCCGCTTATGCGGTGCGGATAGAGCCTGCGGGCATTGCGGCAGTTTGCAGTCATTCCCAGGACAAATTCCTCACAGTCATTTTGGAGCGGGATGACATGAAACGTCGGGTCACTTGCGAGCAGATGTTCCACCACATCCTCATCCTCTTCTTTGGAGAAGGTACATGTGGAGTACAGCAGATAGCCGCCTTCCTTGACCAGTTTGGAAGCGCTGAGAATGATCTCTTTCTGAAGCGGGGCATAATACTCCGTTCCGCGCTCCTCATAGCTTCTGATCAGGCTTTCGTCTCTATGGAACATGCCTTCGCCGCTGCAGGGAGCATCGACGAGTACACCGTCAAAATAGTGCGGGTATTTCATGGCGAGTTTCCGGATGTCCTCACTTGTCACAAGAGCATTGCGGACTCCGCTTTTCTCCACGTTCCGTAAGAGAGCCTGGGCTCTGGAAGCGGAGATATCATTGGATAACAATAGCCCGCTGCCATCCAGTTTGGCAGCCAGTTTCAGTGATTTTCCGCCCGGAGCGGCACATGCGTCCAGTACGCGGTTTCCCTTTTTTATGGGGAGTGCCTCCGCCGGCAGCATCGCGCTGGCTTCCTGGAGATAGTAAAGCCCGGCATAATAATACGGGTGAGAGGTGACGTTATCGCTTTCCTCATAATAAAAGCCGTCCGAACTCCACTTGACAGGCGTTAAATGGAAGGGAACCCGCTTCAAAAAGTCCTCGACAGAGATCTTCAGCGTGTTGACGCGAAGAGAGCGGGTCACGCTCTTCTCAAAGCTCTTTAAGTAGAGCGGATAGTCCTCCTGCAATAGTTCCTGCATTTCCTTCTGGTATTTTTCGGGCAGCTGTATCATGAATCCATTATATCATTTGAGGTGTTTTTATGATATTGTTAAGGAAGAAAGAGGTGAGTATCATGTATGATGTTGTGGCACTGGGAGAACTTTTGATCGACTTCACGTTTGTCGGAAAAAGTGAAAATCAGATGCGCTTGTTTGAACAGAATCCGGGCGGTGCTCCGGCAAATGTGCTCTGTGCACTGAGCCATTTCGGGCATAAGGTGGCCTTCATTGGAAAAGTCGGCGATGACATGCATGGTGCCTTTCTGAAGGAGACGCTGGAAAAAGAGCAGATCGATACGAGCGGTCTGATCATGGATAAGGATCATTTTACGACACTGGCGTTTGTGAATGTGGATGCCATCGGCAACCGTTACTTTTCCTTTGCGCGTAAACCGGGAGCGGATACGTGCCTTAGGACGGAAGAGCTCAATACCGGCTTATTGAAAAACACGAAAATCTTCCATGTCGGAAGTCTCTCTCTGACTGCGGAGCCGGCCAGGGATGCGACGATTGAAGCCATCAAGCTGGCCAGAAAGAGCGGAGCTCTGATTTCGTATGATCCGAACTACCGGGCAAGTCTCTGGGAGAGTGAAGCTGCGGCAATCCGCCAGATGCGCTCGCTTTTACCGGTCGTGGATCTGATGAAGCTGTCGGATGAGGAAGTGGAATTATTGACCGGTGAGCGCGATGTGCGCAAAGCGGCGCTGAAGCTGAACAATATGGGAATCCGCATCGTGGCGGTGACCTGCGGCGGAAACGGAGCCATCATCGCCTGGAATAACGAGATTATTGAATCTTCTTCCTTCAAAGTGGATGTCAAAGATACGACCGGGGCAGGGGATGCCTTCTGGGGAGGCTTTTTGCATGCCTATCTCTCCATGGAAGTCAATGACCGCCGGGATGTGGAACTCTGCGCGAAATACGGAAATGCGACGGCAGCGCTCTGCTGCACGAAAAACGGCGCGATTCCTGCCATGCCGAAGCTTTCGGAAGTGGAAAATCTGATGAAATAAAACAAGGTCCGGAATCAGTTTCCGGACCGTTTTCTTTTATTCTGTATTGTAATAAAGACGAGTAAAACAAGCGAGAGGGCGGATAGCGCAAAGCACGCTTTCTCCGCTTTTGAGCGCTGATATCTTACCACGTATTCCCGGTTACTCACCGGGGCGTCGATCGTGACATTCAGCAAACCGTTCTCCGTGTTGAGCGAGGGGAACAGCGTCGTAACATATTGCCCGTTTTCAAATACCTGAACCGTATAGCCGTCATAATAGCTGAGCGGCAGGCAGTAGGTACCGCTGCCCGCTACCGTGAAGGAAAGGTAATTATAATGGGAATCGCGGATTTCTCCGATCAGCTGATCCTCATTGCGGTAGACGGAGCGCATCACATCCGGGAAGCTGATGGCAGCATCCTGGATCAGATAGTCCGGAGTGCTCAGCTCAGCGGAGTTGTACCAGAAGTCCACCGTGCTGTTCGGGTAATAATGGAAATAGTCGGAGAGTTCCTCCGCTGTATCAAAGTCGTGGATCTCTCCGCCGGTGCGGTAGATCCCATAGTCAAGAAATGCCGTGTAACATACAAGCATTGCCAGTAGGATTGGCAGTGCCTTTTCTTTTTTCAGCCGCCCGGGAATCAGTGCCCCAAGTAATGAGAATAGAGGCAGGACCAGAATCATGAAGCGACCCGGCCACTGGATCATGCTCAGAAAGCCAAGATACTTCCACGGAATCAGATTCGTGCATAAAAGTAACAGGACACACCCGAAAATACCGCACTGCAAAAGGAACGGCTCCTTACGGAATACAAAGGCAAATAAGGGCGTAAGAAGCAGAAAGAGCCCGCAGGAGGAGCTGACGTAGATGTGCTCCATGGAGAAGTAGAGAAGCGCTGAAAGCGGCTCTCCGCCCATCTGTTGATTCACATAGTGGGAGACCCTGTAGATTCCGCCGGAAAGATGATGCAGCATCGGATAGAGATAAAACGATGTGAGCATCATGGTAAAGACGGTACTTACTGCGATATAAAGTATTTTCTTCCGGTTCAGCTGTTTTAAGTTCACAAGCAGGAATACCGCAAAGAGGACAACGGAGAACAGGAAGGTGATATTATGCGATAACAGTAAACCACCGAAGGAAACGATTAACTGCAGATAAGCGGAGCGATTGTCTTCCGTAAGGATACGGTGGATACTGTCGAGTAACAGCGGCAGAAAGACAAATGCCATCGCTTCGCCGAGTGCACCGCGGTAGAAGATATCGGAAAAGTAGTAGTTGTTGAATAGATAGAGGGCTGCGGAGAAGATGACTGTCAGACGGTTTTGCGTAAAGCGCGAAGTCAGCTTCTGCATGAAGCAGGCTGAGAAAAACGCCAGTATAAGAATCAGGCCTTTATAGGCAAGAACCGGCGGAAGCCCGGCAAGTATCAGAAGGGCAGCCGGATAGAGAAAGGTGATGGAATAGAATAACGGGGAGCCGTATCCGTAGCCGTAGTTCTGGCTAAAGAGAATTCCCGGATAAAAGTCATGATTGCGGATTGCCTCGCTTAAGGCAATCATGCGGTTGATATGGTAGGTCGTATCCGCACCGAAGCGCAGCCTTCCAAAGAAAAAAGGCACACTGAGCAAAGCAGTGAGGATAACGCTGCTGATCAGGATCTGCCTTTTGGATATCTGAGATGGTTTCATAGTAAAATTATAATCATTCCCGCAAAGCGTGACAACAGAGGGAAAGAAAATAAAAAAAATGGACTCGTGAGAGTCTTACCTTTTTCATCTATATAAACGCAGTCATTTCTGCGGAATTTCCAAGTTGGTGGAGCTTAGGGGATTCGAACCCCTGACCCCCTGCTTGCAAAGCAGGTGCTCTCCCAGCTGAGCTAAAACCCCAACTTACCTTCGGGAAATGGTGGGCCTGAATGGACTTGAACCAACGACCTCACCCTTATCAGGGGTGCGCTCTAACCACCTGAGCTACAGGCCCATTTCCCGACGCTCTATTAGAATACCACTATATTTTTGATGTGTCAACAATAAAAAAATACTTTTTTTCAAAAATGCAGAAGTGCCAAAAATACTGCGAATGACACTGAAGTGAAGGGTTTCCTCATGGGAATGTGTGATAAAATAGTTTTAATATGAGTCGGCTGATTGCCCTGTTCTGGATCCTTTCGCAGAACGGGCTCTTCACTTTATATAATAAAAAGCGCAGTGAATGGAACTATCCGCTGGTTTTCATCAGCGGTGTTTTTCTGCTTTATGTGGCAGGTTTTCTCTCGCAGCTGAGACTCGGCTATCTTCTGAGCTGGATCCCGGTACTGTTCTTCTGGTGTCGTTTGGGTATCCTGATCTGGAAGAAAGATGAAGCGCGGCTCAGGGAATTCCGTGATAATTACCTGACGATCGGCAATGCGGTCTTTGTTCTTTTATTCCTTTACATCTGTCAGAAGTACAAGTATACTTTCTTCCACTACTGGGATGAGTTCTCCCACTGGGGACCGATGGTAAGGGAAAGCATCCGCTACAATACGTTCTATTCCACGGCGGCATCCAATCTGTATATCCATAAAGACTATCCGCCGTTCTTCCCGCTTCTGAATGTGCTTTTCTGTGATCTGTTCGGCGGGGAATACGTGGAAAACCGTCTCTATATTGCGCAGAACACCTTCATGCTCTCGCTCTTTATCGCACCGCTTTCTCACTTAAAGCGGGACAGAGCGAAAGACTGGGGAGCAGCGCTGATCTATGTTCTCATCTCTGTGCTTTGCGCCTTTACGGTGCAGCTGACACCGGATTCCTCGGATTCCGCCCTGGTATACCGCTCCATTTACGTTGACTGGCCGATGGCGCTCTTCGGGGCGTACACGATCTATCTGATTCTTTTCGGAATCAGGGAAAACAGGCCGGCGGATCTGTTTGCGGCAGGAGCATGCATCTTTACGCTTTTGAGCATGAAGCAGATGGGGTACATCCTTGCCTTTATGGCGGTGATCATTTTTCTGATTCAGCGGCATTTCGTGGAGAAGCAGCCGCTGAAGCTGAGTTATCTTGCGCTCTTGCTGTGTCCGGTATTACTGCGCTTTGTCTGGAAGCTTTACTGCGATGCGATCCGGGTCTCGGGAGACGCACAGTTTCTTCCGCTGGATCTGATTCAAAAAAGCCTCTCCTTAGTGAGCGGCAGATGGCAGCTTGAGGGATGGCAGACGGAAGCCTTCCGGAATTTCATGAAGGCAATCTCCACCCGTCCGCTGATCGTGTTCCCTCTGAATCTCAGCTATTATCCGATTGCGCTGATTATCACGCTCGGCATGGCACTCCTGTTACGTAAGAGTAAACATTTCTATATACCGCTGCTGTATCTTCTTGGCAGTATCGCCTACAGCGTGGTCATGCTGTTATTGTACATGTTCCCGTTCGGTTCCTTTGAAGGGCCGACGCTGGCATCCTTTAACCGCTATCTGTTCTCCTATCTGTATCTGGGAATCTGCTTCCTGGTTCTGCTTGGCGGAGAGATTCTTTTCCAGAGAAAAGAGCGCCGTTTCCTTTCTCTGGCAGTCCTGTTAGCCTGTTTCATTCTCTTTGCGGACTACCGCCTCTATCCGGATCTATTGCCGGAAAAGAAGAGTGATCCAAAGGACAGCGAAGCTTTTGAAGAGGTACTGGAACATGTCAATTACTATGAAGGGAAGAAGATATTAGCCATTGAGCAGTACAACAAGATCAACCTGCTGCAGATCAAGCTGATCTATTACGGTGTACCGAAAGAGCGCGTCCGCTTTATGCGCTTGGAGAACGGGGAGCAGCGGCTGGGCATTTCCGCAGCGATGAGCTTTGAAGAGTGGAAGGAACTCTTGAGGGATTACGATCTGCTGTATCTGGAATATGCGGATCGCTACTTTATTGAAAATTACTGGGAAAAACTGACGGATGAAGATCTCTATAACAACTCGTTCTATGAGATCACAGACAAAAACGGTTCCCTGAACGTGAAAGTATTAAGCATACTGGAAGAGCTGAAGTAATGCTCCACCATTCGTAAATGTAGAGGTCGAAAGACCTCTTTTTTGTGCCTTTTGGGGCATTTTTTTGGCATTTTCAGATAGTCGTGAGAAGATTGTGATACAAACTCTTTTTCAATGTCTCATTTTGTTTGAAAGGCTTTATTTCACAAAAAGCTACTGATACAATTGTCTCATAAGAAATAAAAAGTGGAGGTTTCCATATGAAGCAGAAAAAGAGGAACAACATGAAAACAGTGTTTATAGTAATCGGAGTTATTATCTTACTTGCCGGAGGCATTGTGCTGGGTATTCTTAAAAGAACAATCCTGGTTAAGCAACCGGAACTGAAAGGGACTCCTGAAGTTGGGAAATGGTATCGTATTACACCTGAAGGTACTCAGTCTTCTGATGGAACCGAATGGCACGGACTCATCAGAGTCGGCAAGGAAAACAAGCTGGTTGTTTACTTTTTCGGAGGTGGAGCAAGTATTACCGGATATACTTCAGAAAGAGGCAAGGAGTTCTTTGCTACACAGGCAGGTATTCAGGATTTTGTGGCTTTGGGAGGAATTTCATCTGATTCTGAAGACAATCCATTCCATGACTGGTCGTTCCTGGTTTTACCGTATGCAACAGGAGACTTTCATTCCGGAACGGGTGAATATCACTATACTGAAAATGGCAGCGAAAAGGTTGTTTATCATACCGGATATGATAACTATGCGGCATTTATTGATAAAGCCAGGCAGTATGTTGGAAATCCTGAAGCTTTGCTGGTAACTGGATTCTCTGCAGGCGGGTTTGGAACGTCGCTGCTGGCCGATGATGTGATAGAGCGTTTTCCAAGCGCAACTAATATTACCGTATGTGTAGACAGCTCTCTGCTGTTATATGATGGCTGGCATGAAACAGCTACTGAATTATGGAAATCACCGAAGGAAATATCCGACCGTCTTACCGGTAATAACATTGTATTAGACAGTCTTACAGCTCTTCATCAAAAGAGAGGAGACGCTGTAAAAATCCTGTTTGACTGCTCTTACCGTGACGATACACTCCAACAATATCAGTCTTACATCAGTAACGGAAAGATGGAAAAGAGTAAGGAAAACGGTGATATTTTCCAGAAAGATCTTAAGAAAATGGTCAGTGATCTTCAAAACAATATTCCAAATGTAGGTATTTATATCTGGAATTATAATCAGGACAGCAATACCGGTAACACACAGCATACTATCATTTCCAGCAATCTGTTTGATAAACTGGAAGACGGCATAAGTGTTGGCGAATGGATAATGAATGCGATCAACGGTGATGTTTCCAGTCATGGTCTGCATCTGCTTGATGAATAGTAAAGAGGGAATATGAAAAAAGTGGGAAAGGTATTACTGATATTAACATTCATTATTGCAGCTGTTGGAACAGGCGCTTACTTCTACATCCGTTCCAAGTTTCCGACAACAGGCGATACGGAAATTACGGAAGGCTACTATAAGAAATTCAAATCCGATGGAGAACTGGAAATGAAGTATTCCCAGCTTGGAGAATATGAAGTCTCTTATACCGAAATCAAATCTGACAATGAATCCATTCAGAAGATCCGTTTCTGGTATCCGAGTCAACTGGAAACCAGCAGCAGATTGTATCCGACAATCATGGTGGTAAATGCGTCCGGTACACCAGCTGCCTCTTATGAGCCTTTCTTTGAAAGACTTGCATCCTGGGGATTTATTGTCATTGGAAACGAAGACGGACAGGCCGGTACCGGTGAAACAGCTTCAATAACACTGGATGCGGTATTGAACTTAAAGGAAACTGTAATTGCAGGGCGTATCGATAGAGACAATATGGGCATTGTAGGATACTCTCAAGGCGGAGCCGGGGCACTGGCAGCTTTGAGCGAATATGAAAACGGAAAGATCTATAAGACGGTATTTACCGGCAGTGCAGCATATCAGTTCATGGCTGGTAACTTTGGCTGGAATTACGATGTAACAAAAATCACTATTCCATACTTTATGACTGCCGGAACCGGTAAATCTGATGACGCCGGGGTAAAGGACATCACCAAAGAGTTTGCCGGAGTATGTCCTTTGGAGTCTCTTATTGAAAACTACAACAGTATCTCTTATGACGTGATGAAGATCAGAGCCCGTGCAACAGGTGCGGAACATGAACAAATGCTGATGAGAACAGATGGATACATGACCGCCTGGATGCTCTATCATCTTCAGGGAAATGAAGAGGCAGGGAAGGCATTCTTCAGTGATGATGCTGAAATTCTCCATAATACAAACTGGCAGGATATTGAAAAGAACAGATAAGCCGGAATCACAGCTGATTCCGGCTTTCTTTACTATAAGGTATCGATGGCTTTGGCACCGATAATGAAGTTATTGATACTGTCTACTATGATTCTGTTCAATTCCTCGGGAGTCTGTTTCATTCCATTGCTAAACCATACATCGATCCAGCCAAATATACCATATGCTGTAAAAGCTCGGTTATAGAGAGAATCAGGGCTGATATCGTTGCTCATGTTAAGTCTGTTGCGGATAGCTGACAGAATCATGGAAGACATGTTCTGCTTGTATAAGATTTTATAAAATGACTGGTTTTTCTGGAAATGCTGAAACAGACTCTGGAAGAAATTATAGATGCTGGCGGAAGGATCTTTTTCAATAGCTTCCGCCCAGTCATTGATAAGTGAATTGGTATGATGCTGAATTACTTCTTCCTTTGAATCATAGTTCCTGTAAAAAGATGCTCTTCCTACCTGAGCCTTGTCGCATATTTCACTTATTGAAATGTCATTTATCTTCTTCTTGCTCATCAGGCTGATGAGCGCTTTTGTTATCTGCTGCTTTACATATGTGTTCTTTTCCTGAGGATTCATCTGATACAAACTCCTTTCGAGTGTCTCATTTTCAGTGAAACAATTGTCTCACAAGATAATATTATGATACATTTGTATCAGATAAAAGTCAAGTAGCAGATAAAGGAGAATAATATGGATAAGACATTGAAAAAAACATACAGAGTTAAAAATCTGATGGATGGAGTTTATGGAATCACATCATCAGGAGTTGTCTGTTATCTGATTATCGGTAAAGAGAAAGCCTGCGTAGTTGACACAGCATATGGCTTTGCTGACCTCAAGGCAGTGGTAAGAGAAATTACCGATCTGCCACTGGTTGTATTCAACAGTCATGGCCATATAGACCATACCGGAGGAAATTTCTATTTTGATATACCTGTATGCATCCATGAAAAAGATGTTGAGGTTTATAAAAGACATAACGAGCCTGCCTTCCATCGTTACATGGAAAAGAGTCTGAATGTTCTTAACAGAATAATCTTCTGGAGGATCCTGGTTCCAAAGCATCCGGAATATACCGATGAGGGAAGAGTGAATTTCTCAAACTGGAAGTTTGTTAAAGAGGGAGACAGATTTGATCTCGGAGATTTATCGGCTGAAGTTATTGAAATACCGGGACATACACAGGGCAGCATAGCCATATACTTCCCGGAAAAGAAACTTCTTATTACATCTGATGGTGCCAATGCGGCAACGTGGCTGTATCTGCCGGAGTCAACTGATCTGTCAGAATATATCAACAGTCTGCACAAACTTGAAAAGTATGACTTCAACAGTATTCTTACCGGTCACAGTGTAAAACTGTTCAACCGCGGGGATCTGGAGAACTGGATAAAGGTTGCCGAGCATCCTGGCTTAAATCACGCAAAGGAAGATAAAGGTGGAGATTTTGCTCCGGGAGTAAAACCTCTTCAGGTCTGGGCTGAAGATGATGTAAAACATAAAGGACCATCGATTGTTATTGATCCTGAAAAGATAAAGTAGGCAGATGATAGGAAACTTGAAAAATGGGCAAAGTGAGAGTTATGGCATGAACCTTTTGGAGGATCAGAAATGAGTAGATTTGTAAATGACATGGTGAGTAAAGTACTGCAGAAAGTGATTTACTCAAAAGTATATAAAGGACATAAGCCAAATGAGTGGAAACCGTGGAACACTCCGGAAACCATTCATCTGGACAACGGCAAGGTAATGTTCAGAGATGTCTGTTATGGAAACAGTTACCCAAACAGTTATGCAGATATCTGGCTGCCGGATAACAGCGGTAAAAAGTGGCCGGTTGTGGTCTACCTGCATGGTGGCGGATTTATCTTTGGTAATAAAAGCAGTGGGGATCCGCTGTCTGCCGGAGAAAAAAAGCAAGGCAAGCTGCAGAAGATCATTGAAGAAGGATATGCACTGGTGAATGCTGATTATGCACTCGCACCTCAATACCGTTTCCCAAGTCAGATCAGGCAATTGGATGAGTTGTTCAGGTTTTTGCTTGATAACGCTGATAAATACCATCTTGATATGAACAGAGTATGCCTGTCAGGAGGAAGCGCCGGTGCAAATATGACAGAAATCTATGGCGTATGTGTATGCGATAAAGAATATGCCGGTCTGCTGGAAGTAGATCCGGTCATGACCAGTGATAATCTGAAAGTTCTGGCAATTGATGAAGCAGCTCTGGATGCAAGTGTCTTTGACAGAAAAATGTACATAATGCTGGGATGTGCCACCGGCGCAAAAAGAAACACACCGGAAGAAGTAAAACTGATCAATGCCAAGACATTCATCAAAGATACTTTTATCCCAAGCTGGATCAACGCCTCAAATGAAGGTGGAGAAAATGGATTCTTCATTACTGAAGCCAGAGGACTTAAGAAGATTCTGGATGAGAAGAAAGTGGATAATGACATGGTTTACTTCCCGGGCGAGAATCTGCCGCATGGCTACATGGATAATGTTGGAATAGAAAAACATGCTGATGAAGCATTTAACAGAATGATGTCATTTATAAAGAAACACATATAGGGAGGGAAGAAAAATGGCAAAGGAAAAAATCAATAAACATCCTGACTGGAGATTAAGCAGTAAGGAAAGAATGTATTACTACATGGCAGACATTGGCAGACTGTTCGGCTTTGGAGCATTCAGTCTGTACATGACACCGTTTCTGGCTTTAAGAGGAGTAAACCTTTCAGTATTGGCAGGCGTAATGCTTTTCTTAAAAATCATTGATGCCGTTGATGATGTAGTCTTTGGCTATATTATTGACCGTCTCAAAATTACGGAAATCAAGGCCTTTAAAAAAATCACAGGTGATGGTAAGTATTTGCCTTGGTACAGACTGACCTTTACATTATTTGCAATCTTTACAGTGGCCTTCTATCTGATGCCTGCCAATATTTCACAGACGCAGAAGATGATCTGGTTCATTGTTACATATCTGCTTTATGACTTCTCATGTACATTGGCAGAAACACCTATGAACTCACTGATCATGACGTTAACGGATAATACAGAAGAGAGAAATCACATTCTGACAATTAAAGGTATTATCACAGTTGTATCAGCTGTCTTCCTCGGCATTGTATTGAACTTCCTGATTGACCCTGTCAACGGACCTGGACTTTCATTCACTCAGGTGACCATAGGCTTAATGATTGCCTGTATCATCGTCATGGTTCCAATGGCATTAAAAGGAAAGGAATACAACACTTCGCTGAAAAACACAGATGCTGAAGCGAATGAATCATATACCCTGAAAGACATGTGGAACTGTGTAAAAGTCAACAAGTTCATGATGATCTTCCTGCTATCATCATTAATTGCCGGTGTAACGGCTACTTCATCAGCAGTCAGCTCCCTGATTTCATTCTATCTGTTTAAGGGAAATACCCTGATCGTATCATTACCTGTATTAATTGCCTTTATCCCGGCCATGATCTTAAACTTCAAGGCTGATAAGATTGCCAGGAAATTCGGCAGAAGAAATTCACTGATTATCTTAGGCGTAATATTCGGCGGCATGAACATCTTACAGTTCCTGGTTGGTTACGAAAACCTGCCGTTATTCATTGCCTTTGGAACAATTGCCGGTATTGCCAATTCAATCAGAGCTATCTTCATGAACTTCATTGCTCCGGATACCATTGAATATACCCGTTATAAGACAGGCAAGGACTGCTCAGGTATCTTCTATGCTCTGAACTCATTTGTAACGAAGGCAACAGGCAGTGTTGGAGCCAGCCTTGGCTTATTTGTCATGGACCTCTTCAAATGGAATCCTGTACAGGCCGAAAGCTTTGAGGAATTACTGGCCATGGGTATCGAGGAAGGACAGGCTGCTTATCAGTCTCCATTAGCCATCCAGGGTATGTGGGTAGTATATGCATTAATTCCTGGAATTGGCTTCCTTTTATCAGCACTTGTCATGTGGTTCTACAAACTTAGAGATAAAGATGCTGAACTGATGGCTAAGTGTAACGGCGGTGAAATCACCAGAGAAGAATGCGAAGCGCAACTAAGCAGGAAATACTAATGATTAAAGAAAGCTTTAATGATAATTGGATTTACTATCCCGGCAGTGGGACAACTCTGGAAAAAACAGTACATGGCAATGTAACAGGCGAAAAAGTCGTATTGCCTCATGATGCCATGATTCATCAGCTTCGCGATCCAGATGCTGCAGGAGGCAATGCCACGGGTTATTATCCATGTGTTTCTGCCTGTTATGAAAAGAAGTTTACGGTGAGTGAATCATATGGATCAGCTTATCTGGAATTTGAAGGAATATACAAGGATTCATCTGTTTATGTCAACGGTTCGCTGTTGGCCGACCATCATAGCGGCTACCTGCCGTTAACAGCGGATGTCTCTTCGCTGTTAAGAAAAGGTGATAACACTATCAGAGTTATTGCCAGAAACAGCAGTCCTTCCAGCCGCTGGTATTGCGGAACCGGAATTTACCGTGATGTATGGCTGCATACAGGCCCTAAGGTACATATCAGTCCTGAAGGGGTGAGAATTACCGTCAATGAAGCAGATGAAGTCATGGCTGTCATGACCATTGATACTGAATTAAACAACCGACTTGATCAGCAGATAACAGTTGAATTAAGTCATAAGATTGCGAATCAGACAATATGCATGCCGGTAACCCTGTTACCAAATGAGAAAAAGACCGTAAATGTACGCTTCTATCTTGAAAAGCCAAGACTGTGGAATACAGATGATCCATACATGTATGAGTGCTGCAGTGAAATTGCTGGATATGACAGTACAGTTACTCGTTTTGGCATAAGAATTCTGGAACTGGACAGTTTTAGAGGATTCAGGATCAATGGCTCTGAGGTATTATTGCGCGGTGGCTGCATTCACCAGGACCATGGGATCCTGGGCGGTATTGAACACAGGGAAATGACTTACCGCAGAATCAGAAAGTTAAAGGAAGCCGGTTACAATGCCGTACGCTGTGCCCACTTCCCTACCAGCAAGACAGTTCTTGAGGCATGTGATGATCTGGGAATGCTGGTAATGCTGGAACTGTGTGATGCCTGGACAACACCTAAGGTTGAAGATGACTATGCAGGACATTTTAAGGAAGATTTCCTGAAAGATACCGAAGCGTTGGTCTTACTGGCATACAATCATCCAAGTGTAATCATGTATTCCATCGGGAATGAGATATTGGAAGTCAGTAATCCAACAGAAGTGCAGTATGGCAGAATGATCACTGAAAAGATCCGCTCCATGGATCAGACCAGATATGTGACTAACTGCATTAACATCATTCTGGCAATGATGGATAAGATCCCGCAATTGGCTGTGAAAACCGGAGCAGACATTAATTCCATCATGAATGGAAACATGAGTGAACTGTACAAGGTTCTTTCTTCCAGAGAAATGGGAGAACCATTGGAAGAAGCTTTCAGTTATCTGGATGTTGCCGGGTACAACTATGCATCATTCAGATATGTCACGGATATGAACAACTATCCTCACAGGATCATTCTGGGTACGGAATGTTATCCGAACAGTCTGTATGACAACTGGCAGCTGTGCACGAAATACCCACAGCTGATCGGTGATTTCGGATGGTGCGCATGGGACTATCTTGGTGAAGCGGGAGTAGGTCAGCACCGTTATGGTGAAGCGGATGGAAGTGACCTTTATGGTAAATACCCATGGCGAACAGCTTATTGCGGTGATTTCGATCTTATCGGTAACCGCCGTCCGGTATCCTACTGGCGCCAGATCGTCTGGGGCTTAAGAAAAGAACCGTACATCGCATCGCAGGACCCTGCCCATTATGGTGAAAAGCAGTCCCCGACGAAATGGGGCTGGAGCGATGCCACCAGATGCTGGAATTACAGGGGATCTGAAGGAAAACCAACAGTAGTTGAAGTATATTCGGATGCTGATGAGGTTGAATTATATCTTAATGACAAACTGATTGGCAGGGAAACTCCTGACCATTGTAAGGCATGTTTTACAACACGATTCGAAACAGGCGAATTAAAAGCAGTGAATATCCGCAATGGGCAGAAGGCTGAAGAGGACGTAATAGTTTCAGCTTCCTATGAAGTTCATCTTGAACATCTGGAAACAGCAGAAGGAATTCATGAGTTCAGAGTAGTGGATGAAAAAGGGATTCTTAATCCTGATGTTGAACTTACAGTAACATTGAAACCAGGTGACGGAATAAGTGTTCTGGGATTTGGTTCAGCTGATCCATTAAGTGAAGAAAACTATTTTGATAAGACCATAAGAACCTGGCAAGGTCAGGCACTGGCTGTTACATCAGGTAACGGGCAGTTAGAAACAGAGGTAAGAAATGAAACTTTTGACAAGGATTAAAAAGGCTATATTCAATGCCCGTTTTCACAGAGTAAACAGACATTATTCCACAGATCCGGTTGTAGGTGAAAGATTCTATATAAAAAGGGAAGGGAAAGAAGCTGTTGAAGTCCTGCTTTACAGACCTGATGTAAAAGAAAATGCTCCTGTCTTTGTACAGATCCACGGCGGCGCCTGGGTTGGAATGGATGCCGTAGATGATGATGAATACTGTCATAGACTGAGTAAAGATCTTGAAGCATTTGTGGTAAATGTCAATTACAAAAGACTTTATGATAAAAGCTTTCCATACCCTCAGCAGGAAGTCGTTGACACGGTGAAATGGCTGAAGAAAAATGCGAATGAACTGGGAATAGATCCTGACAGAATCATTCTTTCCGGCGGCAGTGCCGGCGGTCATCTTACGGCTGGCAGTGCCATCATGCTGGCAAAGGAAGGTATTGAGATTGCCGGGCAGATCATGGAAGTTCCGTTTCTGGACTTTACCGGCAGTATACCAATCGACTTTCCGGAAGGAAATAAACTCTATGACATGATGTTTGAATTATATCCGCCTGAGATGCCTTTGAATAGTGAAGAGCTTTCACCGGCCGCAAGCATCAGTGAAGATACTTTGAATAAGCTTTCCAAAGCTGTAGTAATTGTATGCGGTAAGGATCCTCTGCATCCTCAGGGAATCCATTACGCAGAACTGCTGAAGAAGCATGGAAAGCTGCTTGACCTCAAGATGTATGAGAATGGTTACCACGGCTTTGGAACAGACAAACCGGAGGAAATGGAAGAACAGAATCAGTTAAGAGAAGACTGCTACAAATATAAGGTTGAAAAAGCCAGAGAATTGTTTGAACTGTCAAAAGGAAGTAAATGACATGAGTATTAAGACATCAATCATGAAGAAAATGATCCGCTCGAAAAGAGAAAAGGAAGTATGGAAGGATACCAAGGGTCTGTCATTTCAGATAAAAAGGCAGAATCAGGATCCGGTAAGATGTTTTCTGTATTCACCAAATAAAACTGAACAGCCTTATCCTGTAATATTTGTTATTCATGGTGGTGCCTGGGTTGGCTGTGATGCCAGTGAACTTGACAGTTTCTGTCTTGACATGGCTGAAAAGTGTGGTGCCTTCATCGTCAATATCAATTACACCAAACTGGATATTCATCCTTTCCCATATCCACAGAAGGAAATCGTGGATACGATCCGGTATTTTCATGATTACAGTGAAGAATATCATCTGGATGTCAACGGATTCGCAATCATGGGGTTCTCGGCTGGCGGCCATCTGGCTGCGGCAAGTACATTGATGCTGCATGAGGAAGGTCTTGATATCTCGGCACAGGTATTGTGCTATCCATTCCTGGATTTTGTTGAATTCAATGGATTGCTTGATGAAAAAACGACGAAGGTAATGAAAGAAGTTTTCTTCCCGGAAGGTGTATCGGTACAGGACCCTCATATCTCTCCGGTAATGGCAACAAGAGATCAGTTAGTGGGAATTGCCACAGCAGTATTTGTCTGCTGCGGGCCGGATCCGCTAACTGAACACTCGAAAAAATACAACAAACTTCTGAAAGAAGCCGGTGTGCATACGGAATTCAGGCTTTATGAAAAGGCCATGCACGGTTTTCTGGAAGTTAATCATAAGGAATACCCTGATCAGGAAGCCAAGAATCCTGAACAGGAGAAATATGCAAAAGAAGCAGAAGATTATATTGCTGAAGAACTGAAAAAGATCTGGAGGAATTCAAAATGAAGAGTGAAGTAATCGTTCTAAATGAAGAGAGAGATGTTACCTTAACAGCGTACATTCAGGATGTTAAAGGTGAATTTGGCTTTGATAAGCGTCCGGCCATGCTGGTTCTTCCGGGTGGCGGTTATGCCATGTGCTCAGACAGAGAAGCCGACCCGGTGGCTTTGACTTATCTGCAGGCAGGCTATCAGTCCTTCATCTTAAGATATACGACGAACAGAAAGGGAAAATGGCCAATGCCTCTCGAAGACTATGAAAAGGCAATGGAAATAATAAAAGACAGAAGCGAAGAATGGGGCATCGATAAGGATAAGATCGTTGTTTCCGGCTTCTCGGCTGGCGGACATCTGGCTGCGGTAGCTGCTACCCAGGCGAAAAACAGACCGGCAGCTGCCGTACTTGTATACCCGGCTATTCTGAAAGACATCGTTGACATGTGTCAGCCGAACATGCCTTATCCATACCAGCATGTTACTCATGAAACCTGTCCGTGTTTCCTGGTCGCCTGCCGCGATGACAAGACAGTTGATATTACCAATACCTTGAAAATGGAACTTGCTCTGGCTGAAAACAATATCCCGTTTGAAAGTCATATCTATTCCTTTGGCGGTCATGGCTTCTCTACCGGTGAAGACTGGGTTGTAACCAACGGTGTATCGGAAAGAGTGCCTGAATGGACAAAAGACAGTGTTGGCTGGTTAAAGGAAATCCTTGGCAAGCTTACCTATCATGGCTTTGAAGAACCGGAACAGAGAGTATCATTAAACGCTGACTTTGCGCCGGTATTAAGTGTTGCCTGTTCCTTAGGTCATATCCGTAAGCAGAGTGAGGAAGTCCGGAATCTGCTGAAGCCAATGTATGACGGCATGGAAATGGTAGCCAAAGCCAGAGGCTATCAGCTTGAAGGACTGTATGCGGTCTTAAGTAAGAATACGGTCAGTGAGATCATGGAGATGTTACAGATGCCTCCGAAGACAGTTAAGGAAATAGATACAGTATTACATGGAATGATAAATGAATTGCAGAGGTAAATGAGATGCAGAGATTTACAGATGAATCAGTCAGAGAATTTGAAACAAGACATCATGAAACGTTAAGAAGAATTGCACCGGAATGCACGGTTCTTTTAAAGAAAAACGGTGACTTTCCTTTAAACGAACCATGCAGGGTTGCCCTCTATGGCAGTGGGGCCAGAGAAACGATCAAGGGTGGAACTGGATCAGGTGATGTTAATGTGCGTCACTTCGTCTCTGTGGAAGAAGGACTTGAGAAGGCGGGTTTTGAAGTAACATCAAAATCCTGGATGGACCAGTATGCTGCCTGCAAGGCCGGTGAAACTCTGAGGTTTTATCAGAAGATTAAAGAAGAAGCCGAAAGGGATAAAAAGTCTGTTATTGCGGCTGCTTTAGGTAAAACTCCGGACGAACCTGAATATGACATCTCAATTGATGCAGAGGGAGATGTCTGCATCTATGTATTGGCCCGTAACAGCGGGGAAGGCTCGGACAGACAGATCAAGAAGGGTGATTTACTTCTTACTGATGTTGAAATAAGAGACATCTTACGCTGTCGTGAACAATATGAAAAATTCCTTCTGGTACTGAACGTTGGCGGTCCGGTTGATATTTCTCCGGTTGTTGACAAGGTAGAAAATATCCTGCTGCTTGGACAGTTAGGAACAGTTACCGGTGATGTTCTGGCTGACATTGTTTCAGGCAAGGCGAATCCTTCCGGTAAGCTGACAGCCAGCTGGGCAAAGGCTGAGGACTACAGTGTTATTGAGAATTATGACCTGGATGATACCTGCTATAAGGAAGGCATCTATGTAGGATACCGCAACTTTGATGCAGTTGACGCGAAGCCGGTATTCCCATTTGGCTATGGCTTAAGCTACAGCGAATTCGACACTGAAATCATTGATTCTGAACTGGCAGATAATACTCTGACTGTCAGTGTCAGAATAACCAATATAGGTAAATACCCGGGTAAGAAAACAGTCATTCTGTATTACAGTGCTCCACAGGGTAAACTGCATAAGCCTGTAAGAGAACTGGGTTCGTACGGCAAAAGCAGTGAACTGAAACCAACGGAAAGCGAAACAGTTGTTTTGAAGCTACCTTTGGAAAACATGGCCAGTTACAGTGAAGAAAACCATTCCTGGATACTGGAAAAGGGAGACTATCTGATCAGCGTTGATGATACAAAGGCCTGTTATATCAGACTTATCAACAGTGTTAACGTATCTGAGGCAAACAGCCTGAATATCAATACAGGTTTCACTGACAGAACTGAAAGTATCGAGGAAATCAAAAATGCTGGATTAACAGTGTTTGCGGTTCATGAGGAGTCTCTTAAGGGAATCGGTCATTATGACAGAAACAGAGTATTCTATTCTGAAAAAGAAAACATTGATCTGTCTTCATTCACAGATGATGAACTGATCAGAACCTGCATTGGCCGATATGATCCAAACAGCACTACTTCCATCATTGGTAATGCCGGTAATGTTGTGGCAGGTGCTGCCGCTGAAAGTGCTGATTGCCTAAGTGACAAAGGTTTTGGCAAGCTGGTTCTGGCAGATGGACCTGCCGGTTTAAGACTGGCAACCAGTTACATTCTTAATGAAAAAGGTGCCTTTGGAAATGAATTTGCTTCTCTGGAGAATATCGTTCAGTTCCTTGATGAACCTTTGAAATCTGCCGTCCAGGCAAAAATAAATACGATTAAGAAGATCAGCGAGTCTGCACAGAAGTACTATCAGTTTACAACAGCCATTCCAATCGGTACTGCCTTGGCACAGTCATTTAATCCGGAAGCAGCTGAAATGTGTGGCGATATTGTCGGTGAGGAAATGGGCATATACGGTGTAAATGTATGGCTCGCTCCGGCACTTAACATTCAGAGATCACCGTTATGCGGCCGCAACTTTGAGTACTATTCTGAAGATCCGGTCGTATCAGGATTAACAGCTGCTGCAGTAGTCAGAGGCGTACAGAAGCATGATAAATGTGCTGTAACCATCAAGCATTTTGCCTGCAACAACCAGGAATATAACCGTTTCGGTTCCAACAGTATTCTTTCCGAAAGGACATTAAGAGAGATCTATCTTAAGGGATTTGAGATTTGCATTAAGCAGTCTGCCCCTAAATGTATCATGTCTTCCTACAATCTGTTAAACGGTACCCATACCGCAAATCATTACGATCTGTTAACAACGGTTTTAAGAGATGAATGGGGATTTGACGGTGTTGTCATGACTGACTGGGGAACAACTGATGACGGCTTTAACATGGGAACTCACGGTCCAAGTGATTCCGCATTATGTATTAAGGCAGGAAATGACTGGATCATGCCGGGGAATAATAAGAACTATGTAAGAATCACTGAAGCTCTTGAAAACGGAGAATTAAACAGAGAAGATCTGGAAAAATGTGCCGGAAGGATCCTGGCACTTAGCAGGGAAATCGCATGATCAGTGCAGAAGCAAAATGGATATCACATCCGCAAGACGGTAAGAATCATCCGTTAATTCCAACATTTAAAAAGTGCTTTGAGATAAAAAAAGGACTTCTTTCCGCCGTGTTAAGCATCAGTGCTCATGGTATTTATCATGCACAGATAAATGGGAAAGAAGTGACTGATCATCTCTTTACCCCTGGTTTTACCAGTTACTATCACCGCATTCAGTATCAGGAATATGACATTACCGGACTGTTGAATGAAGGTGAGAATCAGTGGCTTACTGCGGTAGGTGACGGCTGGTGGAGATGGCATAACAACTTTGGTTATACATTGGCATTCATTGGATCGATAACACTGCAGTATGAAAATGAAACAGTTGTGATTTCAACAGATGAGTCCTTTGATGTTACAACCGGAAAACTGCAGAACTGCGATTACCTGAAAGGTGAAGTATATGATAACCGAATCGAATTAACAGACTGGGTCAAGGCTGTTGAATGCAGTGAACATACAGAAGGAATGTTAATTCTCAATGAAGGAGTACCGGTTAAGGAACATGAAGTATTTGAAGGACAGCCATTCAGAGATGTTTCAGATAATCTGGTAATTGATTTTGGTCAGAACATTGCCGGCTATGTTTCCATGAGGTTTTATCATACTGCTCCTGGGCAGATCATTCACCTGAAACATGGTGAAGGATTAAATCTCGATGGTAACTTCTCTACCTCAAACTGTGATCTGGGAATGGATCCGTTTCAGGAAATCACCTACATCTGTAAGGGAGCTGAAGTTGAAGAGTATAAGCCATGGTTTACCTGGTTTGGTTTCCGCTATCTTCTGGTTGAGGGCATTGAGAAAGCTGATTTCAAAGCTATCGCTGTTTATTCAGACATGGAAGAAACCGGTGATTTCAGGTGCTCCAATGAATTGATCAACAATCTGGTGAAAAATGCCAGATGGTCACAGAAAGGAAACTTCCTGGATGTGGCAACTGACTGTCCGACCAGAGAAAAGAATGCCTGGACAGGTGATGCGGCAATCTATTGCCGTACATCAGCTTACTTCATGAATGTTAAAGGGTTCTATGAAAAATGGCTGAAGGATCAGTCCATTGAACAGTTTGCCAGCGGAAAATTAGGCATAACATTCCCATCGACATCCAGTGTTCATAATCCTGAAGAACTGATTGAGGTACAGAAGACAAGACCGGATATGGCATTGGCAGGGCCGACGGGGGAAGGAAACATCGGTGAAGATTCAGTCGGCTGGGGAGACAGTTCGGTAGTTATTCCTTATCAGCTTTATCAGATGTATGGCGATAAGAAGATACTGGAAAATCAGTATGCCACAGCTAAGAGATGGGTCGATTTCTCTCTTAACTGTATGAAGGAAGTAAACCCTTTATATAAGGACAGGGAATGGTATGTAAACGGCGAAGGTAATCTGATCTATGATACCAGGTTCCATTATGGTGAATGGAATGAACCGTTACCGCCTTCAAAGGAAGTAATTGAACTGTTTGCCAATGGCGGTAAGCCGGAAGACTTTGTCAGACACATGGCCAGATACGGTAAGCCGGAAACAGCTACAGCATGTACCAAGTACAGCTGTGATCTGTTAGGATACATGGCTGAGGTACTGGGAAAGACAGAAGATGCTGAATTCTATAGGAAAAAAGCCGAACAGCTGAAATATGCCTATGACAGATATCTGATTTCCAAAGAAGGTGTAATTCAGGAAGGTCATCAGGCCAGCTATGTGAGAGCGCTGGCTTATGACATGGTAAGTGAAGAAAAGAAACCTCTCGTCATAAATCAGCTGAAAAAGGAAATTGAAAAAGCTGATTATCATCTGAACACCGGGTTCCTTTCTACGGGGATACTGTTACCGGTATTGTGCGATAACGGATTAACGGAGGAGGCATTTAAGATCCTTGAACAGAAGACAGCCCCAGGATGGCTGCATCCAATTACTCTGGGTGCTACTACGATGTTGGAAAACTGGAATGGACTGGAGAAATTCAGTGACAGTTTCAATCACTATTCTCTTGGCGCAGTCTGTCAGTTCCTGTTTGAATATGTAGCAGGAATCAGACCGTTACAGCCGGGATTCAGCGAATTTGAAATCAGACCTGTGATTGGAGGAAGCCTCCAATGGGCACAGGGAGAGTATAAGACAGTATATGGAAAAATAACTTCATACTGGCAGAAGGAAGAAGAACATATCAGATTCAGGTGCAATGTACCGGAAAAGACAATATGTCATCTCTGCTTACCTGATGGTGTGGAAAAAAGGCTTTCTGCGGGAAGTTATGAATTTGTTATATAGGGAGAATTATCATGGAAAAATTACCTTACAGTTTTAATGACAGTAAAAGAGAGATAAGCTTTAACCGCTTTGATCTGCCTTCACCGTGGATAAATTATCTTTCCAATGGCAGAATGCATGCCTTTGTATCACAGGCCGCAGGAGGAATGGTTTGGTGGCTTTCACCGATGTTATTCAGGGTGACCAGATACCGTTTCTTTAACTTGCCGCTTGACTCTCCGGGTTTTTATGTATATATCAGAATGGAAGACGGAACCGTATGGTCACCAGCTTTCCGTCCATGTGATACCAGAGTTGACAGTCGAAGTGCCTCTCATCATCCGGGCTATTCAGTATTTGAAGCTGAAAAGGATGGAATAAAGGCAACTCTCAAACTCTACATGGCGCAGGATGTTGATTCTCTCATCTGGGAAGTAACTGTTTCCAATCTGAAAGGTGAAACCATTCACTGTGATGTATTTGCCTATGTGGAACTTTCACAGTTTCTGGCCCAGCAGGAAAACATTCTGGGATACTATCTGAAATGGAATACCAGAGCGGTATATGAAGAAAGTCTGCAGGCAATCACTTATGCTTATACAGCCTGGATGCATCCAAGAAAAGATGACTCTCCAATGGTATTTTTTGCATCTGATATTAAGACGGATTCCTGGTGCTGTAACCGTGATGCTTTCTGCGGCAACTACCGTGACGAAAGAAATCCGGCTGAAGTTGAGAAGGGCATTCTTTCCAATACAGAGTTACATGGCGGTGAGCCGTGTGGGGCTTTACATCACCATCTGTGTCTTGAAAAAGGACAGAGTAAAACATTTCATTTCTTCCTTGGTGTAACAAAGGGAGCACTGGAAGATTATGATAAGGCCATTCATGAAACTGAAGAAACACTGAAACTGTTACGTGAAGACGGTTATCCTGAAAAACAGTTTGAAAAACTGCAGAACTGGTGGGGCAATCAACTGGATGTTTTCCAGTGTGAGATACCGGATGAAGATGCTCAGAGAGAAATCAATATCTGGAATCCGGTTCAGAGTGTTCATACGGCCCGCTTATCCAGATCGATCAGTTCTGACGCTTCCGGTGTACGGGGAATCGGATTCCGTGATACGGCACAGGACATGCTGGCACAGGCCTACAGAAAACCTGAGTGGGCAAAGGAAATGTTAATGTATCTGGCTTCCCAGCAACTGGAAGACGGACATTCCGTTCATACCTCCTGGCCTGAAGACAGACGTCCAGCTCAGGATATAACCAGATCAGACGACCATATCTGGATGGTATATCTGACTTATGCCATAGCAGCAGAAACCGGCGATCTGAGCTTTCTGGATGAGGAGATTCCTTATCTGAACAAAGACCTGGTCACTGCTGGAGCAAAAGCTACCTTGTGGCAGCATCTTCTTAAGGGAATGGAGTTTACGGAAAATCATCTGGGTGAACACGATCTGCCGCTGATCCTTTTTTCAGACTGGAATGATCATCTCGGTCCTTTCGGCAGAAAAGGCAAGGGAGAAAGCATCATGGTTTCTCAGCAATACATTTATGCCTTAAGGCAGTTAGCTGAGATGGCTGAATTCCGTAATGATGATGAACATGTCCGTATGTTCAAGGAACTGATACATAAGCAGGAACAAGCCCTTGAGAACTATGCCTGGGATGGCGAATGGTTCTTAAGAGGACTGGATGATGAAGCAAAACCTGTAGGAACACATACAGATGAACATGCCAGGATCTGGCTCAATGCGCAAAGCTGGATGGTAATATCAGGAGCCTGTAAGGACAGACAGATTCAGGCCATGGATTCGGCTGCCAGAGAACTGGATACCGGTATGGGATTACTTTTAAATACACCTGGATATCCAGGCTGGCCAAGTAAGGAAGCAGCCATGGTAAATGGGTTACCGGCCGGTTATTCGGAAAACGGTGGCGTCTTCTGCCAGGCCAACTGCTGGGCAATCATGGCTGAAGCATTATTGGGCAGAGGCGATATTGCCTGGAAGTATTATCAGCAGTTAATACCGAACAATGTGATAAAAAAGATCGGTGTTGAAAAGTATCATGGCGAAGCATATGCATACTGTTCTACCTTATTGGGTAAGGACAATCCGGAATTTGGCAGAGCCTGCGTATCTCAGGTAACCGGCACAGCAGCCTGGATGGATGTTGTATCAACACAGTATCTGCTTGGCATCCGCCCAACATTAAAGGGCCTGTTGATTGATCCAAGCATTCCATCTTCATGGGACGAGTTCAAGGTTGAAAGAGACTATCGTGGATTTAAACTGAACATAGAAGTCCATAACCCTGACCATTTACAGCATGGTGTGAAGGAAATGATCATTAACGGTAATAAGTGCAGTGTTGATGGAAAGGCGTATATCAGGGAAGATATGCTGAAAAAAGGTATTAACAGAATCACTGTCATTCTGTAATAACAGTGTACCTGAGGAAAATGCATATAAGCATATATTCTGAATGATCTTTCATGAAAAGACTGATGACGATGAAAAGTCTAATCTCTAATCGTTATCAGTTTTTATTATTTTTCTCTCTCGCTCTATATATATTCACTGTCCAAAATATCGGATAATGGCAGGAAACGAGTGGGCCTAAAACACGAAAAATAATACCATTCCCCTATGCGCTTCCGTTTTCTTTTTCGGAAATTAGTGATAGTATTAAACTAATTTTAGAAGGAGAGAAGGGCGATGACATTCAGAGAGGGGCTCAAAGACGGACTGCCGATCGGACTCGGATACTTATCCGTATCCTTTGCGTTCGGTATTTTTGCCTGCAGTTCGGGACTCTCGGTATTTGAAGCGCTGCTTATCTCCATGTGCAATCTGACGAGTGCCGGCCAGCTTGCGGGGATCCCGATCATCATAAGTGCCGGAAGCTATCTGGAGATGGCGGCTACCCAGCTGACGATCAATCTGCGCTATGCCTTAATGTCACTGAGCCTATCACAGAAACTTGCGGAAAACGTATCCTTTGCGGACCGCTTCTGGATTGCCTTTGTGAATACGGATGAGATCTTTGCCGTTTCCGCTTCCAAAAAGGGAGCACTGACAAGGCAGTATATGTTCGGCCTGCTGATCCTGCCGTATCTCGGCTGGCAGAGCGGGACACTTCTGGGCGGGTTACTGGGAAATCTTCTTCCCGCCATTCTGATCAATGCGCTGACGATTGCCATCTACGGCATGTTTATCGCCATCGTTGTTCCGGTATGCCGCAAGGAGCGTGCAGTGCTTTACTGCTCTTTGATGGCGGTTGCCCTCAGCTGTTTCTTTTACTACTATACGGAAATCCCCAGCGGATTCTCGATTATTCTGTGCAGCGTGATCTCAGCGGGTATCATGGCTCTTTGTAAGCCGATCGAGGTGGAATCATGAAGAACTTCGGTATGTACCTTCTGGTCATGGCACTGACCACCTATCTGATCCGTCTGATTCCGCTGGTTTTAGTGAAAGGGAAAATCCAAAACCGCTTTGTGCTTTCCTTATTGCACTATATGCCGTATGCGGTTCTCAGCTGCATGAGTATCCCTGCGGTATTCTATGTATCCGGGCATATACTTTCAGCACTTGCGGGATTTGTATGCGCCTTTATTCTGGCCTATCAGAACCGCTCTTTAACAACCGTCGCGTTTGCGGCAGTGATTGCGGTCCTCATGGCGGAACTGCTGTATTTGATTTAAGGAGAAAAACTTTATGAATGAACGCTTAGCTAAACTTGTTTCTCAGCTGCAGAAGAATCATATCGATGCCTGTATCCTGACGGATTACTATCATCTGAAATACTTTATTGACTGCTCCATCCATACCGGAGAGCGTCTGTTAGCTTTACTTCTGGATAACAAAGGGAAGGCAACGCTGTTTGTGAATGCGCTGTTTACGGCGAAGGACAGTGAGGATTATGAGGTGGTCTATTATCACGATTCTTCCGACCCGATTCAGGCGATGAAGGAGCACATGGAAGGGAAGGTCATCGGGATTGATAACAACTGGAATGCCGGCTTCCTCTTACGTTTGATGGAAGCCTATCCGGCAAACTATGTCAGCGGAAGTTTCATGATGGCAGAGATCCGCTCCTCCAAGGACGAAGAAGAGCAGAAAAACATGATTGAAGCCTCGAAGCTGAATGATGAGGTCATGCGCCGCATCAAACCGTATCTGAAGGTCGGGGTGAGTGAGCGCGAAATCCACGATAAACTGGTTCAGCTGTTTTACGAAGTGTCCGGCGGTCCGGTCTCCTTTGACCCGATCGTTGCTTTCGGGAAAAACGGCGGGGATCCGCATCATGAAAGCGATGATACCATCCTGCAGAAAGGGGAAGCAATCATCATTGACATGGGGTGCTATTATAAGGGGTACTGCTCTGATATGACGCGCACATTCCTGCAGCATGGCAATCCTGAAATCGAGAAGATCTACGACATTGTCCTCAGGGCAAATACGGAAGCGGAAAAGGCAATCCGCCTCGGCATGCCTCTCAAGGATGTGGACAAGGTCGCAAGAGACATCATCACAAAAGCTGGCTACGGGCCGTACTTTACGCACCGCCTGGGACATGGCATCGGGATTGAGGTACATGAACCGTATGATGTTTCCGAAAGTGATGAAGTCTTAGTCAAAGAGGGAATGTGCTTCTCCTGCGAGCCGGGAATCTATCTGGCAGGCGTCGGCGGCGTGCGCATTGAAGATCTCGTCATTGCCAGAGCGGACGGCGCACTGATTCTGAATCACTATAATAAAGAGAAAGAATATATCGACTAAAAAAGAGAGGCGCTGCCTCTCTTTAGTCTTCTACGAATTCAATACTTCCTTCTTCCATCCGCTTGACTCTGGCCAGGGATTCCACGCGGTATCCCATTTCGCGGATCCGCTCCAGTCCCGGCTGGTACGTCTTTTCAATGACGATGCCGCAGCCGACAACCGTGGCACCTGCCTGCTTGCAGACGGAGATCAGGGCATGGAGGGCTTCCCCGTTAGCGAGGAAGTCATCGATGATCAGGACTCTGTCTTCCGGATGCAGATAGTCTTTGGAGACCGTGATGTTGTAATCTCTCTGGCGGGTATAGGAGTGCAGACGTTCAGAATAGACACTGTCTCCCATATTATTGGCAGCTACTTTCTTCGCAAAGACGACCGGAATGTTGCCGAATGCCTGGGATGTGGTGACGGCCATCGAGATGCCGCTGGCTTCCACAGTCAGGATCTTGTTGACATTGTCGTTTGCGTAAAGGCGATGGAACTCCTCGCCAATCTCGTTCAGAAATGCGACATCGATCTGATGATTCAGAAAACTGTCCACTTTCAGAACATCATTCGGGAGGATCTTACCTTCTCTCAGGATTTTTTCTTCAAGACGCTTCATCAAAAACTACCTTCTTTCAATATGCCGCTATTATAGAACAGAAAAAAAAGAAGTTCAATGGAGAACTTCTATTTTATGTAGACACGTTTCATGCGCTGGTCGTGGACCGGACGGTCCATGAATCCCGTATCGCATGTGGCAATCTCATCCACGACATCCATGCCGCTGACAACCTTGCCGAATGCGGCATAAGAGCCATCCAGATGCGGTGCATCCTCATGCATGATAAAGAACTGGCTGGATGCGGAATTCGGGTTCTGAGCGCGTGCCATGGAGATGACGCCGCGGGTGTGCTTGAGCGGGTTATTGAAACCGTTTGACGCAAATTCGCCTTTGATGTTTTCCGAAGAACCTCCGCGTCCCGTTCCCGTCGGGTCACCGCCCTGAATCATAAATCCGGCAATGACTCTGTGGAAAATTAAACCGTCATAGAAGCCCTGACGGACAAGCTTTTCAAAGTTCGCGACAGTGATCGGTGCGACCTCCGGATAGAGTTCGATCTCGATCTGTTTGCCGTTTTCCATTTCAATTACGATCATAATGATATACATCTCCTTAGTTTGTATTATATCATCCGTGCACACGTGTTAAAAGGGGAGAGGAGTGGAAGAAGGAAGACAAAATAGGCTATAATAGGAAAGACAAGTGAGGAAAACACATGAAAATACTGGTAGTCAGTGACCTGCACGGCTCCGCTGCTGCGGCAGAAAAGGTCGAACAAATCATATGTAACAATACCTTTGATCGGATTCTGGTTCTGGGAGATGTTCTCTATCACGGACCGCGCAATCCGCTTCCGGAAGGCTACGCACCATTAAAGGTGGCGGAGATTCTCAACCGCTATGCGGATCAGATCCTCGGGGTACGGGGAAACTGTGATGCGGAGATCGACAGGGAAATCTGCCGTTTCCCGCTCTCAAAGGATTATGAAACGTTAAATCTCGGAACAAGGGAAGTCTTTCTGACGCATGGCCATATCCACTCGCCGGAAATGCACATGCCGCTCAGTAAGGGAACACTCTTCCTCTACGGACACTTCCATGTTCCGAAAGCCGAGTACCGCAACGGAATCTATTATCTGAATCCGGGCAGCACCACGCTGCCGAAAGAGAATTATCCGCAGAGCTACGGCATCCTGAGTGAAGAGGGCTTTACGGTCTATGACTTTGCGGGAAACGAGATCAAAAGCATCCGTTTTATCGACTGATCATTGAAAAAGTGAGGAATTCTTCCTCCTTTTTTTTATTTATAGGATAAAAGGAGGATACACTCATGAATGCCTGTTTTGAAAATCTGTTGCGGCTGCTCCGGAATCTTCTGTTCTACATCTGATGCATACCCGTACGCCGCTGTGGCTGTTTCTTCCGCTTCTCTGCGTGCTGATTCCTCTCTTTTTATGGCTTCCGGAGCACTCCTTAGACCGTTTTGAGGAAATCACGCAGGAAGAAGTGTCAAAGCTGGATCCTCCCTACCTGCTTTACGTCTATGACGCTTCCTGCGCAAACTGCCGCAGGGCGAATGCACTGCTGTTACGTTATCTGAATGAGGGGAGTAAGGTGTACCGCATTCAGGCTCAGAACAGCTCTGAAGAGTATATACCGGTTTTAATTGTTCAGAAGTCGGAGAGTGAGCGGGAAAAGTATGTGGGAGCGGAAGAAATCGAAGCGTATTTAAAGGAGAGATGAAATGAGCGGAGTCAAAACACTGGTGCGCCGTATTATCTTCTTTGCGATCAGCACGGCTGCTTTGACGCTATACATGACGGAAAAAATCTCGGGATTCTGATCCGCTTTTTCCTGTATAATACAGGTATGAAACTGAAGTGTCCCATCTGCGGGAAACAGCTGAAAGAAGAGGAGCACGCCTATCTCTGCGTCAATGCGCATTCCTTTGATAAAAGCAAAGAGGGGTATGTGAATCTTCTGCGCAAGCAGAAAAAGAAAGAATACGGGGATTCCGTTGCTCAGGTGGAAGCCAGAAGGGCGTTCTTTTCCCATGACTTCTACCGCCCTCTAAAGGAAGAAGTGGCGGAAGTGATCCGTGAATACAAGCTTTCTTCACTAGTGGATGCGGGATGCGGGGAAGGCTACTACACCAATTATTTCCGTCGTGTATTGCCGGACGTGGACCTTTTGGGTGTGGATATTTCCAAAGAAGCGATCCGTCTGGCCTCGAAGCAGGCGAAAACGGGCTTTGCGGTAGCGGGAGTGGACAGCCTGCCGGTTTTTGACCATTCACTGGACGGCGTGCTGAACATGTTTGCGCCGATTGCGGAAGAGGAATATCTGCGCGTATTGAAGAATGACGGCATCGTGATCTACGTGCAGGTGAACGAGCGGCATCTGTATGAGCTGAAAGAAGCGCTCTATCCGCAGGTTTATCTGAATCAGATCAATTATTTCTCAGACCGGTTCCGTTTAAAGGAGAGCCGGGAATGCGCCTTTGAAATCGAATGCAATCAAAAGGAACTCTGGGACCTCTTCCAGATGACGCCGTACTATTACCATACCCCGCAGGCGGGAAAGGAAAAACTGAAAGAGCTGGATCATCTCAGGATCCATTGCGATTTCGTAATACAGATCTATGAGAAAAGCGTTTCCGCTTAAGCAGAAACGCTTTTTCACTGTCTAACGTAATAGTCATCCAATAGCGTCAGTTTGACACGATTGGAAGTGATCTCATCGATGTGGTAAAGCCTCTGGTTCAGAAGTTCGGCATCCGTGGAAGGATTCCAGTATTTTTCAATGTAGACCTCATCCGGATACATCAGATAGAGATAATCGTAATCCTTTAAGAGATTCAGATAATCCTCCAGAGAGATATCCCGGTTCTTCTGTCCGTCATAACTCTGCGGTCCGAGAGTGATTTCCTCAACGGTATAGCCGCTTTCGGCAAAGACGTAGGAGATGACGATGTCCCAGCCCTGTTCCACCTGATACTGTTCAATGAAGAGGAAACGGCTGCCCATCGGGGTAGAGAAGACCATGTCGACGAGTTCCGTCATCTTATGGTTCATGATTCCTTCGTATTCCTTAAGCGGAATGAGATACTGCAGATCGTGCGGCTCCACCAGGATCCCCGTCAGTGCCAGTGCGGCCACCGTTTTGTACACCGGCTTTCTCAGTTCACTTTCGCGGTTGATCTTATCCAATAAGAGCATAAAGAACAGCGTAGTGGCAATGTAGAGATACGTCTTCATATAGCGGTCAAAGCTGACCAGATTGGTGGACTGGTAAGCGTTGTAAATCGACGCAAAGAGGTACATTCTGGCTACGGCATAGGCGACTGCCCCGAAAAGATACACGAGCGGGAAGATCCAGCTGACATGTCTGTCCTTTAGCACGTAACGGAATAAAAGGAAGAAGACCACGCAGCTGAACAGCACATAGCTGACATAAGTGAAGGAGATCGGGTGCAGCACGAGCGGACGGCGGAAGCAGCATTCGATAAAGTAATGCACGAGACCGTACTTCTCGCTGTTTGGATCACTCAGGTAGGATAAGAAGCGCTGAATGCGTTCCATGTTGATCAGCTCCTGCATGGAGTGATTCATGATCTTGGCATAGAGGAACCAGCTGCCGTAGATTAAAAGCGGGGCACCGACGATGAGTAAGAGCGAGCGCAGTACCGTGGAAGCTTTGATCTTCTTTTCAATTAAGGCATCACTCATCATCTGCAGGAAGAGGAAGAGGATAACCAGTGCCGCAAAGGCGATTCCCGTCTGTTTTAGTAAGAGCAGGGCCGTCAGCGACATGATGACATTAAAGAGGGAGAAGGCATTCCACTTCTTTGCGGTGTAAGTCACATAGAAGCAGTAGGCCGTTAATAAGCCGAGCGGGAAGTCGACATAGATCGTATTGTAGATATGCGGAATATCGCCATCCGTCGGGGTGATGCTGATACAGCAGCCAAGCAGGATAAAGATCAGTACCTGCAGCAGTGCTTTCAGAATGTCTTCCGTTTTCTTAATAGACAGATGTCTTAAGAGCGGGAGATAGAGCACCAGGCAGAAGGTCGTCATTGCCCGGAAGCAGTATCCTTCCGCAAAGCCGTGACCGAAGTAGCAGAATAAGAGTTCCACTATGGTCAGAAACGGCGGATAGGTCCTTTCGTTATAGAGCGACTGCTCGGAGATGAAGGAGTCGTACTTGAAGTCTTCCCGTACCTGCAAGCCCCAGTTCCAGAATTCATCCGCAATGGAGAACCCGCGGTAGCGCTGTAAGAAGAAGATGTAGACAAAAAGGATCACATAGGCCAGAAAGCCCAGCGTGAAGTAATTCTCACGGAATGTCTTCCATTCCGCTTTTTCCTTTCTGCATTTCAGAAACAAAAGAAGAAAAAAGGCTGCCGAGAGCATATAGGAGGCATAGTAGCCGTAACTGATATGGTTAAGCAGGCCGAAAAGATAGAGGCAGAGCGCCCCGATGATATAAGTCAGGGGAATGGTCTCTTCAAATCTTTTGCGGAATGAGAGAACCAACAGCCCGTTGATGCTCAGAGACCAGAATAATCCGATGATTAATGACATAACTCAATTATACTATAGATGCCGTGGTTTCTCTATCCCGTTAAAGTGGAGCTGCCACAGAAATGGATGAATATTTCAGGGGAATAGTTTATAATTGAGTCAGGTTTTATGGACTTTTCAAGTGCGCTTTTCATCTTCTGTTTTCTGCCGTTGTCCTTAGCGGGCATGCTTTTGTGCAGCAGATTTCTGCCGAAGGCACAGAATGCGCTGCTGATTCTGATCAGCTTCGTCTTCTATGGCTGGACAGACTACAAGAGCGTCTTTTTTATTGCGGTGATCGCACTGTTTCTGTTCGCATACGGAAAGATTGCGGAGGGGAAGCGCAGCAAACCTTTACTGATTGGCGGCCTTTTCATTCTTTTGGGAATTCTCGGCTACTTCAAATACATCGATTTTATCATCGTGAATCTTAACCGCTTCTTAAAGATGGCGATCCAGCCGCGGCAACTGATCGCACCGCTGGGTATCTCGTTCATTATCTTTGAAGCCATTTCCTATGTGGTGGATATTTACCGCGGGGTACGCGCCGGCAACATTACGGAAGTATTTCTTTTCATTTCTTTCTTTGCGAAGGTGACTTCGGGTCCGATCCTTTCCTGGAAACGGTTTGAGACGCAGACTGAGGGCAGAAAGATCACGCTTGACGATCTGACGCAGGGCTTTGAGATGATCATCTTCGGCCTTGCCCGCAAGGTGCTTGTGGCGGATATTCTGGGAAGTACGAACTATCAGATCGTCTCCTGGTTTGAAGAGGCACCGATCGATGCGCCGAGCGCCTTTCTGGCGGCACTCTGCTACATGGTGCAGATCTATTACGACTTCTCCGGTTACAGTTTGATGGCAATCGGTATCAGCCGCCTGTTTGGCTTTACGATTGAGAAGAACTTCGATGAGCCCTACCGCTCGAAAAGCGTCAGCGAATTCTGGAGAAGGTGGCACATTTCCCTGGGAACCTGGTTTAGGGAATACCTCTACATTCCTTTAGGCGGTAACAGGAAACACGTCTACCGCAATCTGTTCCTTGTCTTCCTCTTTACGGGAATCTGGCACGGAGCGGGATGGAACTATATCGTCTGGGGAATCATGAACGGAGTGCTGGTGTTACTGGAGCGATTCGCGCGTAATAAGCCGTTCTATAAGGCAATCCCGGACTGGCTGAAGCAGGCCTTTGTGCTGGTCTTTGTCTATTTCTCCTGGATCTTCTTCTCCATTTCCTCGCTTGGCGAAATCAAATGGTTTTTACTTGTGATGCTGGGAGTCAACCGCAACAATTTCATCAATTTCACCTGGAAGTATTATCTGAACCGCCAGGTGAGAGCACTACTGATCTTTGCGCTTTTGAATGATGTCGTGCTTCCGCTTTCCTTTAAAGAGAAAGTACGCAGCTTCTTTGAAGCAGATGAAAAGCGCATGATGCTGAAATATATCCTGGAGGCAATTCTGTTTGTGATTACCCTGATCTACATGGTCAATTCCACATACAGTCCGTTTATTTACTACAAGTTCTAAAAAAGGAGAGACATGAAAAAGGCACAGCTGGGTTTTCTTACGTTGATAGCACTGATCATACTGTTACCGGTATGTTTCTTTCAGCATGAGAAAAACCACTGGTCTGAGATCGATAACCGCAATCTGGCGGAGCTGAGTGAAAATGTCAGCATTGATCAGACAGCTCAGGAGCTGAAGAGTTACGTCAATGAGCGCATCGGCTTCCGCTATCAGATGATCGATGCCTACAACCGGATCAATAAGACGCTTTTCAATGTTTTCTCCCATCCGGATTACGATCTCGGAAAAGAGGAGGAACTGTACCCGAATATCATCGAAAACCAGCTGTACGACTCCTACCGCCAGACGTTTGTGGTGGCCTTGGAGAAGATGCAGCACTACTGTGAAGACAGAGACATCAAGTTCTATCTGATGTTTGATCCGAATAAGATCTCCATCTATCCGGAATACATTCCGGACGGGATCAACTATTCTTCCGAATGGGTGGACCGCTTCCTGGAGGAATGCGCTAACCGGGGAATCACGGTAGTGGATAACTATCACTACTTCAAGGAAATCAAGGATGAAGTGAAACTGTACAATTCCAAAGAGGATGTGGCACACTGGAATGACATGGGAGCCTTCCTTGGCTGCAATCACGTGCTCCGCACTCTGAAAGAGGACTTCCCGGCCATTGAGGAGAACCGTCTGGAAGAGATGGAAGTCTCAGAAGAGACGGTAAAGTATCTGCAGAACTCCAACATCGTCATCAATGAAACGGTACCACGCATCCGCGTTCCGGAGCACTGGGTCAATATCGGGGAAGCGGAGAGGGAAGCCTTACAGAAAGATGCCACCTTCGCCAACAGCGCCCACTTTGTCTCCACCAATGAATCCGACAGTTCGAAGCCGAAGATCCTGGCCTTTGAAGGCTCGTATCTTTACGGCGGGAACCACCATGCGTTTTTAATCAATCAGAGCCGGGAATACATCACCATTCATAACTACCGCAATGTTCTCAATCTGCCGTATTACGTCAATGTCTATCAGCCGGATCTGGTGCTCTTTGACGTCGCGGAATTCGTCTTTGCGGAATACTTCTTTGCGTCCAGCACGATGGGCAACATGATCTATCCGGAAGCCATCAAAGCCTATCCGTATGCGGAAGAAGAGATCAGCCTGAAGAGCGTGGAAATCACCGAGTTCACTCCGGCCTTCCGCCGCATCTTCGTTGAGGTTGACAGTACGGACTATCAGCCGGCATATGTCGAGTTCAACGGTGAGACGTACGATCTTGAAATCGTCAACGGAGTCTATCATCTCGTTACGCTCTCTTCCAACCTGGAAGGTGTGAGTGAGCTGAAATTCACCTTTATCGATGAAACAAATCAGAAGCGCTACAGTGCCGTGCATAGGCTCGGTGAATGATTTGCGCTATAATAAAGACAGATAGGAAAACATATGAATCAACGTGTACTGATCATGGGCGGAAACGGCTTCATCGGCCGCAGCCTCACGGATTATCTTATAGAGCAGAATAAGACCGTCGGCGTCTATGACCTTTTCTCTGGAGAAATGGAGAACGTGAGCTATCACAGCGGAGATCTGATGCAGGATGAAAGCCTTGAGCCGATTCTGACACATTATGACAGCATCATCTATCTGATCAGCACCGTGACGCCGAAACGTTCCATGGAAGTACCCTCGGCTGCCTATGAAAAAGACATCCCGATGCTTTTGAAAACGCTGGACGCCTGCGTGAAAGCGGGAGTGAAGCGCGTAATCTTTGCGAGCAGCGGAGGCACGGTATACGGGGAAGGGGAAGGCAGAAGACTGACGGAGAGTGCGGAATGCAACCCGGTCAATCACTATGCCATCGCCAAGCTGGCCATGGAGAAGATCCTCTTATTCTATAATGAACGCTTTGGCATGGAGAATGTGATCCTGCGCATCGCCAATCCGTACGGCATGAACCAGAAGACATCTTCCGGTGTCGGGGCTCTGACCATCTTTACGCGTCAGATCCTCGCCTCTAAACCAATCACCCTCTACTCCGATCCGGATACCATACGGGATTATATCAGCGTGAAGGAAGTCGCCAGAGCATTCGGACTGGCACTGGAATATGAGATCGAGAAGGGTGTGACACCGTTATTCAATGTCGGCAGCGGAAAGGGATACTCGCTGCGGGAGCTGATCCATATCATTGAAGAGACGTTAGGGGAAAAAGCGGAAGTAAACGTGATTGAAGCTCGGGGATATGATGTGAAGTGCAATATCCTGGATACGGAAAAGGCAGAGCGCTCTCTGAAATTCCACGTGAGTGAGGATCCTCTCTCGAGCATGAAAAACTACATCAAGGAATGTGCAAAACAAAAGGAAGAATGATTCGTTCTTCCTTTTTTCTAACGTTTGGAGTTGATCAGCGCGCTCAGATCGTAGAACGGTTTGTTCAGTAAGCGGAAGTAGCGGTTTTTCAAGCCCGGCAGTTCCTTAAGATAATGGTTTTTCTTCCAGTTCGGATAGTTCAGATTCAGAAAACTCCAGAGCAGCTCCAGGGCTTCCCTGCGCACGTCTTTGTCCTTGATCTTACTGGTGGAGACAAACGGATGTCCCAAACAGAAGCGGATGGCCACATATTCGAGCTCATCGTGATACATCTCATACGCGCCTTTTTCCTGATAGTAATCCTTCAGGTGCTCGAGCATGTACACGGCATCCAGCGTCATCTTATTGTGGGTGGCGGTCATGGAATTCTCACGCTGTACATAGTGAATTAGGGCTTCCTTTAAGTAAGCCATTTTCGGGGCGTGATAAGCCATGTGGGTCAGATAGAAGCTGTCTTCATAACGCCTATGCTCCGGAAAGCTGAAATCCAGTGAGGAAATGAAATCCTTGCGGTAGATCTTGTTCCATAAGACACCGTAGAAATGCACCAGCATCTCCCTGCAGCCCTGATAGGGGTACTCAAAGCGTTCCTCTTCGTGATCGGGATACGTCAGATAATATCCGCAGCAGGCGATATCGCTCTGTTCCTTCTTTGCCAGGTTGTAGAGCTTTTCATACATGGTGAGATCCGCATAGTCATCGCTGTCCAGAAAGCCGATGTACTCGCCCGTTGCGCGAGCAAGTCCGAAGTTGCGTACGGAAGCGATTCCGCCGTTTTCCTTGCGGAAGGCGCGGATCTGCGGATACTTTGCGGCATATTCGGCAATGATGGAGCCGGAATTGTCCGGGGAGCCGTCATTGATAACCAGAATTTCCAGATCATCCAGCGTCTGCATGACTAAAGAATCCAGGCAGCGCCTGAGATATTTTTCGACATTGTAGACAGGGACGATGATGCTGATCTTGGGCATGAGCTACTTCTTTCTGAAGACGAGTTTACCGAAAATATAGTTTAAGACAGTCACGATGAACTGTTTCGCGATCTGTACGATGACATCGTTGATATGCAGTACCTTAATGCCGATGAACATGACGGCATTGTCGATGAATAAGGAGAAGAGTCTTCCCGAAACGAAGGAGACAAGTTCCTTAAGAACGGTCTTGCCTTCCCAGCTTTTGGACTCAAAGACAAAGAATTTGTTGGTCACAAAGGCAAAGGCGACGGCGAAGATCCAGGAGAGGTTATTCGCAATCATCTCATCGAGATGGAACAGCCTCGTAAAGAGAAAATAGGTGCCCATGCTGACGACGGTCGTCAGAACACCGAAGATGATATAGGTAATGATTTCCTTATATTTGGTCCATAAATCTTTAATCATAGAATATTCCCGTAAAACGGATCCGCAGATCCGTATTATTTTTCTTTCTGTTTTGAAATTTCCGCTTTGATGTCATTCAGATGACACATAAAGAGGAATCTGGTCTGGTTTTTAATGGCATCCAGAACAATGCCGATCACAACGCACAGCATGCATAAAAGAAACATGCTGAAGCCGAAGATCGCAAGGCGCAGATTGGCAAAGCTTCCCTGGTTGATAAAGGAGTGAATCTGCGGGGTGGCAATGGCCAGACCCATTAGCAGACAAATCAGTGCCAGCGTGCTGAAGAAGAGCAGCGGCCGCTGATCTTTCAGCAGATTGAATATCGTTAATAAGACGCGGAAACCGTCTTTGAAGGTGTTCAGTTTGGAGAAACTTCCTTCCGGGCGGTCCCGGTAGATGATCGGCAGCTCCACGATCTTCATGTTGTAGACCAGCGAGAAAACCGTCATTTCCGTTTCGATCTGGAAGCCGTCACTTAAGACCGGCATGCTTTTGACGTAGGCCTTGGAGAAGGCACGGTAACCGGTCATGATGTCATTGATATGCGCGTGGAACAGCGTGTTGATCAGCGTGCGTACCAGGTTGTTGCCGAAGTTGTGAAAGCCGCGCTTGTTTTCCCTGGCATAGGTGCCGTTGGAAAGACGGTCACCGATGACCATGTCCGCTCTGCCTTCCAGTACCGGCTGAATAAGTCTGTGTACATCTTCCGCGGGATACGTGTCATCACCGTCCACCATGACGTAGACATCCGCATCGATATCGTTAAACATGCTGCGGACAACATTTCCCTTGCCCTGAGCATATTCATCGCGCACGATAGCGCCTGCCGCAACCGCCAGTTCCCTGGTGCGGTCGGTGGAATTGTTATTATAGACATAGATATCCGCTTCGGGAAGAGCCTTGCGAAAATCCGTCACCACCTTGGTGACCGTGAGCTCTTCATTGTAACACGGAACCAGTACCGCAATTCTCTGATTCATAAGTCATATCCTCGCTTATATCTATTATATTATAGCGGAAAGAGAGTGCAAATACCGAAGAAATTGGGAAAGTTCCGCCCATGGCCTCGGGCTTCATTGACGAAGAGCAAAATGGATTATAAAATTCAAGTATGGAATTCGATCGCCTGTTTTTCATCATGGTCTTCCTGCCGCTTTTCATCGGCGGTTTTTACCTGCTGAAAAACAGCAAATTCCGCAATCCGTATCTTCTGATTGCGTCGCTTCTGTTCTATGCACTGGCGGATCTGACGCATTTCCCGATCCTTTTACTGCTGATTGTTATCAGCTACGCGTTCGGGCGGATCATAAACAGAAAGAAAGGAATCTATGCCCTGTATCTGCTTCTGGTGACTGCCGTTCTTTCCTTTTTCAAGTACGGAAATTACTTCGGAGAGAGTCTCAGGCAGTATCTTACCACGCTTTCTTTTACAAAGATCGCAATGCCGCTGGGCATCAGTTTCTACACTTTTTCCTCCATCAGCTACATCAGTGATGTGTATTACGGAAAAACGGAAGCGGAGAAAAGCATCTGGAAGCTTGCGGCTTATCTGAGCTTTTTCCCGATTGTGATCAGCGGTCCTCTGACGCGCTATGAGGTGTTCCGGAACTACTATGAGAAGAAGGAAATCGAATCCTCTTCCTTTGCGGAAGGCATGCGTACCTTTATTCTGGGACTTGCGCAGAAGGTCATCTTTGCCAACCAGCTGGCTTTAGTCACACAGAAGATCTTCCAGTCCTCCACACAGCTGTCGTTTCTTTTGGCAGCGTACGGTGTGATTGCCTTTGCGATTCAGGAATACTACGACTTTGCCGGGTATTCCGCGATGGCAATCGGACTTGGAAAAATGGTGGGAATTGAGATCCCGGAGAACTTCAATGCGCCTTACTTCTCGCACTCCGTCAGTGAGTACTGGAGAAGATGGCATATGACGCTGGGAAGATTTTTCCGTGATTACCTCTACATTCCGCTGGGCGGCAACCGGAAAGGGAAGCTGCGTACGTTTTTGAATACGATGGCAATCTTTGTGATTTCCGGCCTCTGGCACGGTAACACCTGGGGATTTTTACTGTGGGGTGTGATCAACGGGCTGTTTGTGGCACTTAATGCGGTATTTAAAGAGAAATATGCCGACTTGCGCAAGGCGCTGCATATCAGAGAAGAGTCCAGAATCTACCGCGCCTTTCAGATTCTGCGGACGGATGCCATTGAATTTCTGCTGAGTGCACTCTTCTTCCAGTGTGCCACGATAGTGGAGAGAAAAAAGGTGCTCAAGGCACTCTTATTCAGGGGAAGTCCGTTCCAGATGTTCTATACGCGCTCGCTTGGCGTGCTCGCCTTTCTGCCGCTGCTCTTCTTAGCCGCTTTGATGCTGTTTCCAAAGTGGAAGGAAGTATACGCAAAAATGAAGGCGGAACATCCGCTTGTTACGGACATATTCCTTTTGATTCTGTTACTTGTCTCGATTCTGCTGTCTGTCAGCGGATCCTATACATCGTTTATTTATTTCAATTTCTAAAAGCTTATGAGAAAACGTATCTATCCAATCACTCTGATCCTGTTATTGATTCTCGCAATGGGAATCCTTTTCGGAGTGCAGAGGGAAGTCTCCGTCAGTGAAAAGCGTGAGCTTATGACGAGTGAGGAGATCCGAGTTGAGGAATTATCACGGGATGCGGATGAAGTACTGAAAGATCAGTTTGTCTGGCGCGATGGTATCAGCAGACTGTACTACCGCATTCGCATCTTTTTCTCGCGGCTGTTTGGAAGCAGCTGGGTGCGCGATGCGAAGATCACAGCGCTCACGGATGAGGTGAGTGAACTGGAGGACGGGTACCTCTTGAATGCACCGCTCTTCTATTCCGAGGAAGACTTGAAAGCTGCCGCTTCGCGCGGATACAACGTGCGGGAGTTTGCCGAACGTTATCCTGAATTATCTGTTTATGTCTATTTCCCGACACGTCTGGAGGAACTGCTTTCGAGTACCTATGGTTATTTGCCGGAGTGTCAGAACAGTTTTATTGCTCAACTGCCCTCTAACGTAAAGCATGATTCTCTGAAGCTGGAAAGCGCAGAGGATTATAAGAAATACTATTACCGTACGGATTCTCACTGGAACGCCTATGGAGCGTATCAGGGATATCAGGACATCATCGCAATGATCGGAAAAGACTTCGAACTCTCTGGCGTGCGCAAGATCAAAGAAGAAGTGAGCTTCCCCTATGAATTCTATGGAAACATCACATCCAAGATTGCCCGCTTAAGCGATGCGGAGCAGCTGGTGGATCTCAGGCTGGATGGCGAGAAGCCGTTTGACTATTACGTCAATCGTGAAGCAGCGGAGTATGAAAAGAGCCGCAGAGAATACGCGGAGAAGGGCAATTCCACGGCGTTCTCGGATTATGATCTGTATTTTGGCGATAACAGCTTCCTGCGGGAATTTGACTTCCATCAGGATGAGCGGCCGAATCTTCTGATTTTCGGAGATTCCTATGTCAACACCAATATGGAATGGATCGCTTCGCACTTTAACCGCACAATTATCGTGGATCTCAGAGCGAAGGATGCCTCCTTTGATCTGGATAAGCTGATCAAAGAGAATGAAATTGATGCGGTTTTAGTGATGTTCTATTACAACAACATGTATTTTAACGGGAATGAATACATCCCGCTTCCGTAAAGGAGAAGAAAGTGAAGCAGAAGATTTCAAAGTGGCTGAAAGAAGACGGCAGATTCCTGCTGATTCTGAGTGCACTGAGCCTGATTGTGTTATATCAGTTTGTCTTTCTGGGGAAAGATCCTTTCTTCGCGAACGATTCCACCTTCCAGTACCATCTCTTCTATGAAGAATGGATCCGGCTGTTAAAGGGGTTTCTGAAGCACGGGGAATTCCCGTTCTATTCCTTTTACTCTTTCCTCGGTACGGACTTCTGGGCATCCAAAGGGTATTACTGTGCCTTTGATGTCTTCCTTCCGCTTCTGATTCTCTTTCATGATGTGAGAAGGGGACTGGTGGCGGAGCTGTTCTGCGTCATCGTTCTTTCCGGCTTCAGTTTCCGCTTCTATCTGAAAAAGAGGGGATTAAAAGAGGAGAAGGTACTGACGGTTCTGCCGATTGTCTATGCCCTCAGCGGAATTGCGAGCATGTACTTCGGCAATCCGATGTATCACCGCTTCTACTGCTTCCTGCCGCTTCTGTTTGCGGGAGTGGAAGCTTATCTGGCGGACGGGAGCCATACGCTCTTTATCGTGAGCGTGTTTGTTCTCTTCTTGCAGAACTACTACTTCATGTATCCGACTTCCTTTTTCCTCATCGGTTACTTCATTGCCTCCGCTTATGCGAAAAAGCGTGAGCAGAGCATCTGGCAGGTGCTAGAGAAAGCCTTGCCGCTGATCGGGTATTATCTGATTGGCGTTGCCATGAGCATGGTGATGCTTTTGCCGAGCGGCCTGTACATGTTGAAAAACAGCCGGGCAGCCCAGGGAAATACGGGAATTCTCTTTGAATTCAAGAGTTATGTGGGACTCTTATTCAGCTATCTCTGTCCGCCGTTTAATATCTATACGGATATTCCGTTTATGTTCTACGGCGGCAGCAATTCCCATTACCACTGGTATTCGCTCTATCTGTCCTGCCTCGGTGCATTGCCGCTGGTTCATGCACTCTTCCATAAGAAAAAGAAGGAGATTTCTCCGTTCTATCTCTGTTATCTGGTGTATTTTGTAATACTTTGCATCAAGCCGCTGAACAATGTTGTGCATCTTTTCAGCGGGGCATCCTTCCGCTGGGTCTTCGTACTGGATTTTCTGAATCTGTATCTTTTGGCGGATCTGTTGGAAAAGGAAGCGCTAGAGAAAAAGGATCTTACTTTCTACGGGGGTTATCTGGCACTTTCCTTTGTGCTCTTAGCTGTTGCGCATCTCACACAGCAGGTGGACGTGTGGGCAAACCGCATTCACCTTATGGCACTTTTGTGCGGGGCAGTGCTCTCCTTGGGGTATCTGTTCCTTTTAATCAAAGGAAAGAAAACGGCAGTGCTCTATGGTGTGGTTCTTGAAGTCATTTTCAGCAGCATGCTCACTACCTATGTGACGAGCGGCATGTTTGAAAACTACCGGGAGTATTTAAACCGCGATGTCGTACAGTATTACTACGACATCGATGAAACAAAGATGTTCCGCATGTACTTCAACTCGCAGGATTTCCCGCCGACATCGATTCTGAATCTGAATCAGTCGCTGCATTACCGCTATCTGCCGACTTCCACCTATGACTCCACGTACGAGAGCAGTCTGAACGGCTTTCTGGATGATCTGAAAATCGACACGACGCTGCCGGTGCTGGAGCTGAAGCAGCCGGATGTGCTGCGCTTATTAGGCGTGAAATACTATGCCATCATCGATGGCGAAGAGCTTCCGGAATATGAACCGGGCTATAGCTATGCGTTTGAAATCAACCATTTCCATATCTATCAGCTGAATGATTTCAATTCCCTCGGCCATACTTTCTCCCGCTTTGTGAAGCGCAGTGATTTTGAAAAGAGCGGCAATGTGGACTATCAGAATGAGCTGATAATTAAGGATGAAGATTACGCTCTTGTGGAAGGAATCAATCCGCATGAAAAGGAACAGCTGGTCATTCAGGGACACACGAACAATTCTCTGGACGGATACATCTCCGTAAAGGAAAAATGCGTTCTGTTCACTTCTCTTCCATACTCTTCCGGCTGGAAGATCACGGACGTTACGCGCTCTAAAGAGGCGAAGGTATTGGAAGTGGACGGCGGCTTTTTGGGAATTGTACTGGAAGAAGGCGAGCATCAGCTGCACTATCAGTACACAACACCGGGCTTTAAGGCGGGACTGGCGGTCTCTGCACTGGGGGCACTGATGTTTGTTGCGGATACAATTTTCGTAAAACGGCGCAAAAAGAGATTTGTAAAAGAAGGCTAGGCCTTTATAATGAAATATATGAAAGAAAGAGTCAAAACGTTTGTCAGAGAGAATCGGTTCTTACTGTTAAGTTCCTTAGTGATCAGCCTTTTGGCTCTTTTTCCTGTTTTTTTCAGTGGTTTGTACCGTGCACACGATCTGCAGTTCCACCTAAGCAGGCTCGACGGTATCATCACAGCCATGCAGGACCACCAGTTTCCTTTGGCCATCTATCCCTATAAGAATTTCGGTTACGGCTATCCGTCTCCGCTTTTTTACAGCGACGTCTTTTTAATTCCCTTTGCTCTGTTGCGCTATTTTCTGAATCTGCCATTGATCAGCGTCTATAAGGGAATGCTGTTTCTGTTCACGTACCTTCTGGTATTCGGCTTGGCTTACGAGTGCCGCAGGTTCTTCCAGAATGAGAAGATTGCAGTCCTGCTCAGTGCACTCTTTGTTTTCTCCAATTACTATCAGACGGACCTCTTTCTGCGCTCGGCGCTCGGTGAGATCATCGCGCTTTCCTTTTTACCGTTACTGATTCACAGCGCTTATGACTACCTCTATACAGAGAAAGAGAGCTGGGTCTTACTGGGCGTTTCCTTTTCGCTGCTTGCCTACTCTCACGTCATCACGCTATTTCTTTCCATTATTACGTTCGGACTCTTATTAGTACTGAATGCGGGAAATCTTCTGAAGCAGAAGGGGAAGCTGTTTGCGCTGATTAAGGCAACCGCGCTGGGACTGATTTTATCGCTCGGCTTTCTGGCACCGATGCTGGAAGAATATACGGCGCTGGACTTGATGGTTCATCATATCGAGGGAGATATTCTGAGGACTTATGCCGTAAAGCTCGGGGAGCTCTTCTCTGACTTTGTGACGCAGTTTTCCTTTGCCTATGGCAATGCGGAAGGGCTCTATCAGGCGGACAGGGTCAAAAGCCTGGGGTTCTGCCTTTGTATCTTCCCGCTTTTATGGCTTTGTAAGCGAAACAAAAACAAGGCGGAAAAGGATCTCTTTGTGCTCTTTGTGCTTTATTTCCTATGTAGCAGTGAACTGATTCCGCTTTATCTGATCAAACCGATCAATTTCCTGCAGTTTCCGTCCCGGCTTTACCTTATGGCGATGTTTTTCTCCATCCTGCTCTTCGGAGCCTTCTTAAAGGACAAAGGCGCAAGTACATTGGTGCTGTTAGGTTTAGCGGCACTGAATCTCTGGAACATGTCCTATCTGCATCACGCCGTTCTTTTTGCGGACGACATTGTGCGTATCCCGGAAAAAGTGAGCGCGAAGGAACTGTTTACAGAGCGGTTATACTCCTTTGACGGGGTGGATTATGTCAACTTCAATATGGAAGAAGTCGAAAACGGCGAATATCTTCCGTACTTATACAATGTCAACTTTGCCGAGCTGGGCAATACGATCAATACGATCTACGATGATCCGATCATCTTCCAGTATGAGCGCGTCGGTACGAAGATCGATTTCTATACCAATCTCGAAGAGGATCAGTGGCTCTATCTGCCGCTCAGCTGGTATAAGGGCTATCAGGGGTACGAGCTGGATGAGAGCGGTAAGGTGATCCGGACAATCGATGTTCTGCAGGCACCCTATAACGGAAAAGTGGAAATCTTTACGGAGAAGGGGCTGCATCATTATCTGGTAAAGTACCGCGGTACGAAAATACAGAAGCTTTCCGCCGTGCTTTCATTGTCTTCCTATGCTCTTTTAGCTGCGGCAGTCTGCCTGAAAAAAAGGAGGAAGTATGAATAGAAAGTATCTTCTTCCCGCGATTTTTACTGTATTGTTTCTTCTAAGCGTAATTCTAAACTTCCGCACGGTATTTGCGTCAGTTGCGTTTTATTCTGCTCTTGGCCTTTTTATCTGCGCTTATCTTCCACTGCATAAGGTGAAGATGAATGATGTTCAGCGGAAAGAAAAGACGGCAATCCTGCTCTGGGCGGCGGCTTTGATCCTGTTTACAACAGTTCTTACAACGCTCTCTCCGGCATGGAAAGAAGATGGACCGCGCCATATCCATCAGTATGAGGAAATCACGGAATCCTTCCTGAAGGGAAAAATCACGCAGGATTACTACGTGGATGAGCGACTATTGGCAATGGAGAATCCCTACGATTATGAAGCAAGGGAGAGAGAAGGCGTCATCTATTACTGGGACTCTGCCTTTTACAAGGGAAACTACTACATGTATTTCGGCGTTGTGCCTGTCTTTCTGCTCTTTCTGCCGTACCGTCTGATCAGCGGAAGCGCCTTGCCCTCCTACGTCGCAACCGCGGTTTTTATCGCTTTTGCGATTGCGGGTCTCTTTACGATGTTCTACTATATGAGCCGGCGCTTTTTTACGAAGGTGACGGTACTGCAATATCTTCTTCTGAGCACGGTCTTTACGCTTATTTCCACATACTATGCCGCGATGCATCCATCCCTTTACTGTACGGCAATCAGCGCTTCTCTCGCTCTGGAAATCTGGTCGCTATATTTTTATCTCAAAGTGGTATTTGACGATTACACGGAAGCGAAACGGATACGTTATGCACTGCTTGGGGCAATATTCGGTGCGCTGGCTTTTGGCTGCCGTCCACCGGTTGCCTTGGGAAATCTGGCGGTCCTCGTACTGTTTGCGGTGTATCTGAAGCGGCAGGGAATCCGGCAGTGGAAGCCGATGATGATCTGTCTGTTACCGTATGTTCTCGTTGCGGTAGGATTAATGATTTACAACTATGTCCGCTTTGAAAATCCGCTGGAGTTCGGTCAGGCGTATCAGCTGACGATTGCCGATCAGCATCTCTACGGCAGTATTCTGACAACACTCAAAGCGCAGGGAATCCGCCACGTGATCAAGCAGATAATCGCTCAGTATTTTGCGATTGGAAAAGCGGAGAGCAGTTTTCCGTTTCTGAATTACGGCGGGGCTTTTATCAACTGTCCGCTGTTCCTTTCCGTCTTTTTCCTGCTTCATAAAAAGGTCCGCGAATATCTTTTGAAGCAGCAGCTTTTCAGCTTTGTTGTAACGTTAGTTATCATCAGCGCTCTGATCAGCTTTGCGGATGTTGCGTTCTCACCGTTTTTAATGGAGCGCTACCGCCTGGATATCTATTTTCTTTTATCCATCAGTGCTTTTTGTGTGATATTAGCCGCAATGGAAGTCGCGCAGGGGAAAAAGGAAGCCGTCTTTTATGTCGCAAGTCTATTCACGCTTTTAGAACTGGCACTGATCCTTCTGATTCCGGACGATTCCAATGTGACGGCATATTATTATCCGGAGGCGTTAGAAACCATCGTGCGCATCCTATGCTTCTCTTTTCTCTGAGACTATTTCCCAAGATTCGTTTGTGTTAAACGTGTTTATCTAATATAATTAATCCGAGGTGTTTTTTCTGTGGACAAAAAGCTGCTTGTAAACTATTTTTACAACATTCTGTATCAGGTCGTCACGATTCTTGCGCCTGTGATTACGGTTCCATATACAACAAAAGTCTTAGGTTCGTATCTTGGCGTCAATGCCTTTACGGCCTCTTTTGTGCAGTGGTTCATTATTTTCGGAATTATGGGTATTAACAACTACGGCATTAAGACCATTGGTATGGTGCGCGATGACCGTAAGCTGCTTTCCAAAACGTTCCGTGAGATTTTCATGATGCAGCAGTGCAATCTGGCACTGGTGTTTGTGATCTATCTCCTCTATGTCAGTCTCAGCTCGATGGAATACAAGCTGATCTATTTCATTCAGGGGCTTACCATTCTCTCAACGATGTTTGATATCTCCTGGTTCTATCTCGGCATCGAGGATTTCAAGGTCAATTCCTTACGCAACATTCTGGTCAAGATCATCGGAGTCGTGCTGATTTTCCTTTTGGTGAAGACACAGGATGACTTATGGCTCTTTGTTCTGATCAATGCCGTAACGGCTATCTTCGGTCAGGCCATCATGTTGCTGCAGTTAAGAAAATACGTGGATCCTGTCAAGGTTACCATTCAGGAAGCATATCACGATCATTTCAGGGACAACCTGATTCTGTTTGTCCCGCAGATTGCCACAAGTATCTATAACGTGCTGGACCAGACACTTGTCGGAATACTGGCTACGGACTGGGAAGCACAGAGCGCCTTCTATCAGCAGGCAACACGCTTTGTGCGCATGTTCCTTTATCTCATCACTTCCATCGGAAGCGTCATCATGCCGCGAATCGCGAACGTCTACGGCAAGGGGGATACCGAAAAGGTTGCTTCCTACCTGAATGTGACACTGAAGCTGGCTCTTTATCTGGCCATTCCGATCATGTTCGGGACAGCCAGCGTGGCACCGTCTCTGGTTCCGTGGTTTATGGCACCGGAGTTTGCCGTTGTCAGTAAGCTGATTATCGTGGCCTGCCCGATCATTCTTCTGATTTCTTTAAGCAATGTCTTCGGTGTGCAGTTTCTGCTTCCGACAGGTTATATGAAAGAGTTCTCGGCTTCCGTAGTCATCGGAGCTTTGGTGAATCTTGGTGCCAACGCATTTTTGATTCCGAAGTTCGGGGCAATGGGTGCGTGCATTGCGCTGGTTCTGGCGGAGAGTTCAGTGACGCTGTTCCAGTTTGTCGTCATACGTGGTAAGCTTACCTTCGATGTGAAAAAGCGCTCGGTACTGATTTATCTCTTGGATGCCGTGGGCATGAGCGCAATCGTTCTTCTGATTGGCAGGGCACTCGGACCGAGCTTGAAAACCAATGTGATCCAGGTTGCCTGCGGCGGCATCTTCTATCTTGGCGTACTTACTCTTTTTAAGGAAGAGTTCCATATGACAGTCATCGCAAAGGCGCTTGGCTTACTGAAGAAGTAATATGAAAAAATCCATTCTCTTTATCAATGACGAAATGATGATCGGCGGTGTTTCCAGAATTCTGAACACCCTTTTGGGCATGCTCGATCAAAAGAAATATGATATTGACCTGCTGGTACTGCACCCGCACGGGGGACTGATGTCGGAGATTCCCAAGGGAATCCATCTGATCCCGACCAGCAGTTTTTTTGATTCCGTGGACCAGTCCGTTGCGGATCTGAAAAAGGACAAGGATTTCGGCGGTTTATTTAGAAAATCGATGTTTGTCTTCTACATGAAGACGGGACTCATCAAGCCGATGATCCGCCGCATGCGTAAGCAGTTACTGAAGAAGCACTACGATGTGGAGTTTTCCGCCAAGGAAGGCTTCTGCACGATCTTCAATGCCTGCGGGGACAGCGATCTGAAGCTGAACTGGATCCAGACGGACTATGAAAAGGAAAACTATGCCCGCCATCACATGGATATCTTTGCGTGGGCACTTTCGAAAATCGACCGCAACATTGCCTGCTCGGAAGGGGTCAAAGATGCTTTCCGGCACGTCTTTAAGGTGGACAATATCTCGGTTGTCCACAATTTAATGGATGAGGAGAGGGTGCGCAGGCTTTCCCTCGAAAAGGTGGATCCGGTCTTTGACGGGGACTGCGTGCATTTGATTGCGGTTGCGCGCTTCCATCCACAGAAGGGACTTGACCGTCTGATCCGGGCTTTGAAATACGTCAACCGCAACGGCAAGAAGGCGGATCTCTGTCTGATCGGAGACGGTCTTCTGAAGGATGACCTTAAAAGGCAGGTCGCGGAAGAGGGGCTGGAGAAGGATGTCAGATTTTTGGGCTATCAGCTCAATCCGTATCCCTATATCCGTCAGGCGGATCTGTTTATGATGACTTCCTTATTTGAAGGCTATCCGACCATCACGATCGAAACGCTGATTTCCGGTACTCCGGTCTTTACCACCGAGGTCAGCGGCGTAAGGGAGCAGCTGAAACATCCTTATGAAGGACTCATTGTTCCAAATGATGATGAGAGCATCTGCAAGAATCTGGATGAGCTGGTGAATCATCCGGGATTACTGAAGGAATATAAGGAACAGCTGAAAGACTATCACTATGAAAACGAAGAAATATTGGCACAGATGGAAGATCTGATTGCCGGGAGATGGAAATGATGAAACGGTTTTCTGCATTACTGAAGAACATGAAACGGGAAGACCTCATCCGCCTCTTTCTGATCACCTATGCGATGGTGATCATACTGGACTGCGATGAGTATCTTTATCCGTTCTTTCAGAGCATTCATCTTCCGCTTCCTTCCACGATCCTTACCTTCATCTGGCTTCCGTTATTTCTGCTTCTGGTCTTTTACCGGTTAGAGGAGAACAAGAAAAAGGTATTCATCTCCGCCGTGGTGCTGGGTATTGTCTACCTGGCGTATTTCGCCTTGCATCATCTTAACTGCAAGGACCTTGTGAAAACCCTGTTCTTACCGGGGAACTACTACTATTCCCTTTATCAGGAATTCTCCTATTACGTGCGGATGATCCTTCCGCTGCTTTATATCTATGTTGCCTATAAACTGAATCCGTCGACGGAAGATGTGGAAAAGCTGGTGATCATGCTCAGCTGCCTGATCGCGATTCCGATCTTAGTGACCAATATCTTCACCTGCTCGCCATCCACGTATGAGGGATGGACGAAGGCGAACCTGTTTACCTGGTTCTTCGGCATCTACGACACCTACACGCCGCGTGAGATTGCCACATCCTTCTTCTTCTCGGAAGGCAACACGACCGGCATGGTGCTCTTTATGATCTACCCGATCCTATTGAACATCACCCGCAAGCGTCATATGGACTGGAAACTGGTGGCACTGCTTGTGGTGCAGGGTTTGGCAATGTACTGTCTGGCAACGCGTGTTGCGACGTATGGCGTCATCTTAATGACGGCTGCATATATCGCCATCTACTTCTTCTGCATGTTATTAAAGAAAGTGCAGTTTGATAAGAAGATGCTAATGATCTACATTGCGATCATTGCGCTCTTTGCGGGCATCTTCCCGTACTCCCCGGCGCATGTCAACCAGGGCATCAACCAGATGAATGACTGGTACATCATCGAAAACGAGCAGATGCGTAAGGAGAGAAGAGACGAGCTGGAGGATCCGGAGCTGGAACCGTATTCCGAAGAATACATCAACTACTGGTCCTACATCTTTGAAGACAACGCGTTCTTCCTTTCCATTCCGCCGATCTATTTTACCGATTACTACTATTACCGCTTTGACCCGAAATTCTGGGTAGACATCATCTTTGAATATGATTTCTATGACAGGGCCAGCGGCAGAGATATTGAGAACATCTTCTTCCGCTATAAATGGAAGAATCTCTCCACGCGTCAGAAACTTCTCGGCATGAGCTATTCCATACCGATGGAAGGCGGAATCGTCGTGGAACAGGACTTCGTCTCGCAGTATTTCACTCACGGTCCGATCGGAGCGTTCCTGCTCTGTGCCCCGTGGCTGGCGGGACTGCTGTTTGTCATCGTGATGGCGCTAAAGCGCTTTAAGGAGCTGATCGGAATGGACATTCTGGTCTTCGGTTTGTCCTTAACGGCAGGGCTTTTCTCCGGCTATCACTCGGGGCATCTGCTCTGTGAGGTGTTCGGCTCGCTGCTTTTAGCGACATTATTAGGAAGGCTGTTACGTTATGTTACCGAAAAATAAAGAAACACAGCGGAAGATCCGCTGTGTTGCACTCTATCTGGGTATTGAGCTGCTCTACGTGCTCTTCCTGTTGGTTTATCTGAGTCACGTGGAGACGAATTTCTCCTTTTCCACGCCATATGAAACGGAACTGTTTGGAGCAGTGGTACTTGTTGCCCTGATGATCTGGGGTGTTGGCGGAGGTTTTTTGGGGAAACTCTTGAACTTCTTCTTCTGCGGCATCTATTCGCTGTTTCTGATCACGCAGAACATCTATCAGCGAGCCTTCCATCAGTTTTACCGCTTCAATACGGTAAAGGACCTGTTAGGAGAAGCCATCGGTGCCAAGGATTCCGCCATGGAATTTGTGAAAGGCAGCGATACGTTCCCTCTGATCATTCTGCTTTTGGCAACGGTTCTCTTCTGCGTTCTCTATTTTGTGTGGCAGAGAAAACAGGTGAAATGGACTTACCGGATGCTTGGAGGACTCTTACTGTTACTGCTCTTCTTCCCGATACGGAATCATATCACCACCTATCAGGAGATGGTGCTGAAGACCAAGGAGCAGGATGACGGCTTCCAGATGAACAAGACCGATTTCTATATCTACGATCTGATGCTGAATACCAATGAGTTTGTCGATAAGTTCGGACTCTTGCCGCTGTGCTACCGGGATGCGGAAACCTTCCTAAATGATGAAGTGTTCTCGGAAGAGACGATCAAAGAGATTGGTTCCTATCTGGCGGAGCTGCCAGAGCACACTCCGAACGCCTACACCGGCATGTTTAAGGGAAAGAATCTGATCATGATCCAGGCGGAGTCCTATAACCGTATTGCGCTGGATCCGGATCTGACGCCGACGCTTTACAGGATGTGCCATGAAGGGCTCTGGATCGACGGATTCAATACGCCGAGTCTGCCGGGATCGACCAGCGACACGGAATTCATGAGCAACGTCTCCCTGATTCCGCAGAGTGAAGGGCATGGCGTCTGTTATGCCTTCCCGTATAACACCTATCCGACCACTCTGGCAAAGCTGTTCCGTGATGCGGGATATGTGACGCAGGGCTATCACAATAACTACTCCGATTACTATAACCGCAATGTCATCTTCAACTCCTTCGGCTACGATGAATTTCTGGACAGCACCCAGCTGGGTCTTGTCTCGGAATCCACGGATGCGCAGGTGATGGATGTCATGAAATACATCTTTGCGGAAGCGGATTATCCGTACTTTGCCTTCTGGATCACCTACAGCGGACATCAGCCGTACAATCTGGAGTCCGTGGGTGTGGAAGAGGAATACGTCACAAAAATCCGGGAAAAATATCCGGAACTCGATGAGCGCTATGTTTCCTACCTGGCGAAGAACATGGATCTGGATGTGGCACTGACGCGCTTAGTGGATGTACTGAATTTCTCCGGAAAGCTGGATCAGACCGTCTTTGTGATCTTCGGGGATCACTTAGTCAAGGGTCTGGATCTTACGGAGAAGGGGGATATCTATTCCCAGATGGGTCTGACGTATGAGGAATCCTACGCTGAGACAGACCTTTATATCTATAACAACGGCATGACACCGCAAAGGATCGAACAGCTCGGAACGGCCATCGACCTGCTTCCGACGATTGCCAATTTATGGGGAATGGATTACGACGCGCATACGGTTGTCGGAAAAGACCTTCTGGATCCGTCCACTCACGGCTTCTATTTTGCCCAGTGGGGAGACTGGAAGACAAAGGACTACCGCTATGATCCGCTAAAGGACAGCATCACCCTGTTGAGTGGCAATTATGACGAAACAAGTGCCAGGGAAGAGGTGCAGGCCATGTACCGGAAACAGGAAATGTCCATGAAGATTTTAAAGGTGGATTATTTCAAAAAGATCTCTGAAAAATAGAGATCATATCAAAAGAACATATGTACTTCAGGAAGGCTTGCCTTAGGCAGTCTTCCTTTTTTATGTTCCATTTGAATCCCCCGAATGAAAGAAGAAGAGAATTTACACTGTAATTACAGAGAAAGAAGGGGTCCTTATGAAATCCGGTCAAATCAAAGCAGTCTCCATAGCATTCGCCTTTGCGGCAATTTGTCTTTTTTACCGGCACGTAAAAGAAGTGAAAAGAAGAGAAATGTCCATTGCGGAAACGCTGAAAGAACCCGTACGGCCGCTCAGGCGCATCCGAACACTGCCGATGGAAGAGCGCGGCTGGGTAATCGGTGACGATTATGAGAAAGAATTCCATACGCGCTTATTGAATTGATGGCGCAAATGGTAAAATAAAGATAGGAAATCAGTTACGGAAAGGGAAAGCGGATGAGCCAGTACGTCATATCGGATATCCATGGAAATCAGAATGTTTTCCGGCTGTTGGAAAAGGCCGGGGTTTCCTTTCCTGCGGATACGCTTTATATCAATGGAGATACCATCGACAGAGGAAAGGATCCGCTGGGCGTATATACAAAGTTACGGAAGATGCAGGAAGCATATCCGGAAAACATCATTCTGCTGTTGGGCAATCATGAGTTGTTTCTGAAGATGTATCTGGAAGGGAAACTGCCAAAAGGGACGTATTCCGCCTTTGGAGGATTCAGTACTCTGAATCAGCTGGAAAGCTATTATCCCGATGAGCTTTCCAGAAAGCAGCTTTTAAAAGAGATTGAAAGAATGCCAATATATGTGAAAACAACATCCCCGCTGTATGGTGACACCGTCATCACGCACACCGGGATCGATGCCGATCATATCGTGTATCACAAAGGGAGTACCTCCGTGGATGTTGTTGCCTCGATTCAGAAAGCATTTGAAGCGGCACCTTATCATTATATGATCGGATGTGATCTGCAGAGAGGATATCTGCCAGGCAGTGTTGTAAGTAATTTTGACCATTTTCTGATTGTCGGTCACGTTCCTTCCATGTTTCTAGAAAGCACGAAGTCCGTCTTTCTAAGAGAGTACTTTATGGATATTGATACCGGATCCTCCTATCCGGGAGGCAGGCTTTCTTTATACCGGATCGATGACGGGAAAGTGTTCCAGATCAAGGGAGAATAAACCATACTGCTGAAAAGCAGTTTTCTTGAATCTGGATGATTTTGAGATCAGAGACCATATACAGAGAGAACTTGATAAAGGAGAAGCGTTAGAGGACATCGTTGACGAACTGAGTTGGAATCCATACCGGTTTGAAGAACTGTAGAAGAGAATATAAGGGTGCTCAGCCCTTTTTCTTTTAAGGCAATAAAAAAGGGGCTGTAACGAAATAAGAAAGCCCATAGAACAATAAAACCCGGTGAAGACCGGGTTTTACTGTATAATGTAATCATGAATTACACTACTACTAATAGGCAAGATTATAGTAGCGCAATTCAGCTGAGATTACCACT
>JAZQFH010000017.1:0-6021 GCA_045539425.1 Erysipelotrichaceae bacterium
TCTTTCGAAAGTTGACGAAGCTGAGCTTGAATATAACTTGGCTTTGATGAATAACAGACCAAGAAAATGTATTAACTATTCATCACCATTGGAAGTACTTCATTCTTAACATGGTGTTGCGCTTGATTTGACAAATTATCAGAATAAAAAAGATATCCTATTCGGATTCATCATAATAAAAATGCCGGACAGGAAACCTGCCGGCATGATGAATTCTTTTTTTGCTGATATAAATCTGTCTATTTTTCTAAAATCAAAACATTGCTGACGCGGTCCGTCTCTTCCAGATTGACCGCCACCACTTCATGACGGGAGGTAGGAATGTTCTTTCCCACAAAGTCCGCTTTGATCGGCAGTTCGCTGTGTCCCCTGTCAATCAGAACACACAGCTGGATTTTGGCAGGACGTCCGACATCCACAAGAGCATCCAGAGCTGCCCGGACCGTTCTCCCCGTAAAGATGACATCATCCACCAGAACGACAGTCTTCTCATCTACGGAGAAAGGAATCGATGTCTGATTGATCACCGGATCCATGCTGATCTTGGAAAGATCGTCACGGTAAAGGGTAATATCAAGTTCCCCGACCGGAATCTTACTTCCCTCGATGGCTTCAATGTTTTTCGCCAAACGGGTCGCAAGCGGAATTCCGCGGGTACGGATTCCCACTAAGCAGAGATTCTTTGTCCCGTCATTTTTTTCAATGATCTGGTGTGCCAGACGGACCAGTGTTCTGTCGATATCTTCATTGTTCATTACTTGAGCTTTCAGGTTCATGGCAGTTTCCTCTCTCAGAAAAAGGACAGGTGCATACGCGATCTGTCCTTCAAAAAATCATACAAAACAAACAAATTCATCCTTGCAGAACATGTCGACGTAGCAGCACCGTCTTCAAACTATCTTTTTTTAATTATCTAATCATAATTTCAAATGACATGCAAGCAATACCCCGAACGGAGTCAAAAAACAGATACGTATTTTTTCATAACTGCCGGCAAATCGGGTAAAATAGAATCAGAAAGGTATTACTTTCCCGTTTCATTCTAACGGAAAGGAGACATCTGTCATGAAAAAAATACTGATGATCGGCACCGGCGGTACGATTGCCTCTTTACCGGGAGAGAACGGACTGGCTCCTCAGCTTTCCACAAAGGAACTCCTGGAAAAAGTCCCCACTCTGAAATCCATCGCCCTGCTCGAAACTTTGCAGCTTTTCAATATCGACAGCACAAACGTCACTCCCAATCACTGGGTTTTGATGGCGGAAACCATCCGCAGCAAATACGAAGATTACGACGGCTTTGTGATCACTCACGGTACGGATACCATGGCATATACCGCCGCGGGATTAAGCTATCTGATTCAGAACTCCCGCAAACCAATCGTCATCACGGGAGCCCAGATTCCTCTGGCCGAGGAAAACTCGGATGCACCGCGGAATCTGAGAGATGCCGTAATCTATGCCGCCGATGAAAAAAGCCGCGGCATTCAGGTCGTCTTCTCCGGCTCGGTGATTCTTTCCACAAGAGTCCGGAAGAACTACACCAAGCGATTTGACGCCTTCTACAGCGTGAATTTCCCCGAGATTGCCCGTATTGCCAACGGACATATCCTGCGCTACATGGAGCCGGAATTCCACAGGGAAACCGTCTTCTATCATGAGCTGAATACCAACGTCGGCTTATTGAAACTTGTCCCGGGTTTAAAGAGCGATGTGCTGCGTTTCCTTCTGGAAACCTATGACGGGCTTGTCATTGAAAGCTTCGGCAGCGGCGGCATTCCGGAATACTACGACTATTTCAATGAAGTCGTCAAAGCCACGGAAAGCGGAAAAACGGTGGTCATGACCACGCAGGTGCCAAACGAAGGCAGCGATATCTCCCTGTATGAAGTCGGCAACCTGATCAAGAAGACAACCGGCTTACTGGAATCCTATGACATGACCTCGGAAGCCTGCCTTGCCAAGCTGATGTGGGTGCTCTCCCTTACCAAGGACCCGAAAGAGATCAAGCGCCTCTTCTACACCCCTGTCAGCAATGATCTCCTACGCTCGGAAGCGGACTAGAAAAAAGACGCCAAAGCGTCTTCCATAACAGAAACAAATACCGGAGCAACACAGCTCCGGTATTATTTGTTTTAGATGTTGTTTGCGACTTCGTAGCCGTCCCAGATGGCTTTGAGGATCGTTCCCGCTCCTGTCGCATCGCCGATTTCGCAGATCGGTACGTTGAGTTCCTTCCACTCTTCTTTCAGATTCGGTGTCGGACGGAAGCCCATGGCCGAAATCACCGTGTCTGCCGGAATCAGAACTTTCTTGCCGTCAGCTGTTTCCACGCAGGCGCCTTCATCCGTCACTTCCACGAGTTTGGTATTCGTGCAGACCGTTACACACTTATCCGCAAAGAGGTCGACAACCATCTGTTTGTTCGGATACGGTGCTCCGGCTCCGCCGGCTGCCATGATGTCATCCAGCGCTTCCACAACAGTGACTTTCTTGCCCTGGTTGGCTTCATCCATTGCGATTTCGCATCCAACCAGGCCGCCGCCGATGATCACGATATTCTCGCCCAGCTGTTCCGGATGATCAATGGCACTTAAAGAATCCACTGCTTTTTCCAGACCCGGAATCCGCGGACGGGATACATCGGAACCTGTCGCCAGAACGATGACATCCGGTTCTTCCTTCTTAATGCAGTTGATGCATGGTTCATGTTCCATCTTGATATTGACGTTTAGCTCTTTCAGTTCATTCTGATACCAGGCATTGAGGTTCTTGATTTCTTTCTTGAAGCTGTGTGCACCGGCTTCGACGATATGACCGCCTAAATGGTCACTCTTTTCAAAGAGCGTTACATCATATCCGCGCAGCGCGGAAGTTCTGGCAACTTCCATACCGGCAACACCGCCGCCGACAACAACGACTTTCTTCTTACCTTCGCCCGGTTTTAAGCCCATGACGGACTCTCTGCCTGCCTGCGGGTTCACGGCACAGCTGACCGGTTCACCCGTTTCCACACATCTGCGGAAGCATCCCATATTACATGCGATACACGGACGGATCTTTTCCGGAGTTCCGGCAAAGAGTTTGTTCGGATATTCCGGATCTGCCAGGGACGGTCTTCCCAGGCCGATGGCATCGATTTCTCCCTTTTCCACTGCCGCAAGCGCCAGGTCATAGTCCTGCATTCTGCCGCCCGCAATTACCGGAATGGAAACTTCCTTCTTTGCGGCTGCCGCAAGCGGAATCATGAATCCCTGCGGATTGTACATTGGCGGACAGGCATAGTAGAACGAGTCATAGGTTCCCGTATCCGTATCCAGGAAGTCATAGCCATAGCTTTCCAGCAGTTTGGAGATTTCAATTCCCTCTTCCAGCGTACGGCCGACTTCTTCATCGCCGTGCAGAGTTGCCTTATCATAATCCTTAATATATGTCTTTAAGCCAAGACGCATGCCAACCGGGAAATCTCTTCCGCATTTTTCATGGATGCCTTCCACGATTTCCTTCGCGCAGCGTAAACGGTTTTCCAGACTTCCGCCGTATTCATCCGTTCTGCGGTTATAGAACGCCATTGCCATCTGGTCTAACAGATAGCCCCAGTGCATGGCATGGATTTCCACACCGTCATATCCGCATTCCTTTGCGACAACGGCTCCATCCACCAGATCAGCGATCTTCTGCTTGATCTGCTCTGTTGTCAGTTCCGGCGATTTCATTTCCGGATTACGCCAGACCGGATTTTCGGATGGTCCCGGTAAGCCCGGATAGTTTCTGCCCAGCCCCATTGTCAGCTGACAGAAGATCTTGGCTCCGCCTGCATGGACTCTGTCCACCAGTTCCTTCGCTTTTTCTTTCCAGTGATCATTGGTATTCACATTCGGTCCCAGTGCAGAATATGGATCCACATGGTAGTCCGTCGTGGCTGCGCCCGGAATAATCAGGCCGAAGCCACCCTGTGCTCTGAGTTCGAAATAATGAATCAGGTTTTCAGAAAAGCCCCCTTCTTCATCGTACGCCAGACCACCCATCGTCATCGGGATAACAGTAAAACGGTTTTTGATTTCAACATTGCCGATATAATACGGCTTGTTGAGTGCGTCATAAGTTTTCATATGATAGATTTCCTCTTTTCTAATTCTATTTTATCATCTCTTTTCCCGTATCAATTGATGGATGCAGCAGAGAAAATATACAGTTTTACGTATTAATAAAATAAGGTACCTTACATATTGACACAGAGTACCTGTTCCTGTATGATATATTCATAAGGTACCTTACTTTATTACAGGGAAATGAAAGGAGATTAGAAATGGAAAACAGAAACGTATTAATTGAAAACTACAGAAAAGTGAACGCCCTTACAAGAAGAAAATTCAGAGAAAAAAGAATGGGCAATTTCCCGACGACTCAGAACCGCATCTTAATGGTTCTGTCCAACAGTGACGGTATCTCACAGAGAGAATTATCCTACATTCTGGGGATCCGTCCGCAGAGCTGCTCCGAGATCCTCGCAAAAATGGAGGAAAATGAACTGATTGTCCGCATGCAGGATGAAGACGACGCCAGAAAGTACAATGTCTTTCTGACGGAAGCGGGGACAGCTGCTGTCGAAGATGTCAAGAACGCACCGCAGGATTCCGTCTTCGACGTTTTAAGCGATGAAGAAAAAGAGGCGCTCAATGCCCTGCTCGAGAAGGTCATTGCGCTGAATCCGGAACTGACGGAATGCGACAGGGAGCCGATGGAAAGAGGTCCGCATCATCCGCACCGCAGAAAAGGCCCGCCGCACAGATTTCTGAGACAGTATCGTTAACACAAAAAGAGCATTCGCAGCCCTGAAGGCAAAGCGAATGCTCTTTCTTTCGATTTTCATAGCTGAGAAAAGAATACGTATTACCACTCGATAATGATTTCCTGCACGTAAAGTAAATACTTTACATTTTAGTATATCTCATGTATTTATATCTACGATATTCGCTCACATCTACCTCGTTTACGATTCGCATGGTAGCAGAATGGTATTATGGAGTGGTATCAGATACTAATCTTTCAGACATCCGAGAGGGATCACAAATACACCGTCCTCCCTTTTATATCCAAATTGCGTCCCTGTAATGACGATTTTCAGATCCGGCAGGCGAAGAGGAACCTGCTTCTCTTTACTATTATGTTCCGCAATAAGCCGTTCGATTTCCAGCAGATGTTTTGCGCCTTCGTCCACTTCGTTCTGTCCCAGTTTGATTTCTATCAATGCATATCTTCCATCTTCCAGATGTAATACAGCATCAGCCTCCAATCCGTATCTGTCCCTATAATAAGACACTGTGCCACCGTGTTCTGAAGAGTATACTTTCAAATCCCTGATTACAAGAGATTCGAACAGGAAGCCAAGTGTCTTATAATCCAAATCAAAGTATTCCGGAGAAATACCCAGTGCAGCTGCAGCAATGGAAGGATCTATGAGGTTTTTCTTTTTGGAGGATCGAATGGATGTTTTAGAACGAATCGACGGGCACCAGGCGTCGACATCCTCAATGATGTACAGTTTGGTCAATGCGTTAATGTAATCCTGAAATGTCGGCTGTGACATCCCGGTTGCCGCTGTCGCATCACCATACACCGTTTTTGAGTCAGCTGTCGTACATATATTACGTGCATACGACCTCAATACTGTTCTTGCCCATTGAGGATTTCTTTTCGTTCTATCAACATTCGAAATATCAATGTCGCAAGTCTGATTGAACAGTTCCTTAGCAATTTGCAATTTTGCATGATCTGACTGAAGATTGACTGTTCTCGGCCAGCCTCCCCTGCAGATTACAAACTTGATATCATCAATAGTCAGATCAGATTTACAGGTTATCATTTCTTCATGATGATTAAACAGACTTATTAAGGATACTGTTCCATTTGAATCTCCAGACTCATATAAACTCATCGGATACATCTTCAGTGTAGATATTCTTAACGTACCTGTATGGGGCGTATCAACTTCTTGAGAAGATGAACCAGTCAGAATAT
>JAZQFH010000018.1:0-54121 GCA_045539425.1 Erysipelotrichaceae bacterium
GAAAGGACGCTTGCTTACTGCGAAATGCAGAAAATAAGCGCCCATAATCAACGTGATATTCTATTGTCTATAAGTCCTCAAGTTTTGTGCCTACAGTGACGAGTTCTATTGCTATAGCCACCCGGACATACTTTTCGAGGCATTTTTCCGCGCTTCGACCAGTCAGTCTCACCGAAGGTGAAATGCTCGTAAAAGTGCTTAAAATAAAGGATTTCTACGAGTTCAACTTTTGTAGCAACACTATAGTCTCGATGTGGTTTGTGTTCGGGAACATGTCCACCGGCTGTACGCGTTCCGTGACGTATCCCAGCTCAGAAAAGCGCTTTGCATCCCGTGCCAGTGTAGCCGGATTGCAGGAGACGTACACAATACGCTCCGGATTCAGTTTCACTAAAGAGGAGATCGTCAGCTCATCGCATCCCTTACGCGGGGGATCGATAAAGGCGACATCGATCTTAACGCCTTCCTTCAGCCATCTTTCTACGGCTTTGCCGGCATCCCCGACTTCATAATATGTATGCTCCAGAGAATTGATGCGGCTGTTTTCCTTTGCGTCCCTTACCGCTTCCGCAACCCATTCCACACCGTAGACATTCTTCGCTTTGTCGCTGGCACAGATACCGATGGTGCCGATGCCTCCGTAGACATCCGCAATATTCTCCTCTCCGCCCAATTGCGCAAAATCGATAGCCGTCTGATACAGACGCTGTGTCTGTGCCGGATTAATCTGGTAAAACGAATTTGCGGAGATCTTAAACTTCTTATTCAGTAAGATATCCGTGATGTAACCGCTGCCCTCAATCACCGTGTTTTTCTCTCCCAGAATGACATTGTCGTCACGCTGATTCAGATTGAGAACCACCGTCGTAATCACGGGATCTTTCTCCATGATCTCTCTGGCAAAGGCATGAATGTTTTTCAGTTTATCACTTCTTGATATCAGAACCAGCATCACTTCCTGCGTCGCAAAGGCGTGCTTGATCAGGATGTGGCGGATTTCCTTTTCATAATGATACTTTTCAATCAGTTCTTTCGCCTCGCGGTAGACCCGGTTTCCTTCTTCGCTCTGCAAGAGGCAGCCGTCAATCGGTACGATATCATGGGAATAGCCGCGGTAGAACCCGCCCAGAAGCTTCCCATCCAAAAGCTGCAGCGGGATCTGCACCTTGTTGCGGTAATGGAATTCCGCTTCCGCTTTCAGAATCGGCTCCACCGTCACATCCAGCTTGGCAATGCGCGCAAAAGCCTGACGGACCTTTTCTTCCTTAAAGGAGGCCTGCTCCGCATAAACCATATGCATAAGCTGGCAGCCGCCGCACTTCGGATAATAGGGACACTCTGCTTCCCTGCGGTGAGGCGACGGTAAGAGGATCTTCTCCACTTTTCCGTACCCGTAATTCTTCTTTAAGCTGATGATACGGATTTCCGCCTCTTCCCCCTTCAGGATACCCTTGACGAAATAGACGAAGTCCTCATGCCGGACAACGCCCAGCCCTTCTTCGGTATAATCCGTACATATTCCTTTAAAAATGTCGTTCTTCTTCATATTACGAAAAAAGGCGAGTTCTACTCGCCTTCTCCTGTCTCACTCTGAGTTTCTTCCGAAGTTCCCTCTTCCGAAGGTTCTTCTTCACCCTCACCATCCACTGTGGTCTCGGAAGTATTCTCTCCGCGCAGTTCTTTGGCGAGTTCTTCATTGATCGCATCGGATACTTCATTGATCTGATATTCCGCCATGTTGGAATTCTTCACTAAAATCTGATAGACGTAGCTTTCCGCATCCTTCAACTCCAGACTGTTATAGGCATGGATCTCCAGATCATACTGGCGGTTCGTTCCGCTCTGTGTAAAGTACGTCGCAACCGGTAGTTTGGAGTCAACAGCCGCATAGATTTCCTTTAACAGCTCCGCATACTCTTCCTTGCTTAAGGCATCACGCACATCGACGTAGACGCGCACCGTGGAGACCCTGTCTTCCACCTTGCACGCTTCGACGCTGCTGATTGCCTGTACGGCAGTCTGCACATCCGTGAGCTGCTGCTGACTGATTTCAACCGTCTTTTCTCCGTCAAAGCGGTTGCCGTTGATCGGCGTATTGGATTCCTTGGCCGCTCCCAGAATAATGTAAAGCAGGATAATTGCCGGAATCATTATGACAAGAATACCCAATATCAATATGACATCAGATGCTCCGATTTTTCTCTTTTTTCCTTTTGCCATAGTTTACCTCGTATTAGCAGTTTCTATTATATCGCACCTCTTGTAAAAATAAAAGTTTCAGGATTTCCCTTCATCTTTCCCAAGCAGATTATGTATAATAGGTTTAGGTTGGTGGTACAGATGAAAAACAAGTTTGTCATGACGCTGAATCAGAATAAAACTCTCATTGAGAACAGACGTAACGATTATATTTACAACAATATGATCCTCGCCCGCTACAACGTCAGTATGGACGATGTGCTTGATCCCACGCGCCTTGCGGAAGGAAGCGAAGAGCGCATTGCACTCGACAACTTCAATGCGGCTTACGACTATCTTTTAGCAAGCACGGAAGTGGATGCCGACTACTCTGTCCTTTTGAAACTGCACGGGATCTTAATGAAAGGTCTGATGGAAGAAGTCCGACAGGGCTTAAATGAAGAGCAGATCATGGAACTGTACGAAATGATCAACCAGCCAACCAAAGCCAACACTGAAATCGCCATTGATGTAATGATCCACATTCTGGAAAAGAGGCTGTTCAAAGACGGAGACGTCCGGGTTGCCCTGACGTTTGCGAACAAGATCATGCTTGATAACGGCTGCGGTTTTATCTCCGTCAAGCCGGGAGATGACAAAATCTTCCGCCAGATGATGAAAGCCGCAACAACGGAGGAAAGCAGAGCCGCTTTCAAGGAATGGGTCTATAAATACTGCGTCAAGGGACGCCGTTTCGACAATCTGTAACCCAAATCACCAGAAGTACCCCGGAGAATTCCGGGGTGCTTTTTTCTCTTTGTTTCACACTGTCCGGATATCACAGTTGCACTTCAGCCTCTTCATCATTTACCAGAAAGGAAAAACAGGATGTGCTTCTCTTTAAGCGAGAGGATCACAACCTGTTTTCTTATGTTCTAATCTTCTTTGGTTTATTGCCGACAGGTCATTTTCAAAAGAAGAACCCGCTGAGCTGTTATTGCTTATTTTCCGGCAGTTTTTATCAGAACATGTATGCCGGAAAGATACGTGGATCCGTTTTAGTTCAAAGAGTTTCCGTTACTCCGCTTTCAGATCACTGAGGTCTCTTGGATCCGGTGTCTGCCAAGGCATGTTGTTCTGATCGCCGCCTGTATAGCCGCCGTCTACCGTGACGATGGATCCCGTCATGAATCTTGCCAGATCGCTTGCCATAAACAAAGCCATGTAGGAGATTTCTTCCGGTCTGCCGAAGCGTCCGATTGGGACTGCCTTCATATTGATTTCCCTGACTTCTTTCGGTGCATTGGCGAAGATCTCCGTATCAATGACGCCCGGGCAGATGGCATTCACCGTGATGTCGTGCTTCGCATAGTCCAGGGCACAGGACTTCGTTAAGCCGACAACGGCGTGTTTTGAACCGTCATACAGTCCGAAACATTCCGTCGCCTTTAAGCCGGATGCCGAGGCGATATTGATAATGGAGCAGTCTCTCGAATTGGTATTGAGCATCGCCTGAACGGCGTACTTGGTACCTGTGAAAACTGCCGTGTAATTGCTTTCGGTAATGCGGTTGAATTCCGCAAGGTCATATTCATGCAGTGCTTTTAAAGCCGGAGTGACACCTGCATTGTTTACCATGACGTTCAGTTTGCCGTACTTTTTCACGGCTGTTTCGACAAGGTTCTTTACATCATCCTCATTGCGGACATCCGCTTTGACAAACGTGGCTTCTCCGCCCGCTTCTTCAATACTCTTCACGACTTTTGCGCCGCGTTCTTCATTCCTTCCGCTGATGATCACTTTCATCCCGTTTGCCGCAAACGTCTTTGCAATTTCTCTTCCGATTCCGCTGGTGGCGCCGGTAATCACCGCGACTTTTCCTTCAACGCTTCTAAAATCTGTCATAATCCTATTCCTTCCTGTTGATTTTACGTTCCGCCAAAAAAAAGCGGAGACTACAGATAAAAGCTTCTCTGAATGATATTACTTTTCCTGCTACTGTTTATTGTTGCACGGATCAATAGATGCAGATAACTACAGATTGGCGTTTCTGTAGTAATTTGCTACAATATTGATGTATTGTGGGGAGAATGTTGTTATGACAGAACTGATGAAAAATCTGATTGCAGAAACCATGAAAGAACTTCTGAAAAGCAGGGAACTGGACAAAATCCGGGTCAGTGAGATCTGCCGCGCAGCTAATATTGAGCGTTCCACCTTCTACTACCATTTCAAAGACAAATTCGATTTGGTTGCATGGATTTTTTATCAGACCACGTTCCATACCAATGTGATCAATGTGGAAGAAGCCGCCGAGAGCATGCGGAAAGTGAAAAGCGATCTTCTTTTCTATCAGAGAGCCTATGCCTATACCTCCCAGAATGCCTTATGGCAGTACATGCACGAGTACTTCACCAACGAGTATTCCGAAGTTGCCAGACAGCTTAGTGGGAAAGATGTCCTTGATCCGCAGCTTGCCTTCAGCATCCGTCTGTACTGTTACGGTGCAGTCGGTATGACAAAAGAATGGGTCTTAAACGATAAGAGCACCCCTGCCGAAGTGGCGGTCCAGCGCATGTTTCACTCCATGCCCGAGTGTATGCGGCAGATCTACTTTCCAAAAGACAGTACATCCGCTTCAGAATAAGACGTAAAAACTCCGCTGATTTCTCAACGGAGTTTATTTATTATTCTGTCACTTTTCGCTTAGCGGTTTTTTTCAATCTCTTCCGTTAACATCGCTTCAGAGATCACTTCAATGCCCAACTGCTGCGCCTTGGTCAGCTTGCTGCCGGCATCGCGCCCCGCTAAGACATAATCCGTCTTTTTCGAAACGGAACCCGTCACTTTTGCGCCCAGGCGCGAGAGCCACTCTTCCGCTTCGGCACGCGAATAGTTTTCCAGCGTTCCCGTGACGACGACCGTCTTATTGCTGAAGGCGGATTCCATCTGCGCTGCGCCGGTGTATTCCATATTCACACCTAGTAAGCGCAGATTGTCGATTAAGGCGATATTGCTCGGGGTATGGAAGAATTCATAGACGCTCTTTGCGGTGATCTCACCGAAGTCATTGATCTTCTCGATCATCTCCACGCTCGCATTCTGTATTGCTTCCATATTCTTAAAGCGCTCCGCCAAAAGCCGTGCCGCTTTGGCACCGATCTGGTGGATGCCGAGTCCGAAGAGCAGCTTGTCCAGATTCTCATCCTTGCTGTCCTCAATTTCCTTTAAGAGCTTCTGCACGCTCTTCTCTCCCCAGCCTTCGATCTTCGTCAGTTCCTCATAGCGGTCTCTGAGATAGTAGAGATCTTCAAAGGTATGAATGAAGCCAAGCTTGTGCAAAAGTTCCACCTTCTTGCCGCCCAGACCTTCAATGTTGAGGGCATCGCGGCTTGCATAGTGGGCAATGGATTCCGTGATGCGCGCTTCACATTCGTTATTCACGCAGTAGTGATGTGCTTCATCCTCAAAGCGGTAGATCGGCTGCCCGCAGACCGGGCAGTATTTCGGGAAGACGTACGGCACCTGTGAGCCGTCGCGCTCTTCCGGACAGCTTCTCACAACTTCCGGAATGATGTCCCCCGCCTTGCGGACGACAACCGTATCGTTCTCCCGGATATCCTTATCCAGGATGTAGTCTTCATTGTGCAGTGTGGCATATCCCACCGATGTTCCCGCCAGTCTTACCGGTTCCAGTTCTGCATTCGGTGTGATCTTGCCGGTTCTGCCGACCGTCAGAAAGATGCGTTTCAGTTTTGTCTTCACCATGGCTGCCGGGAATTTGTAGGCGATGGCCCAGCGCGGTGTCTTGACCGTAAAGCCCATCTTTGCCTGGGCCGCCAGGCTGTTGACCTTGACGACCATGCCGTCAATCTCGTACGGCAGAGAGCTGCGCTCTTCCTGCATCTCCTGTATGAAAGCCCAGACTTCCTCCATCGTTTTGCATAAGCGCGTCCGCGGATTCGTCTTAAACCCCTGCTCTTTTAAAAACTGCAGCGCTTCATACTGCGTCGAGACGCCATAGGTTTCCGCATCCGGCAGATGGTACCAGAAGGCATCCAGTCCTCTGCTGGCCGCAATGCGGCTGTCCAGCTGACGGATGGATCCCGCCGCGGCATTGCGCGGATTCGCGAAGAGTTCCTCTCCGTTTTCCTCGCGCTGCGCGTTCAGCTTCTCAAAAGAGCTCTTCGGCATGTACACCTCGCCGCGCACATCCATCTCCAGTGCTTGTTGCAGCTTCATCGGGATGGAGCGGACCGTGCGGACATTCTCCGTCACGTTTTCTCCCGTTGTCCCGTCTCCTCTGGTCACCGCGCGGAAGAAGTTTCCGTTGATATATTCCAGACTCATCGCGAGTCCGTCGATTTTCAGTTCCACACAGTATTCGGCTTCCCCGACTTCCGCACGCACTCTGGCGTCGAAGTCCAGAAGTTCCTCATAGCTGTAGGCATTGCCTAAAGAGAGCATCAGTTTTTTATGAACAACTTTTTCAAAGGAATCCAGAACCGCTCCGCCGACCCTTTGGGACGGAGAGTTCGGATCGTAGTATTCCGGATATTTCGCTTCCAGATCCATGAGCTCGCGCATGCAGGCATCATATTCCTGGTCGCTGACCGTCGGGTTATCCAGCGTATAGTATTCATAGCTGTAACGGTCCAGTTTTTTCCGTAAGGCTTCTATTCTCTCTTTCATCACGCTACCCTCTATTTCTTTTTCACCGATGGATGATTCGCCATGATCTTCCGCACCCCGTAGGGATGGGAGAAGGCGATCTCCAGGATGTCGTCATTGATATTCAGTACGACGCCGTCGCCGTACACCGTATGTTCCACAAGATCTCCCTTGCGGATGCGGCTGTTCACCGGCAGTTTTTCCATTGCCGGTTCAAAGTCCCGCGCCTTCCGGGCAATCCGCTTTTCCACTTCATCCAGCGGCTGATCCACCGGACGGCGGTATTCAAAGTTGGCGCCGAGATGCTCGATATATTCGTCCGCGATCTCCTTCACAAAACGGCTCGTGGATTTCGGACGTCCCGTCTGATACGAGTAACCTCCGCTTTCCGTGAGGTAGAGCTTATGCATCGCCCGCGTATAGGCGACGTATGCCAGCCTCCGCTCTTCCTCGAGCCCCTTGACGCCTTCATTCAGCGTCCGCTCGCTCGGGAAGATCCCTTCCGACATGCCGATGACGAAGACCGTATCAAACTCCAGTCCCTTGGCCGCATGGACCGTCATCAGCTGCACGAAGTTTCCGTCCGTGAAATCGGAGCGGTCCCCGTACAGATTGACCATCTGCAGATATTCCTCCAGCGTGCTGTCCGGATAGGTTTCCTGGAATTCGGAGACGTCGCTGATCAGTTCCTTCAGGTTCTCCAGCCGTTCCGTTTCCGCATCCGTTTCCAGCATGAAGCGGTAGCCGCTCTCATCCAGGATCCGCTCCAGAAGATTGCTGATGGGTTCGTCCACATGTTCTTCCCAGCTCTTTACCATCTTCACAAAGGAGTCCAGCGTCTTCTGCGTGTTGCCGCTGAAGAGCTTCTCCTTCTGTATGACTTCAAACATCGTCATCCCGCTCTCCCGCGCTCTGTCATAGATCGTGTCGATCGTCTTCTGACCGATCTTGCGCTTCGGATTGTTGATGATGCGCTTGAAGGAAAGGTCATCCTGGGCGATCACCATGCGCAGATAGCTTAAGGCATCCTTGATTTCGGCACGGTCATAGAACCGGATGCCGCCGTAGATCACATAGGGGATATGCGCATCCACAAGTGCCTTTTCAATCGAACGCGACAGATAGTTTGCCCGGTATAATACCGCAAAGTCCGTCAGCGGTTTCTTCTTTTTCAGTCCCTCTCCGATTTTGGTGGCAACCCACATCGCTTCGTATTCCTCACTGGCACCCTTGAAATGGGTAATGATCTCCCCGCCGTTCCGTTCGGTGAAAAGATCCTTCTCCAGACGGTTGCGGTTGTTTTTGATCAGGCAGTTCGCCCCGTCCAGTATCGGCGAGTCAGAGCGGTAGTTCTGCTTCAGGAAGATCGTTTCCGCATCCGGGTAATCCCGCTCGAAATTCATGATGATGTTGATGTCAGCCCCTCTCCAGGTATAGATGGTCTGGTCCGGGTCTCCCACAACATACAGATCATTCTCGCTTCCCGTCAGCTGGGTGATCAGTTCATACTGCACCTTATCGATATCCTGAAACTCATCCACGTGAATATAGGAGAATTCCCGCTGCCATCTGCGCAGAATCTGCGGATTCTGATCAAAGAGATCCACCGTGAACAGAAGCAGATCGTCAAAGTCCAGCGCATACAGCTTCTTCTGCCGGTTGACATAGAAGTCGTACACTTTCGCCTTGTTCATCTCATTTTCCACGTTTGCGGCCAAGAGGAACGCCCGATCCGGATCCACATGTTCCGTCTTGTTGGAAGAGATGTAGTCCAGCATGTTCCCGTAGCTGTATTTGGACTTGTCCAGTCCGAACTCGCGGTAGGCTTCCTTTAAGATGGCTTTCTGATCATCCGCATCCAGCACCGTAAAGTTGCGAGGATAGTTCAAAGCGACAATATCCCTGCGCAGAATGGATACGCAGAGGGAGTGGATCGTTGAAACATGCACGCCGCTCTGTTCATTCTCCAGCATGGTCCGGATTCGCTCCTTCATCACATTGGCCGCCTTATTGGTAAAGGTGATGGCCACAATACTGCGCGGATCCACACCGAGTTCTTCGATCAGATATACGATTCTTGAGGTTAAAACACGGGTCTTTCCACTGCCCGCGCCTGCTATGATACGCACATAGTGTGCCTTTGTCAGTACGGCCTCCTTCTGTGCGTCATTTAATGTCTTCAGATATTCTTTTTTCATCCCTACTATTATATCATCTGTCCTTTCACTCTACCCCTTTGAGAAGTGTGAATTTTCAAGAAAAAAGGATGCTAGGCATCCTGTTCAAACAGTTTCCGTATTTCCGTATAGTCGCTGATCAGAGCGTCTGCGCCGCTCTGGTCATAACGGTATTTCTTATCGTGATAGGCAATCACCGTGCATCCTGCCCGTTTTCCGGCTTCGATACCGAACGGACTGTCCTCAATCACGACGCACTCTTCCGCCTTCACGCTAAGCTCTTTCATTGCCAACAGATAGATGGCCGGATCCGGCTTGCTGTAAGGGAGATCGCACCCTGAGATCACATAGTCCACATAGGGAGTGATCTTTCCGTCATTCAGTGCCTCTTTGATATAGTCCATCGGCGATGAGGAACAGACGGCTGTCCGGATCCCGTGCGCCTTCAGACATTCAAGCAGTTCTCTGACATGCGGATACATCACCTCTCCAAAAGGCATCTTATGCTGCGGGAGCGCTGCACATCTCCTCTCAAATTCCGCCAGTCCTCCCATCTCTTTCAGCATCTGATCCACCTCATGGTAGAATTTGCGGTATGCCATGCCCGCCATCGAAAGGATCACGTCAAAGTCCAGCGGCATGTTTACGGCTGCGGCATCTTCCGCCATGAATTTCGCTGCCAGATATTCCGTATCGAACAGCACACCGTCCAGATCGAAGAGAACGGCTTTCTTGTTTTCCCATAATTCCTTTTTCATGGTCTCCATTATACAGGATTCCCCCTGGCTTTTGAACAAAATGAAGCGGAAAGCGATTTCGCTTCAAAGTCAGAGCGCCGATTGTATTTCCCCTTCCCCCTTTTTATAATGAAATCAGAATACCAGCGGAGGATCATCTATGGAAAGAGAATTACTGATTGCTCAAATGATTCGTGAAGTCAGCGCCCAGGGAAAGGCAAACATCGCCAACGCAAAAGCACTGACGGAGAGTCTGTTGAATGTTTACCTGCAAAACAATTACAGGGATATCACCATCGTCGCCTGCGGTTCCAGCTATAACGGAGCCAACTGCGGCAGGACCTTCATGGAGAAAGTGCTGCGTCAGAAGGTACGTGTTCTTTCCCCGGAAAACTTTGAATATTACGACAATCTGATTTATGAAGATGAGATGGTCTGCGTTGTCTCCTTCTCCGGAGCTTCCACCAACTCCATCGCCGCCTTAGAGCGCATCAAGGCGCAGGGCAAATATGCCATCGGCATCACCGGCTATCCGGAAAGCGACTTCAAGTACATTGCGGATCTGACGATTGAATACGGCCTAAACGGTGAGAATGAACCCTATGAAACCAAGGGCGTCACGCTTCTTGCCCTCTACTTCATGTTGTTCGCCCTCGAAGCCGCCAAAGCAAGAGGAACCATTACGGAAGAGGAATACGAAAACTACCACAGGGAAATGCTGCTCTGCATGGATGCGCATGACGATGTAATGAATCGTACTTCGGACTTTGTGAAGAAGCACCGCATCCCGCTCATCGGCATGACTTCCGTCAGCTTCGTCGGCAGCGGTGCCGCCTACGCCCTCTCCAAGGAAGCAAAGCTGAAATTCGGCGAACTCTTGAAGATCAATACGGATGCCTGCGAACTCGAGGAATACATCCACGGCCCTGCCATCAAGTTGCAGCCGGGACAGGTCGTCTTCTATCTGGATTCCTCCGAATCCACGCGCAAGAGAACTCAGCAGATCTATGAAGCTTCCAAAGTCATCACCCCGTTTGCCTTCCTTTTAACACCGGATAAAAGCATCACCGGGGAGACTGTCTTCCATCTGCCGATCAAGGTCACGGATGCCCTGATTCCGCTTTACGCCCTTGTCTTCTATCAGCAGGCGGTCCATGATCTGACTTACATGCGTCACTGCTTCGCGGAGCACGAACTCTACCGCACGTTTACATCTCTTGTTCCGATCAAGAGTGACAAGTACAACAAATCCTATTTCGATCTTCTGAAAACAACATTCTAGGACAAGAATTCCGGGGACTCCTTCAAGGAGTCCCCTTTTCTGTTGTATAATACAGGCGAAGAAAAGGAGCAGATGGCCTATGGAACTCTACGCAAAAAACTGGATCGATTATGAATGCATCGATGCCGGAAACAAGGAAAAACTGGAACGCTGGGGAGATGTGATCCTGCGCCGCCCGGACCCGACCGCCATCTGGCCGGCTGATACCGCTTCAAGAAGATGGAAAAACGTGGACGGCTTCTATCACCGCTCCAACAAAGGCGGAGGCGAATGGCAGTTCTTCCGGCAGCTTCCGGAATACTGGACAATCAGCTATAAACAGCTGACCTTCAAGGTATCCCCGACCGGCTTCAAGCATACCGGTCTTTTCCCGGAGCAGGCTGCCAACTGGGATTACATGATGGAGAAAATCGGGAATGCCAACCGGGACATCAAGGTGCTGAATCTGTTTGCCTATACCGGAGGTGCTACCATGGCCTGCGCTGCGGCGGGAGCGGTGGAAGTCGTGCATGTCGATGCCTCCAAGGGCATGGTAAACTGGGCGAAGGAAAACATGGTTCTCTCCCATCTGGAAGATCACAAGATCCGCTTTATCGTGGATGATGTCATCAAGTTCGTCGAGCGCGAAAAGCGCAGAGGCAACCAGTACGATGCCATCATCATGGACCCGCCTTCCTATGGCAGAGGAACAAACGGGGAAGTCTGGCAGCTCGAGGACAAGCTCTACACCCTGATCGATAAGTGCAAAGACATCCTCAGCGATGATCCGCTTTTCTTCTTAGTCAATACCTATACGACCGGCTTCAGCGCCCTGGCGCTGTCCAATATCATGAAAGAAGTCTTAAGCCAGAGCTTCCCAAACGGAAAGCTGACCTACGGCCAGCTGGGTCTGCCGCTTACCAACCGCAACATGATTCTGCCCTGCGGCATTTACGGACGCTATGAAAATTAACGTAATCTACGAAGACAACCATCTGCTGGTTGTGGAAAAACCCGTCAATGTGCCGGTCAGTGAGGATGAATCCAAAGACCCCGATTTACTGAATGCCTTAAAGGACTATCTGAAAGAAAAGTATCAGAAGCCGGGAAACGTCTATCTCGGCTTACTGCACCGGCTGGACCGTCCCGTCGGGGGCATCATGGTCTTTGCGAAGACATCCAAAGCCGCGAGCCGTCTTTCAGATCAGATCCGCCGAAATGAGGTTCACAAAGTTTACCGGGCGGTCGTATATCATCCGTTTGAAAAAACGGAAGGCACCCTGCAGGATTATCTTTTAAAAAACCAGAAGACCAATACCACCACCGTTTCCTCATCAAATAATCCGCAGGCAAAAAAAGCCGTGCTGGACTATTACGTAATCGCGCAGAATGAGAAGATGGCCTTAGTGGAGATCGAACTTCATACTGGCAGATCGCACCAGATCCGCGTGCAGTTCTCTTCCCGCAATCATCCGCTGTACGGTGATCAGCGCTACAACAAAGAGGCGCATCCTGGCCAGCAGATTGCCTTATGGGCAACCAGGCTGACCTTCACGCACCCCACCACAAAGGAAGAGATGGCCTTCACGCTTTTACCGCCTGACATCTATCCCTATAATCAGTTTTCAGAATAAAAAAATCTCAGCCGAAGCTGAGATTTTTTTATTTATTTGAAGTATTTCTTCAATTCTTCAATGTATTTCGGTTTTTCCTCTTCCGGCATGAAGGAAGCTTCAATGGAGTTGATGTTCATCTGAATCAGGTCATTGTATGTGAATCCCACCTGTTCGATGGCGCGGTCATACTCATAATCCAGATTGATCTGGGAGATGCTCTGGTTATCCGTATTCAGCGTGACCTTCACTCCCGCATCCAGCAGTTTCTTGGCCGGATGTTCCTCATAGGAGTTTTCCGTACGGCACTGATAGTTGCTGGTGAGGCAGACTTCCAGTGTGGTTCCCGTATCGATGACTTTCTGAAGAACGTCCTTGTCATACCAGCAGTGCTTGCCGTGTCCGACTCTGGTTGCGCCCCAGTCGATGACCGTTGCGACGTTCTGCGGAATACCGTTGTCCCCGGCATGAATCGTCATCGGCAATCCCTTTTTATGATATTCCACAAAGAGATCGGCATAATGATCCATCGGAACGCTGTCTTCGCCGCCGGCCAGGTCGATGGCGACAACACCTTTTCCGAGGTATTCTTCCGTTAAGCGGACCGTTTCCATGTTTTCCTCATGGTTGTCATACAGTTCGATCATGCAGCAGAGAATCACGCCGACCTTGATGGACGGAAAATCCTTTTCTGCTTTTCTGACACCTTCGAGCACCGCTTCCACGGCATCTCTCTGGCTCATTCCCTTCTCCATGTGCAGCTGCGGCGCAAAACGGAGTTCGAGATAGAACAGGTTCTCTTTCGCGGCACGTTCAATTGTCGTATAGGTAATGCGGGTGAGATGTTCCTTTGTCTGCATGAGTTTGACGATCGGGCCGAATTTGGCCAGATATTCAAAGACATCCGTGCAGAGCGGCGGTACCGTCGTCAGCTGCATGTATTCTTCAAATGTCTTGATGTCAAGATCCACGCCTTCTTCCTGTGCGATGGCCCAGCCGACTTCCGGAACGATGGATCCGTCCAGATGGAAATGCAAATCTACTCTTGGAAATGGATATTTCATATGGTTTTTTCTCCTCTACCTGTCTATTATATCAAAATTTCCCCATAACTTTCTGTTATAATTGAGGCACGAGGTAAGATGGTATGAATATTCTGGTTTCCAACGATGACGGAATCAAATCCGCCGCAATGAAAGCACTTGTCAGTGAACTGTGCAAAATCGGAAAGGTCACAGTCGTGGCTCCGAATTCCCAGCGCAGCGCCTTTTCCCACTCCATGACGATCCACGGTGATCTGAGATGCGAGAAAATGGACTATATGGAAGGCGTGGAAGCCTGGGCCATTTGGGGAACTCCGGTCGACTGCGTTCACATCGCCATGAATACGATTGTAAGGGAACCTTTGGATCTCGTCGTTTCCGGCATCAACCAGGGACCGAACCTCGGAACGGACATCATCTATTCCGGTACCATCGGTGCCGCCAGGGAAGCGCTCATCTACGGCTGTCCGGCACTGGCTGTCTCTTTGGACTCCTATACTTCCAAGGAATATGAAACTGCTGCCGTACTCGCCAGAGAAGTTGCCCTGTCATTTGCGAAGCGCAGTGACAACCGCGAGTATCTGCTGAATCTCAATGTACCGGATGGTGAAGTAAAAGGATTACTTGTGTGCGACTTACAGGGACACCGCGCTTACGATGAAGGATACGAGCTTGTCGAAAAGGAAGACGGACACACCTATTTCTCCGTCGGCGAAGGTGTCATTACCGATAACTTCGACCCGGATGATCTGCGCTATGACATCAATGCCATAGCCGCAGGCTACGCCACGCTCACTCCTCTCACGCTCGATCAGACTTCCCATGCCCACGTGCAGACAATCCGTGAAGCCTTTGAGCAGCTTTAGGAAAACGGAATCAATACACAACATAAAAATGAGGATCTAAGAATCCTCATTTTTCATCTGTTTGATTATGTTCCCGCTTAGTCAGAGGAAGAACTGCTGCTTGACGGTAAGAACGGAATCAGTTCCTTCGCCAGATTATGAACGTTTCTCGTCTGGATCAGAATCTTGCCGTTGCCGTGGAATTCATTGACGAAACCTTCCCCTGTCTTGAAGCCGATCACGCCGGATGCCGCTTTGATTTCATAGTCCAGCTGTGTATCCCATGCGACCACGTGCTCATTGTCAATGACTAACGGTTCACCTTCCGTGACTTCCAGTTCCACCATGTCACCGAATGCGTTGACAAATAAATCTCCGCTTCCGGATGTTTCCATGACGAAGATACCGCCCGTACCGCCGAGGAAGATCTTACCCAAACCTTCCTGTTTCTTCATCAGATAGGAAACGGAATCATCACATGCCAGGAAAGAACCCGTATTCAGACGGTACTGTCTTTCACCGACTTCCAGCTTGCGGATCACACCCGGTACCGACGGAGCGATGCCGATGCGGGCATTATCCGTGGCTCCGGATGCCGTTGTAATAAACAGACCTTCTCCGGATACCAGGGAACGTCCCAGTGCCTTGAAGAATCCGCCGATTCCCTTGGAACCGTTGGAGTTCAGTTCACCTTCCAGATTGATGTTCTGCATGTAAGCCATGGCGCCGCTCTCAATCTTGATTTTTTCTCCTCTTTCGAGTCGCACATCGACTAACGGATTATCCGTATCACCGAAAATATGATATTTCATTATAGTTTTCCTCCATATCTGAATTCATTATACCCGTTTATGACAAATAGAAAAAGAGAGAATTGCCGCGTAACGCGAAATCATTCTCCCTGTAAGTCTGATAAAATGTGTTACTTTGCCGCTTACTTCCCGGTTTTGCGCAAGAGTGCCTCATGGAAGAGAATCATGCATCCCGCAAGAATACTGAGGTAGAGCGGAAGGATCCAAAGTCCGGTCTTTTGCGCCAGAAAGCCGAAGAACGGCGGCATAAATGAAGTCCCGAGATAGGCGCTTGCCATCTGCACGCCGATGATCTGCTGGGAATACTCCGTACCGAAAGAATCCGGAACCGCGTGGATCAAAGACGGGAAGATCGGGGCACAGCCTGCTCCGATGATGAGAAGTCCCGCCAAGCTGAGAGGATCCGAGAAGTTCTGCATAAGACAGAAAAGCCCCGCAAGGATGACTGCCATGCCGCAGCGGACCATCTGCCTGTCATTCAGCTTCAGCGTCAGAAAACCGCTGAATGCTCTGCCGAGCGTGATTCCGCTGTAAAAAAGCGAGGCAAAGCGTGCCGCGAGCACCTTGTCGATGCCTTTGACACCTGATAGCCATGTAGCTGCCCATAATCCGCTGCTCTGCTCGAAAGCGCAGTAGCAGAAAAACGTGAGAAGCAGCTCTTTTACGCCCGGAATCTGAAACAGCTCCCGCAATGAAAGATGCCGTCCGATGCTCTCCTCATTTGCGCTCCCCTTCTTCCAGAGCGGAAGCGCGCAAAGAAGAAGCACGGAAAGCGCAAGCTGGATCCACCCGACGCGCCTGTAACCTGCCTGCCAGCCCAGCTGAGCGGACAGAGCGGCACTCATGATCAGCGGGCCAATCGAAGCCCCGATTCCCCACATGCAGTGCAGCCAGCTCATGTGCCGGCTTTTATAATGCAGAGCCACATAGTTGTTCAGTGCGGTATCAATACTGCCTGCCGCAAGTCCGTAGGGCAAAGCAAGCAGACAGAGATGAATGTATTTTGTGCTTATGGAAAACCCGAAGAGCGTAAGTGCACTTAACAGCGTGGAAAGAGCCGTTACTGTCCCCGTGGAGAAGCGGCGTATCAGCCGGTCGGAATTCAGAGAAGAGATCACCGTCCCCAGAGAAATCAGCAGGAAGATGATTCCCGATGCGGATACGGGTACGCCCAGCTCCGGATAGGCACTCGGCCAGGCCGAACCCAAAAGCGAATCCGGAAGCCCAAGCGAGATAAAGGCCAGATAGATCATGACAAGCAGCAGATGAACCATAAACAACTCCCCGACAGTCCGGCAAAAGAAAAGCATCCGGATCTCTCCGAATGCTTCATTTTCGTATGGTGCGGAAAAAGGGACTTGAACCCTCACGATATTGCTACCACTAGAACCTGAATCTAGCGCGTCTGCCATTCCGCCATTTCCGCAGCTTAGGCCGGAACCTGTCCGACCTTTATTTTATAACTCAACTTTCTGTAAGTCAATATATGGAATTTCAGTTGGTGTTTCTCTTCCGAACAGGATCGTCAGCACTGTTGCCGTCTGCGCATCATCGTTCAGGGAGTCAACCGTTCCTTCGATTCCGGAGAACGGACCGTTCAGAATACGGACGCGGTCACCGATTGCAAAGTTGATCTCGATGTTCTTTTCGCCCATGCCCATTCTCTGCAGGATGACTTCAATTTCCTTTTCGCTGACCGGGAACGGTTTGGCACCGCCGCCGCTCGAGCCGATGAATCCCGTGACACCCGGAGTGTTCCGGACGACGTACCAGGCTTCATCCGTCATGATCATTTCCACGAACAGATAACCCGGGAACAGGTTTTTCATCTTGGTGTTTTTCTTACCGTTTTTGTATTCGATTTCTTCCTCTTCCGCTACGACAACACGGAACAGGTTATCCTCGATTCCCATCGTTTCCATACGGCGGACCAGATTGTCCTTGACACGGTTTTCATGTCCCGCATAGGTATTAACGACGTACCATTCCTTTTTATTCTCTTCCATAACGCTTATGCTCCGATGCCGAACACTTTGAGGAACTGTGCAACAGCGAATTCACATAATACGAAATATGCTGCAAATAAAGCCACGAAAATAACTACAGTCTCGGTATCCTTGACCATGTCATCTTTTTTCGGCCATCTGACTTTTTTGATCTCTTCCTTGATTCCTTCAATACTGAACCATTTCATGCTTGGGTCCTCCCGTTATTTTGTTTCCTTGTGCAGAGTATGCGTCCCGCACTTCTTACAGAATTTCATCAGTTCCAGACGTTCTGATTTCTGTGTTTTATTACGCATCGTGGTGTAATTCCGTGACAGACAAACACTGCAGGTAAGGATTACTTTGTTCTTTTTGTCAGCCATAAAAAAAACACCCTCCTTGTGTATTCACAAGTATAACAGAATTATTCCAGAGTTGCAATAGCCTTTTTCGTCTCTTCCAACAGCTCCAGCCGTGCTTCATTCAGCGCATCCGTGACTAAGAGGAAGCCTTCCAGATGGCCCTGCATGTAGGCGTCTTTCACCCTGCGGCTGCTGGCACTTCTTCTTGTCTTGATGAAGCTGACAAGTCCCGTCAGATTATTCGGATTGGAGTGGAGGTAGTCCAGGCAGAGGTTGATTGCTTCCGCGCAGCCCTGCTGAAAATACGGACTGTTGTCTCCGTAGCTGATGTTTTCAAAGCGGTCAACCAGATAGTCATAATAGCTGGAGTATTCCTTAATGGAATGCACTGCGATCACATGCGGTTTACTCATCTTACTTTCTCCTTGATCTTATCCAGATCGGATATGACACCGTCACCCTTCAGAATCGCTTCGAGAGTGCTCATATTGATATTCATGTTCACGATGTCTTCCTGATTGATGGAGGACATGGTGTTCTTCAAGGCATCGTTGGCCAGGTTGATGATGTTGATCAGTTTCTCTTCCTGCTGCTTGATGTCGCTTTCCAGATAGTAGTTGCCTTTCATCTGGCGGTAGTTTTCCAGAATCTCCAGAAGCATCGGCAGATAGTACTGATACGTCTTACGGATGCGGTCATCATCCATCTTCAGACCCTTCTCTTCCAGATTCTTTAAGGTAGTCAGTAAAGAGGAAGTGATATAGAGGGCATTGGAGATTTCCTGATGCTCGATATCCACGTTGTATTCATTGACCTTTTCAATGTAGTACTCCGCCATCTTGGCTTTCTCTTCCACCTTGATTTCTTCACGGAAGTACTCATTGGCATCCAGATAATCCACCAGGCGGTTATAGCTGGAGACATCCGCATTCAGAAGATCATAGAGCGTGCTGACTTCAAAGCTGTTATAAAAGACGGAAACGCTCTTCATCATGTCGCTGTCATTGTCAACCTTCTTCAGGTAGACTTCCGGCGTCAGAGCCATCTTTTCATTCTTGGCAAAATATTCCCTCAGACGTTCCTGCGCCTTGTTTTCCTTGGCGGAATAGCGGCGTTTGGTGGTGGTCTTTACATTATTGTAAGAAGACGTGGTTTGATTGCCCTGCAGCACCGTTTTCTTTTTGTTACGGCTAACGAAAAAGGACAGAATAAAGAATAATAACAGTAATGGCATAACAACCTCACTTAAAAAATAGAAAAACGGAAAGTAATAGAAAAAATCCTCCAGGATGGCTATACCGAAAAACAATGCGATTGCAATTAATCTGAAATTTCTCATATTCATAGTTACGTACCTGTTTCAATTATAGCACGTATTTTTATGATTACCGATTATTTTCTCCCCCGTCTCCGTTTTGCTCCGCCTTAGTGCGTATGGCGCGCATGATCGCGGTCGCTTCCTCCTTTGTGATGTGCATCAGCTTGGCAATCTCGGCATACTTATAGCCGCGCATGCGGTAAGAAAGAACCATGCGCTCCTTTTCCTGCAGATCAGAGTAGAGCGGATCGTCTTCATAGCTGTGCTCTTCCACTTCCTTCTCGCGCTCCATCCGCTGCTTCAGACGGTAGATGACGTTATCCACCTTCTTCTCATTGATGGAAAGCTTCTCGGCAATCTCCCGGTACTTATATCCTTTTAAGCGCATGCGGACGATCGTCTGATCCATCGGAGGCAGCTCTTTAATGATATCCTCCGCCTCCGGATGACGTGCAGGCTTCTCCGCCACTAAGCTCAGATAGGTGTTCGGATTATCCTCCGAGATCACCTTGTCCAAAGAAAGCAGATTGCGCCTCTCAAAGATGCGGTTATGCTTCAGGGTATAATTGCGTATCTGACGCTTGATAAAAAGATAGGCATACCCCTCCAGAGGAACCTGAGAGTCGATATCATAGGTACGGATCGCCCTGTCCAAGGCGATCAACCCCTCCTGATACAGATCATCTCTGTCCGATGGATAGGATATGCCGAGTTTAATTTCGCGTGCAATTACAATTCCGATCAGATTGGAAAGGCGCTGCAGCAATTCCTGCTGCGCTTTTTCATCTTCCAAACGATAGGCTTCAATGATGTCTTTTTCAACTGTTCCGGACATACGAGGACTCCTTATCTAGCGGATGCCGCTGATTAAAGACCTCGTAAAGCATCACTCCTGCAGCCACCGAAGCATTCAGGGAGGTGATCTGCCCTTTCATCGGCAGAACCACACTGTAATCCAGCTGTTCCTTGACCAGCCGGGAAATCCCGAAGCCTTCCGAACCGATGACCAGAACCAGCGGCATGTCATAGGAGACAGCCCGGTAGTCCCTCGCTTCGTTATTGTCGGCACCGCATACCCAGTAACCCATCTTCTTTAGTGCCTTCAGCGTCTCGGACAGATTGGTCACTTCCGCAACCCTGACCGTGTCGATCGCCCCGCAGGAGACTTTCGCAACCGTGGAATTTAAAGAGACGGAACGGTTTTTCCGAATGATGACGCCATCAACTTCAACAGCATCACACGTTCTCAGGATCGCTCCCAGATTATGCGGATCCTCCAAGGAATCCAGCATCAGTAAAAGCGGGAGCTTTCCCTGCGGGATACTTTCCAGCAATTCATCCAGTGAATAGGTACGGAAGTCTTCGATTTCCGCATAGACTCCCTGATGGTTTTCCTTCGTCAGGGCATCCATTTCTTTCCGCGTAACGTAGCTGATCCTGATATTCTGCTTCTTCGCAAGGTTCTCAATCTCCTCATTTCTGGAGTCTTTCACGATCAGCAGTCTGCGGAAATCCCGTTTGTTTTTCAGCAGTTGAATTACCGTATTTTTCCCATAAACACATTGTGCCATATTTCACGTCTCTCTTTCGTCTCAACTTTTTACGAGAAATCCACCATTTTGTGTGGAATTCTTCTATATTTTACCATGTTTCACTAATTCCGCACTTCCCTATGGCGGAAATTAATGTCAACCCGCAAGGGAAAAGAGGTGCAAGTTATGGTATATTTATAGCGGAAAAGAGAGTATGCACATGAAAGAAAAAAGACAGTTTCCCTATGTCGTAGTCAACAAAAAACAGGAAGCGACCCTGAAGAAGAAATATCCCTGGGTATACGGGGAAGAGATCACAGAGCGCGGCGGAACATTTGAGAACGGCTGCATCTGCGACGTCTTCTCACAGAAAGGGAGCTACCTCGGCAGCGGACTTTACTCCGAGAAGAGCAAGATCACTGTCCGCATTCTTTCCCGCAACGCGAATGAAACATTCACGGATGCCTTCTGGAAACGGCGCATCCGCTATGCCCTCGATTACCGCAAGACGGTCCTAACGCCTGAGGAATTCAACTGCTGCCGGCTCATCTTCGGAGAGGCGGACGGCTTCCCCGGTCTGACGGTTGACCGCTTCAATCATATTCTTGTCGCCCAGGTGCTCTCGTTTGGCATCGACAGACTGCGCCCTCTGCTATATGAGGAACTGCTCAAGCAGCTGAAAGATATGGGAGAGGACGTCACGGGCATCTATGAGCGCAACGACTCTCAAATCCGTGATCTGGAAGGCTTGAAGCGCTATGAAGGCTGGTATGAAGGTCTGAGTCATCCCGAAAGCACGGTGGATACCATTACCGAAAACGGCATAAAGTACATCGTCGACTTCAAGGACGGCCAGAAGACAGGATACTTCCTGGATCAGAAATTCAACCGCCGCGCCGTGGGAGAGATTGCCCACGGAAAGACGGTTCTTGACTGCTGCACCCATACGGGCAGCTTTGCGCTCAATGCCGCCAAAGGCGGAGCGCTCCACGTGACTGCCGTCGATATCTCCGCCTATGCCTTAGAGCAGGCCAGAAAACATGCGGAGCTGAACGGTCTTAGCGAGCGTATGGATTTCATTGAAGCCGACGTCTTCGATCTGCTCGATGATCTGAAGGCGAACCGGAAATACAATTACGATTTCATCATCCTGGATCCGCCGGCCTTTACCAAAAGCCGGAAGACCATTGAACATGCGGAAAAAGGCTACCGCGAGATCAACCGCAAAGCCATGCAGCTGTTGCCGCGTGGCGGGTATCTTGCCACCTGCTCCTGCTCGCACTTCATGAGCCGCGAGCGCTTTGAGGCGATGCTGCAGAAAGCGGCGGATGAAGCCGGCGTGGAACTGAAACAGATCGAATGCCGCCAGCAGGGCAAGGACCATCCGATCTTATGGAATGTTCCCGAAACCAGTTATCTGAAATTCTATCTCTTCCAGATCTGTTAGAAAACGAGGTGTTTATACATGCGGAAAGCATTAAAATGTGCGCTGGACAAAGACCAGATTCTCTTTAAGAATACGCTGAGCGAGATCGATGCCTTTGAGGTCCATCTCTTCGGCGATGAGCGGGATGATTTTTCCCTCTATCCGTTAATGGAAAAACCGCTGACAACCATCCACTATGCCTTATGGCGCTCGGATATTTTAGATATTGCCAGGGAATTTGAAAGCGACTACTGCAAAAACGTGTTCGAACTGGCAAAGAAAGCCGATGTCGGCATCGTTTTACACGCGGAAAGCCGCTCCTTCAACATCTACAACAAGCCGGATGTCGAAGCCTTCTGCGCCTATGCCAGAGAACAGGGTGTCAAGCTCCACATTGAGAACTGCTACCGCAACAACGGTGCCATTGAGGCGCTGGAAATCATGGATTACATCCGCCACAGAGTGGATAAGCAGCGGGTGTTCCCGCTTCTGGACATCTGCCACCTGATGATGAGCGAGATGAGCTTCAAATATGATGAGCTCTCCATTCCGAAAGCCATCGAAGCCTATAAGAGCCCCTGCTTCAAGATCCATCTGAACGACTGCATCGGCAGCGGCGAAAAAGAGACCGGAGGCATCCACGGGACCAACTTCTCCCATAACCAGTATCTGTTAAACAACATCCTCTGGAAACTCTTCAACCTCGAAAAAGAGGGCTATCATGCCGACCTGATTTTAGAGGTGGAAGAGAAGGACTACGTCCACGTTCCGGATGCACTGGAGCTTGCCCGCAATATCGACAAGTTCTGGAAAACCTATTAAAAAAAGAAGGTTTCCCTTCTTCCATAAACACACAACAGGAGCCGCTCAGCGGCTCCTGTATTTTTCTTATTTAGAAATTCAACACTTTCAATAACAGCACCCATGCTAAGCCATAGTAGGAAACAACGGCAACCAGGTCATTGATCGTGGTGATGAACGGTCCGCTGGCAACCGCCGGGTCCACGTGGATCTTATCGAAGATGATCGGAACCACCGTACCGACTAAGCTCGAGATCAGCATGGCCGTTAAGAGCGCAATACCCACGCAGGCACTCACACCGAAGGAGAACGCCATCGGATAACCCTTGAGGAAATGCACATAGAGGCCGATGAAGAGGAACGAGATCGTTCCCAACAGAAGCCCGTTAAAGAAGCCAACCCGGATCTCCTTGAAGACAAGCTGCATCTTCTCCTTCGCTCCGACTTCCTCATCCATCAGAACACGGATCGTGACCGCCAGCGACTGCGTACCGACGTTACCTGCCATATCCAAAACCAGCGACTGGAAACAGACGATAATGGCCACTTCCTTGACCACGTTTTCAAAGATGCCGACCACCGCACTGACCCCGATGCCGAGCACCAGCAGTGCCGCCAGCCACGGAAGACGCTTCTTCATGCTGGCCAGCAGCGGCTCATCCAGATCTTCCTGCGAAGAAAGACCGCCGAGTTTGGCGTAGTCGTCATTTAATTCTTCCTGCACCGATTCCGTGATATCCTGGGCCGTGATGACACCTAAAAGGTGCTGCCCCTGATCCAGAACCGGCAGGGAGTTTTCGGAATAGTCGCGGATCTCTTCCAGACAGTCGCTGATCTTTTCATGGTCATAGACGACCGGGTAGGAAGTGATCACGAGTTCGTTAAAGGAATCGGTATCCCGCGCTTTAATCAGGTCGCGCAGGTCCACCACGCCGCAGTAGAGCCCGTTGGAATCGACGACATAGAGCGTATCGATGTTGTCGTTGTCCTCCGACTGCTTGATGAGCTCGCGCATCGCCTGCTTGACCGTATAGTAGATATTCAGTTTGATGAAGTTGGTCGTCATGAGGCTGCCGAGTTCATCGTCCTCATAGGACTGAATGAGACGGATCTCCTCCTCGACCTTGTCATCCATCTTTTCGAGGATCTCTTCCTCCATCCTGTCATCGATCTGCTCCAAGAGGTCAACGGCATCGTCCGTGTCCATCTCTTCCACGATCTTGGCGGCTTCGGTGATATTGATCTCGTTCAGATAGAAGTCAACGTCATCTTTTAAGTAGGAGAAAACTTCACCGGTGCGTTCCGGACCGATGGCGTGATAGAGCTGTTTTCTGTCTTCGGCAGTTAAAAACTCCAGCGCATCCGCGATATCGGAATCGTGATAGTCTTCCAGTGCGCTCTTTAAGGAATCGTCAAACTCCATCTTGTGGATGAGTTCCACGATTTCCTGGATATTATTATTCTGATAGTTTTCCATGTTCATATGCATTACCCCTGCGTATTATATTCAGTAATCTGCCAGAACGTGAAATGACAATTTAAGAATGAATAAAGGACAATGTACCGTCATTTTCACCTTCCGGACGCTTTTTGATTGTCCTTATTCGCACGTGACTGTCCATTGTCCTCACCTCGATTCTCCCGATTCGTTTTTTATTATAATGACTTTCCGATGCCAATGTCACCTGTTTTTTTGCCTAATCGCCATATTTTTCATGCATGAAGGCAGACACTTCCGCCTTGATGCGCTGAAGTTCCTCCTCATTTCCGGCATTGCGTGCCACATCCGCGATCCATTTTCCGACTTTCACGAAATCTTCCTCTTTGAAGCCGCGCGTCGTCATGGCCGGTGTCCCGACCCGGATCCCGCTGGTGTAGGCCGGTTTTTCCTCATCAAACGGGATGGCATTCTTGTTGACGGTGATATTCACCTCATCCAGTAAGCGCTCCAGTTTTCTGCCGCTGAGATTAAAGCTGTGCCTCACATCCACTAAAACCATGTGGTTGTCCGTGCCCCCGCTGACTAAACGGAAGCCTTCCTCCCGCAGTGTTTCGGCGAGCACCTTGGCATTTTTCACGACCTGCTTCTGATATTCCGTGAATTCCGGCTGCAGCGCTTCATAGAAGCAGACGGCCTTACCCGCAATCACGTGGCAGAGCGGCCCGCCCTGGATTCCCGGGAATACCGCCTTATCTAAGGCTTTCGCATATTTCTCTTTACATAAGATCAGACCGCCTCTTGGTCCGCGGAGCGTCTTGTGCGTCGTGCTTGTCACAAAGTCGGCATATTCCACCGGGTTCGGATGAACGTGCGCGGCAACAAGGCCCGCCACGTGCGCCATATCCACCATCAGACAGGCGCCGACCTTATCGGCAATCTCACGGAAACGTCTGTAGTCGATAAAGCGGGCATAGGCACTCGCCCCGGCGACGATCAGCTTCGGCTTCACTTCCAAGGCGATCCTCTCCACTTCATCGTAGTCGATCTCTTCCGTCTCCCGGTTTACCCCATAGGAGTAGGCCTTGTAGTCGCTGCCCGAAAAGCTCAGATGATACCCGTGCGTCAGATGTCCTCCGGCATCCAGGCTCATGCCCAGAATGCAGTCACCCGGCTGTAACACCGCGCGGTAAACGGCCATGTTGGCTGCGGAGCCGCAGTGCGGCTGCACGTTGGCATGTTCCGCCCCAAAAAGCTCACACGCCCGCTTTCTGGCCAACTCCTCCGCAACGTCCACATTGACGCAGCCTCCGTAATAACGCTTTCCGGGATAACCCTCCGCGTATTTGTTGGTAAGAACGCTTCCCACTGCTTCCCTTACTTCCTCGGAGCAGTAGTTCTCCGAAGCGATCAGCTCGATATTGTATTTCTGCCGGTTTTCCTCGTTTAAAATAACCTGTTCGATTTCCTTATCTAACATTCTTCTGACTCCCATATGATAAACGTATTGTTCTATCTCTATTATAACGAAAGAAGTGCGCTTGAGAAACAAAAAAAGACCCTGTTTCCAGGATCTCTGTTTTCAATTGGTGGAGATGACCAGGCTCGAACTGGCTACCTTTTGAATGCCATTCAAACGCTCTCCCAGGTGAGCTACACCCCCATCGCTCTACCATTATAAACGATATCGCGAGCGATTTCAATTCTTTTTTTCTAAGCTGCAAGCTGGGCAATCTTATCAAATCCGCTGTTTGCGCCGATCAGGATCAGAACATCATTCTCCCTGAGCGGTTCATTCGGATCCAGCGTTACCAGGATCTCATCTGCGCGGCGGATGCCGATCACGCTGACATCATACTGCTTTCTTAGGGACAGCTTTGCCAGAGTGCTGCCGATCCACACTTTCGGAATATGGATCTCATGGACGCTGTAGGTGTCGCTGAGTTCGAGATAGTCGATGATATTGCCGTTAACCAGACTCTTTGCCAGACGGATGCCCGCTTCCTTCTCCGGACGGATCACCTTGTCCGCTCCCGTTTTCAGTAAGAGCTTCGCATGCAGATCATCGGTCGCCTTCGCAATGATGTAGCGGGCACCGAGTTCCCTGCAGAGGACCGTTGTGATGACGGATGCCCGGATGTCGCTTGCCAGAGAGATGATGACATAGTCAAAATCCCGGATGCCGATATCCTTTAAGAATCTTTCATCCGTCGTATCCCCGATCAGCGCATGCGTCACGCTGTCAGCGATCTCATTGATATGAGCCTCATTATGGTCCACGACCAGCACTTCACAGCCGTCTTCATAGAGCTGTCTCGCCAGATTGCTGCCGAACTTGCCGGCGCCTAATACCGCAAATGTCTTATTCATCACACTTTCTCCTTTAGCCTACCATGATATCCGCTTCCGGATAGCGCAGATACGGCTTTTCCTTCTTTCCGCCGACTGCCAGCGCAATCGTCAGAATACCGACTCTTCCCATAAACATTAACATGCAGATCACTGCCCGGGAAGCCAGGGAACAGCTTCCGCTGATACCGACCGAGAGTCCCACCGTTGCGATGGCACTGGTCAGTTCATATGCTTCATTTAAAAATCCCATCGCCCCGTTTTCGAATACCGACACAAGGAAGATGCCGAATAAGAGGGCGTAGGTCGCAATAAAGAAGATCGAGCACGCCTTGATGACGGTCGTCTTGGAGATCCATCTCTCAAAGGCCTGGGCTCTGTCCTTCCCTGCCAGAAGTCCCTTGGCGGAAAGGAAGATGACCGCAACCGTCGTCAGCTTGATGCCGCCTGCGGTTCCTGCCGGCGCTCCTCCGATAAACATCAAGAGGATGGACAGAAGCTTGGACGCATCCTTAAGCGCGAACTGGTCGATCGTATTGAATCCCGCCGTACGGCAGGTTACACTCTGGAACAATGAGGCCAATAACCTCGTTTTCAGATCCATGCCTTCCATCGTATTGTGATACTCCAGGAAGAAAAAGGCAATGGATGGAATCACAACAAGAATCAGGCTGAACAGCATGACCACCTTTGTCTGCATGCGGAACTGCCTGCGCTTTCTGTGCTCCAGGATATCCTGAATGACCCCGAAGCCAAATCCCCCGATCAGAATCAGGGCACAGATGGTAAGAGACACCACCGGATCGCTGACGTATGCCGTCAGAGAGGAGTAGTTGCCCATCAGGTCAAAACCGGCATTGCAGAATGCGGAAATGCTGGTGAAGATGCTGCGCCAGATACCGTCAAGCCATCCGAACTGCGGAATGAAGCGAAGCGAGAGAAGCAGTGCTCCGCACCCTTCCACCACTGCCGTCACCTTTAAGACGTGCAGTGCTAAGGAGATGATGCCCTGTAAACGGTTCTCTCCCATGCTCTCCGCCATCGTCATGCGTTCCTTTAGGGAGATCTTCTTGCCGGCGAGAACAAAGAAGAAGGTTGCCACCGTCATAAAACCAAGACCCCCGAGCTGGATCAGTAACAGAAGGATCAGCTGGCCGAAGAAGGTAAAGCGGGTTGCCGTATCCACGACGATCAGACCCGTCACGCAGGTGGCGCTGGTCGCTTCAAAGAAAGCGTCAAAAAAAGACAGCGGCGCTTCCGTGCTTGCCATCGGCAGCATCAGTAACAGTGTCCCTATCAGAATAACGGATAAAAACCCGATCGGAAGGATCTTGGTCGGTGAAATATTCCGCTGCATCTTCTTCATTTCGAACAAATTATAATCTCTTCCGCACTTACTTTCAACCGCTACGGTGTGCTCCTTGCGGTTGCGTTTCATTATAAATGAAAAAGGGAACCGTATGGCTCCCTTCATATTTTTCTCAGTTTTCGCGGACGATCTGGAAGATGTAGAATTTCAGATACTGCGTCTTGTTCATCGTCCAGAGAATCGGATGATCACTATTCTGCTGGGAGATACTCACCTGCTTCAGCGTGACACCGCTTTTTTCCGCCGCTTCCAGTAACATCTTTTCAAACAGCTCGTTCTCCATGTAGCGCGAGCACGAGCAGCTCGCCAGAAAACCGCCGCTTTCCAGAAGATCCATTGCCCTCTCATTGATCTCAAGATACCCCTGATAGGCATGGTCCACCGTTCTGCGGCTTTTGGTGAACGCCGGCGGATCCAGAATGATCAGATCAAATTCGCCCCGTCTGATTTCCTTCAGATATTCAAAGACGTCCGCCTGCACAAAGCGGATCTTATCTTCAAGTGCGTTCTGCTTTGCGTTGCGGTAGCCCTGATCCAGCGCCGTTTTCGATACGTCCACCGCCGTGACGCTCTTTGCGCCGCCTTTGGCCGCGTTGAGCGCAAAGCCGCCGGTATGGCTGAAGCAGTCCAGAACCCGCTTGTTGAAAGAAAGCTTCTGCACCAGCATGCGATTGTTCTTCTGATCAAGGAAATAACCCGTTTTCTGCCCGTTTTCCACGTCCACCGTAATCTTGATCCCGTTCTCCGTAATCACGCGCACAGGGCTTGATTTTTCGCCGTAAAAGCCCTTGTAAAGCGGAAGTCCTTCCTTGCGTCGCACCTCGATGTCGTTGCGCTCATAGATGTATTTCACTTCCGATATCGCCTTGAAAAGAAGCTCATAGATTTCCTTTTTGCGCCTCTCCACACCGCTGCAGCTGATCTGAGTTACCAGAATATCATCGTAGCGGTCCGCCGTAAGACCGCCAAGTCCGTCCGCTTCCCCGTAGATGAGACGGCAGTTATCCCACTGCGCGCCAACCACACTTTTGCGGTAATCCACCGCAAAGCGGATCTTTTTTTCCAGATACGCCGCATCAATGACGGCATTCTTGTCGTGAGAGAGGATTCGGACGGCGATATGGGAAACGCCTGAGTAAAAACCCGTTGCGACATACTCCCCGCTTTCCTCTATGATCTCTACGACATCCCCGTCTTCAATTCCCTCTTCCACATTAAGAAGGTTGTTGCGGTACATGAAAAGCTGCCCCTTGCGCAGGAAGGAAGCGCCTGTTTCGGATACGCGGACTTTCTGATATTCCATAAGATGACCCTGCCTTTTTCTTTCACGCTCATTATATGCGAAATCGTTCCGTTTGTCCCGTTTTGCTTAAGTTACCTGTTTTCTGCGATAAGCGACCACCATTTCCTCAATCTTCCTTTATAATAGGAAGAAAGAGGATAAGGAGGATACCCCTATGGAAAAGAACAAGAAAATCACCGGGCTGATCCTTGCGGCAGTGATTCTGATTGCGGTGGGATGCACGGCATTTTCCACGGCATATTCCGTCAGTGAGCAGGAGCAGGCTGTCGTCACGATGTTCGGCAAAGTGCAGACGGTCCGCAATGCCGGTGTATATTTTAAGATTCCGTATATCCAGCATGTGACCAAGGTCGATACCACAACCCACGGCACCGGCATCGGTTACACCGTCAGTGAATACGGACAGAACATTGATTCCGATGAATCGGAAAGTCTGATGATCACATCCGACTTCAACTTCGTCAATATCGACTTCTATCTGGAATACAAGGTCTCCGACCCGGTCGCCTATCTCTATAACTCCAGCGATCCGGAAGAGATCCTGAAAGACTTCGTTCTGGCAGCGGTCCGTTCCACAGTCATCGACTATCCGGTCGATGAAGTCATCACGACGGCTAAGAGCCAGATCCAGTCGGAAGTGAAAGAGAAAGTCACGCAGAGCCTGCAGGAAAACAATATCGGTCTGCAGGTCATCAACATTTCGGTCCAGGATGCCGAGCCTCCCACGATAGAGATCGTTCAGGCATTCAAGGAAGTCGAAACGGCCAAACAGTCCAAAGACACGGCCATCAACAACGCCAACCAGTACCGCAACGAGCAGCTGCCGGCTGCCCAGGCGGAAGCGGACCGCATCATCCAGAATGCCGAAGCGAAGAAGCAGGCGCGGATCGCTGAAGCGGAAGGACAGGTCCAGAAATTCAACAAACTGTATCTGGAATATGAAAAATACCCGGATGCCACAAAAAAACGTCTCTTCTTTGAGACGATGGAAGAAGTGCTGCCGGAGCTGAAAGTCATCATCACGGACGGCAATACCCAGCAGCTGTTACCGCTGAGCGGATTCGGAGGAAACTAAGATGAAAAAACTGATTGTTTTACTGATCGTTCTCTTATTCGGCGGATTCATCTTCCTCAACGGCGCCTACAGCTTAAAGGAAAATGAATATGCGGTCGTCACCCAGTTCTCAAAGATCATCAAGGTAGAGAAAGAAGCCGGCCTTAAATTCAAGATCCCGTTTGTCCAGAACGTGGACCGCGTCTCCAAGGCAACCATTCTCTATGACATGCCTTCCAGCGACGTCATCACCAAGGACAAGAAATCCATGATCGCCGACAACTACGTCTTATGGCGCGTCACGGATCCGACCAAATACTTCCAGACATTAAATGCCATTCAGGGCAGAGCGGAAGAGCGCGTTGAGGCAGCCGCCTACAACCCCACGAAGAACCTCATCTCCTCCATGAGCCAGGATGAAGTCATCGAAGCCAGAGGCGAGAAGCTGAATTCCCTTTTAACGGAGGAAGCCAATAACGGTCTGGAACCGTATGGCATTGAAATTCTCGAAGTCCAGATCAAGGCGCTGGATCTGCCGGAAGACAACAAACAGGCCGTCTATACGCGCATGATCTCCGAGCGCAACAACATTGCTGCCTCCTATACGGCGGAAGGCAAGGCGGAAGCGCAGAAGATCCGCAACGAAACGGACAAGGAAGTCTCCATTCTGAAGTCTGAAGCCTCCAAGCAGGCAGCCATTCTGGAAGCCGAAGGGGAAGAGGCCTACATGAACATTCTGCAGGAAGCCTACAACTCCGGCAACAAAGCGGAATTCTACGAATATCTCAGAGGACTTGAAGCCTTAAAGGGAAGCCTGACGGGTGATAAGACGCTGATTCTGGACAAGGACAGCGAACTTGTCAAAGTGCTCTTCGGCAACTAGTCCAAACATACCAAAGCTCCCGCAATTGATCCGGGAGCTTTTTTCGTATTCCGTTTTTTAACCAATGATGGTTAAAATTTTTATTTTTCCAGCAAATACCTGCTCAGCACACTGAGAATCGTCTCCGGCGTGAACGGTTTGGCGATATGGTCATTCATCCCCGCTTCCTTCGCCCTGCGCACATCCTCATCAAAGGCGTTCGCGCTTAAGGCGATAATCGGGAGAACCTTCTCATCCTTTCCCATTTTGCGGATCTCTTCGCTGGCTTCATATCCGTTCATCACGGGCATCTGCAGATCCATTAGGACCGCATCAAAGGCGTCCGGATCCTCACTTATCAGATCCACGGCGATCCTGCCGTTTTCCGCCCGCGTGATGCGCATGCCGGCACTGCTCAGAATCATGGTCGCGATCTCCGCGTTCACAAAGTTGTCTTCCACAAGCAGGATCCGCTTTCCGCTGAGATCCTCCGCCCGCTTGATTTCCTTCTCTTCCGCAACAGATGCATCCGCATGCGGCAGAGTCAGCTCCACCGTAAAGACGGAGCCCTCGTTGACCTTGCTGTCAACGGTGATTATCCCGTGCATCATCTCGACAACCTTCGCCGTAATGGCCAGCCCCAGCCCCGTGCCCTGCACGCGGTTGATGGTGGTGCGCTCTTCACGGGTGAAGCTTTCAAAGATGTGCGGGAGATACTCCTCGCTGATTCCGATTCCCGTATCGCTCACCACAAAGCGGTAGCGGGACTTTCCTTCGGTGATCTCCTCTTCCAGGCACTTCAGATCCACTTTCCCCTTTTCCGGGGTGTATTTGATGGCATTGCTGACGATATTGACGAGAATCTGCTCGATTCTCAGCTCATCGGCAATCACCAGGGTATGTTTCACGCTTTCATGATCGTAGGAAATCTCCAGCGACTTCTGTTTCGCCTGCAGTTCCGTGATATCCTCAATCCGCTCAAAGATTCCGCTTAAGTCGCATCTTCCTTCGTTCAGCTGCATCTTTCCACTCTCAATCTTGGAGATATCCAGAATGTCATTGATCAGAGAGAGCAGATAGTGAGAACTGGACTCGATTTTGGACAGGGATGAGCGGATCATTTCCTCATCGCCCATATGATTCAAGGCGATGTTGGTATAGCCGACGATCGCATTCATCGGCGTGCGGATGTCATGGGACATGTTGGCCAGGAAATCGTTTTTGGCCTCATTCCGGGCTTTTTCCACCTGTTTGCGGTATTCGTCTTCCCGTTTCATCTGCGCATCGATATTCGTCGAACCGAAGATGAGCCGCTTTCCTTCCTTGTGTTCCATCAGGGTTGCCTTCAAAGACACCCAGACCGGGCTTCCGCCGATCATCAGGCGGTATTTGGTCGTAAAGTGTCCGTCCCGCTTGACAATGGTGAGGATGTTCTCCTTGGTGAAGATACGCAGAAAGCGTTCCCTGTCGCGCGGATCGATCAGACGCGACATATTCTTACGGCTGAGTTCAAAGAAGTCACTTCCCTGCTTTTCCACACCCAGCTCGTCATAATTCTCCGCGGAGCTGTATTCGTAAAAGCTGTCATCCTCCGGATTGACCACATAAATACTGAACATGTCTGCCGCCAGCGCCTGGGCGATTCCCGAATAGGTCAGAGAAGCCTGATGGGCTGCCTCATAGGCTTCCCGTGCCTTCATCTGCTCGTCAACGGAACTGATCCCGATGACCGCATGCCGCTGTTCCTTTTCGATCATGCGCGTGATCTTCAGATGTACGTGCGTCGGCTCTTCAGAGAGTATCATGCGGAACGTCATCGTAAACGGCTTGTTCCGGTTCAGAGCATCCACCACATTTTCCTTGGTGAAGCACTCAAAGAAACGCTCGCGGTCCATAGGGAAAATCAGGGATTCGAAGTTTCTGCGCGCAAAGGCAATGAAATCATCCCCGTTTTTGGGAAGCTGAAGCTGCTCATATTCCTCTGACGCAAAATACTCCGCAAAGCGGTCGGTTTCCACGTTGACGTAATAGATACAGAAATAGTCTGCCGCAAGTGCCTGGGCAATCAGGGACTGGGAGACATTCAATAATTCATCTTTCATTTCCGCTCCCTCTTCCCGATCAGTTCGCGTAGGGTTTCAAACAGCGCTTCCGGCTGTACCGGCTTGCTGAGATGGGCATTCAGCCCCGCCTGCAGACTCCGCTGCACGTCCTCATCAAACGCATTCGCCGTTAAGGCGATAATCGGAATGAGCGCTGCGTCTTCCCGCTCCAGTGCGCGGATGCGTCTTGTTGCTTCAAGACCGTCCATTTCCGGCATCCGCATATCCATTAAGATTGCATCGTAATCATTTTCGCTGCTCTTTGTAAACATCTCCAATGCTTCCAGACCGTTATGTGCGTGATCCACTTCCATCTTCGATGACTTCAGGATCATCTGCATGATCTGGGCATTGACTTCAACGTCTTCCGCTAAAAGGATCTTTCTGCCTTCCAGGCTGACGGAACGGACGTACTGCGATGCATCCGCACTCCGCTTGCCCGAGGCCGAGCGGTATTCTTCCAAGACCGCCGCCGCAAATAACGGCTTGGCGATAAAGCTGTCCACTCCGGCTTCTTTCGCTTCCTCCTGCACGTCATCCCAGCGGTACGCCGTCAGGATGATGATGGCACTTTCCTCACCGATGATCTCACGGATCTTCCTGGCCGTTTCCACCCCGTCCATTTCCGGCATCTTCCAGTCCAACAGAATCAGGTTGTACGGCTCCCGTCTGGCGTGAGCCAGGTTCACCTTTTCCAGACACTCCTCACCGCTGGTTGCAGCTTCGGCTGCGATTCCGGCTTTTTCGAGCACCAGCAAGCCGTGCTCCAGTGACACCGAATCATCGTCCACCAGTAAAACCTTCATCTCTTCCGGCAGGATCTCATCCTCTTTCTCCTCTTTATGGCGTTTAGCTTCTTCCAGCGTCACGCAGACCGTAAAGACGGAGCCTTTTCCCTTTTCGCTTTCCACTTCGATCGTTCCGTTCATCATCTCGACCATGCTCCTGGTAATGGCCAGACCGAGGCCGGAGCTTCCGTATTTACTGGTGGAGGAGGCATCCTCCTGGGCAAAGGTATCAAAGATATGCGGTAAAAACTCGGGGCTCATGCCGATACCGGTATCGCTGATCTTAAACTGCAGCGTACTCTTTTCTTCAAAGCGGTTGATTTCACCGATTTCCAGCGTAACGCTGCCGCCTTCCGGCGTGAATTTGACGGCGTTGCCCAGAATGTTGATGAGAATCTGGCGCAGTTTCATGCCGTCCCCGATATAGTAATCATCCAAATGCCCGCTTAAGCGGCATTGATAATGCTGTTTTTTCTCTTCACACTGTACGGAGAACATCGTGTTAATGGCCTCCAGCAGTTTTCTGAAGGAGAATTCCTCTTTCTTCAGTGTCATCTTTCCCGACTCGATGCGCGACATGTCCAGAATGTCGTTGATCAGATTCAATAGATGGTTTGCGCTATCGCCAATCTTCTCCAGATGGCTGCGCGTGCTGTCCGAGAGTTCCGGATCATTCAGCGCGATGCTGTCAAGCCCGATGATGGCGTTCATCGGCGTACGGATCTCATGCGACATGTTGGATAGGAACACCGTCTTGGCTTTGCTGGCCTCTTCCGCCGCATGCAATGCCACGCTCAGCGCCTCGCTCTGCTCCTTCAGCTGCTTCTGCAGCGCCAGACTGTGCTGGAGTTCCTCCTCTTTTCCGCGGACTTCCGCCTCTGCCGTTTCCCTCTCCAAAAGGTAGCGGTTACTGCGGCGGATCTCATAGTAGATAAAGAGGAACATCAGCGTCATGGCTAAAAGCGTCAGTACCGACTGCACCATGCTGCGCGTCAGAATTCCGCGCGAGATCCCGTCGATCTTCTCCGAAATCACGCTCTCCCTTATCAGGTAAGTCAGAAGCCAGTCCGTTCCTTCTACCGGGACATAACTCAGCGTTTCCTTGATTCCGTCATAGCTGAAAGAGACGGCGCCTCTCTGCCCGTGAGTGAACTGATCAAAGAACAGCTCGTAGGAATACTCTGCATCAAAGCTGGCTTTTTCCATCGCTTCCAGTAAGTTGTCTTCCTGCGCCAGACCGCCCAGGATCGTGTTGCTTAAGGCAATACCGCCGTGAGTGTAGATATTGCAGAAAGTCGCGGCATCCGGATCGGAATCCATGGAGACACCGGAAAGCATCTCCTTCATGTCGATTTCCATGAAGCAGACCTTCAGATGAATATTCTGGAAGGACTTATCCACCGGGATGGCGATGACGACTTTCTTCTCCTCGCTGTTCAGATTAAATATGGAGATCTCAGGTTCCGCGAGCGTCAGATAGTCAAAACTGTATTCCGCAATGTTTTTCTGAATGCCCTGGGAAGTGTAGATTCTGCCGGCATCGTCGACGAAGGCAAACTTCTCCAGATTGTAGAGCTGTTTCATGCGTGACTGGTAGGACTGCAGATGCACGCCGTCGCTTAGATCTTCCTCTCCCATCAGACTTACGGCAACCTGCAGATCCCTAATACGGCTCTTCAGATTGTTTTCCACGACCTGCTCCCGTCTTCCGGTCAGCTCATCCAGATACAACAAGCTGACCTGACGGACCGCTTCCTCGTTTCCCCGGCTGGCATAGCGGCCGATGTAGATGGTGCTCAATATCAAAATGGTGCCGATGATCAGCATTCCCAGCACCGCAATGGTTATCGTATGATTCTTCTTCCGTTCCATGAATTCTCCCGCTTAATCATATAAAAAGAAACATCAGGAAAACCGGAGTGTTCCCTGTTTCAAAATGGATGAAATACTCTTTCCGTTATTATCATTTTACTACCTGCCCTTTCCTTTTTCCAATACTCCAAAAGAGATTCCTCCCTTATGTACCTGTTTTGGCGGTATAATAATGACAGATCATACAACAGGAGGACTGACATGAAACAGGATATCATCAATCATGAGTTACATATTACCATTCCGGAAGGGTTCCATCTGCTGAGCGAAGACGAGCTGAATCAGATCTACATGGATGAGAATGCCGAGAGATGGGGCATGCGCAACGAGGAAGACCACATGATCTTTGTTATTTACTATCACCGCTCCAATCCGCTGTTAGCGGCACTGGCCAGCGAGAACGATATCGTAAAAAGCACCCAGCTGAAGCTGGCAAAGGGCATGGAAAATCACGGCTATGCCTTTAACGGCTACTTCAGTAAGGAAGCCTGCGGGCAGGAACGTCCCGGCTTTGATTACGAATACAACGTAGGTGCCGTTCGTCAGAGCGGACGCATTCTGATCATCAAGAAGAAAAACGTCTGCTACACCGTCTACTTCTACACCCGTGACAACCTGCTGGATAAAAACCTGGTGCACTTTGACGAAGTAATCAACAGCCTTTCCTTTGAATAGACATACCGCATCCCTCAGGGGATGCTTTTTTCTGGAGTGACTTCCTTCCTTCCGCTATAATAAGAGCTATGAGAAAACATGAGATCAGAACCGTACTCTGGGATATTGACGGAACCCTTCTGGATTTCAACGCGGCGGAAACCGCGGCAATCAAAGCACTTTTTCATAAATTCAGACTCGGGGAATGCACGGATGAGATGGTGGAGCTGTACTCGCGCATCAACCTCTCCTATTGGGAGCGGCTGGAGCGCAATGAGATCACCAAGCCGGAAGTGCTCGTCGGCCGCTTTGAGACCTTCTTTTCCGCCATCGGTGTCAACCCTAAGGTTGCCAGAGAATTCAACGCACACTATCAGCTGCAGCTTGGCGAAACGATCGTCTACCGTGATGACAGCTTTGACATCATCGCATCCCTCAAAGGAAAAGTGAAGCAGTACATCGTCTCTAACGGAACCGTCATTGCCCAGACAAAGAAACTGAAACGCTCCGGTTTTGATACGCTGATGGACGGCATCTTCCTTTCGGAAGAGCTGGGTGTGGAAAAGCCGAATATCGGCTTCTTTGAAGGCGTTGAAAAAGTCATCGGACCGCTGGATCACGATTCGACGCTCATTGTCGGGGATTCCCTTACCAGCGATATTCAGGGCGGCATCAATGCCGCAATCCAAACCTGCTGGTACAACCCCGCAAAAAAAAACATCCCGGACGGCATGCACATCGATTACGTCATTTCCGATCTGCATGAGATCTATCTCATCCTTTCAGTGGAGGACGTCATATGAAAATGAAACTCTATCACACCGCATTTCTGATTCTAAAAGAGCCTGATATCCGTCACGGCAGAAAGAATGCCGATTTTGCCCAGGGATTCTACACCAGCCCGCAGAAGGAATTCTGCCTGCGCTGGGCAACGGAAAAGGCGGGATGTTCCACCTGGATCAACGAATATGAGCTCGATACCGAAGGGCTGAATATCGTAACGCTTCAGCGCGATGAGAACTGGTTCTATTATCTCTGGGATAACCGAAGGCTGAAAGAAGAGCGCTATCCGGATGCGGATGTCATCATCGGCCCGATTGCCAATGATACGATCTACGATACCTTCGGCATCAATACCAGCGGCTTTCTTACCGTTGAGCAGTCTCTGGCCACGCTGAAAAAAGGACCGGAATACCTCCAGGCAGCCATCAAGAGCGAAAAGGCCGCTTCAAAGTTAAAATGGATCAGCGCAAAAGAACTGAGCAGCGAAGAGATCCGCCAAAGCCGCGCCTCCGTCTTAAAAGAGCAGGAGGCATATCAGACAGAAATTGCCCGCCTCTTTGAAACATTCTGAAATAACGTCCGCAACTCGGGCGTTTTCTTTTTCAAGTGAAGAAGTTATCCTGCTTTTCTTTGTTGTATAATATGAGAGAAATCACATATTAATATCATTTATTTATTCCACTGCTTCTCTTTGCTGAAAAGAAAGATTCCAAGAGGTATTTTCCATGAAAAAAACACCGCGGTTTCTCTTACGGATCACGCTACTGTTACTGAGCATCCTTCTTTTTGTTCCGTCCTTTTCCCATATAAAAGCCGAAGGAGAAGACGGCACAAAGATGCTGCACTCCCGCTTCTACGTATTAACGGCGCAGGATTACAGGGAATTTGAAGTGCCCTTTAACAGGGACTGGTTCCGCGCGGATGCATCCGGATACTCACACGATCTGGCCAAGCTTTCGCTGGGACTTGCCACCGCAGCCTTCCGCCCGTCCCGGGCACATCTGGAAGGAGTCACCAGCTACGATGAAAATCTGACCAATTTCCTGAGCGAAGCCGGCTTTAGTGATCTCTCTTCGGACGACTATGATAAGAACCCCAGCATGTATACCGTCAGCACGGTCATGGGACATCAGAAAATCGGCAGCGGGGATGACGCCTTTGAGCTGATTGCCGTGGGCGTCTGCGGGCAGGGATATATCGATGAGTGGGAATCCAATTTCTCCATCGGCAGTGGAAATGTTCACGACGGCTTCCGGCGCTCTTCGGAACTCGTATTCAACCGCATCTTCGGCTATATTGCCGCCAACCATCTGGAAGGCCCGCTGAAGGTATGGATCTCCGGCTTCAGCCGCGCCGCCGCCGTCAGTAATCTGACTGCCGCCATGCTGGTGGATACGGACGTCTTTGATGCAAGCGGCGTATTCGCCTACACCTTTGCGACGCCTCGCAACGTCCGGGATCAGGACTTTGCGCGCTACCCCAATATCTTCAATATCGTCGGGAAGACGGACCCGGTTCCTCTTGTGCCCTTTGCTGACTGGGGCTATGAACGCTACGGTACCACGCTCTACCTTCCGGCAATGGAAACCGACTCCGACTTCGATCTGAAGCGCGAGAAAGCCAACGGAATCTACAAGGAACTTACCGGGATTGATTACTGGTACAACAAGGAAACCTACGTCGTCTTAAAGAATGTTCTGGGCTACCTTCTGACCCTTTCCCCGAGTGTTGATATCTATGCCGAAAGTCTGCAGGAGAAGCTCATCCATATCTGGGAAGACCGCTCTCCCGTCAATATTCTTTCGAATCTGTTGTCCATTGCCAACGATCCGGTCCTAATCAACGAAAAAACCAAGGACGAGGCGGACGCCCTCTTAAACTATCTTGTCAGCATGATCGGCGCCTACCGCGCGCAGGACAGCATCTTCCGCCGCTGGAACTCACGGGCTTCCTCTGCCATCAACCTGGCCCAGGCACACACCCCGGAGCTTTACATCTCCTGGGTCTATTCAGAGAATGATCCGGAGCAGCTGTACAACTACTACGACGAATATTCCATTCTTTATGTCAACGCCTCCTATGAGGTATCCCTGTTAAGAGACGGAAAGGTCGTCGAATCCCTTCCTGCCATCTATGCGACGGACGCCGATACATGGCAGACCACGGAGCTGATTCCGAAAAAGGATAGGGTCGTTCCGGACTCTTTCCGCTATATGGATTACACGGATGATCAGATCCGCATCCTGTTGCCGCGGGATGAGGCCTATTCCGTTTATGTGAAATGCGAAAAGAAGAATTTCATTACGGTTCTGAAGCTGGATTATTCCCTCGGCAGACAGAAACCGGACATCGCCACCGCCTACTCCTATCCCGTTCCGGCAGGGGCGGAATACACCGTCACCTTTACCCCGGACAACAAGGTGGAATTTGCCTGTTCGGAAGGATTCCGTGAGGAATTAGTGGAAAAGGGAAACTATCAGCTGGATATCTCTGACACCATCCGGATCCTAAACGGTACGGTCTTCGGTCTTTACTGGGGAGATGCCGTCATCATTTTCCTGAGTGTCCTGATTTTCATTATCACGCTGATTCTCTTCCAGGCGACCTACTTCATCGGCCGCTTCCAGTTCCGCCGGAAAATCAAGAAAGGCTGGATTCCGAAGGATTCGAAATACCACGTGATTCCGACGTTATGCGTCTATTCGATCTTCATGCTGTTTCTGATCATGGAATTCTATAAGGCGCTCTTACCGGACCGTCCGGGCATGATCCTCTGCTTCAAGATCGTCATCGGTACCCTTTCGGTTCTGATTGCCCTCAGCGGCTACCTGCGCAAAAAGACGCGGCTGTCCCTCATCACGCTTCTGGCTTTGATTCTGTTAATGGCAGCCGATACGGTAACAACAAAGTCGCTCATCTTCGGACCGGCGCTCCACATTACGGCATACCTTCTGCTCAGTTATGCCTTCTACCGTGAAGAGAAGCCCGTCAGACGTCAGATCTACGCCTGGCTCAGCGGGTCTCTCGTTGCCGCCTGCATTCTCCTATTGATCAAAGGCGAGTACGGAGCGATGCGCCTGCTTGCGATCATATATGTGGTTGCGGCCATTCTGATGGTGACGCTTTCCGTCACGCTGCGCCGCAGGGTCATGATCGGTGCCTTACTATTATTCCTCAGCGGAATTCTGCTTATGGTAAACGAAGTCAACGGGAAGACATTCCTTTCCCACATCATCTCTTTAGGCACGTATTACGCCGCCATCGCCGTGATGGCTTCCACATGCATCCACACCGTCCGCTATAAGCTGGTGCCTGAAGTCTCTTTGGAGGATACGGAAGAAGAGGATGATGCAGCTGCGGAGGAAACCGCCCAGGAAGAATAACCGACACAAAATAACAGAAAACGCAAAACAGGAGAGGATCATCCTCTCCTGTTTGATTTATAACATCAGATTTACCAGCATTCCAGAGACAAGTGAGAATGCCATGACATATGCCAGATATAACAGAAAGCGCCTTAACCCCAGTACGATCTTCAGTGCTCCGAGATTTGTGATCTTGGTTGCCGGCCCCGTCAACATGAAGGCCGTTGCCGAGCCGAGGCTCATGCCGTTCTGAAGCCACTCCTGCAATAAGGGAATCGTTGCGCCTCCGCAGGCATACAGCGGCACGCCGATGGTCGCGGCCATTAAGATGCCCCACGCCTCATTACCGCCAAACACCTTTGACATCAGGTCCTGCGGTACATAGCGCTGAAAGAGGGCTGACAAGAGGATCCCGAGAAAGAAATAGGGACCGGTTGCCTTAAGATTCCGCCACACATTCAGAAGATAGCGGACAAGCAGATTCGGATGCGTATCGCGGCTTTTTCTTTCTTCAAATCCCTTAAAGTCAAAGAATTTCCCCTTACCGTAAAACAGAAAGATGAGAATGCCGGCCGTACATCCGCACAAAAGACAGCTTATGATACGCACGGCCAGTACCTTTGTGCCCAGCGCTCCGCTGTAGATGATCAGCTGCGGATTTAGAAGAATTGACGTCATCATAAACGCCGCCAGCCAGTCTTCCCGCATTCCCTGCTTATGAAATGAAGCCGCAATCGGGATCGTTCCGTACATGCAGAGCGGGGAAGCCATTCCCAATAGACATGCCGGCAGAATCCCGAGTAACCCCCACTTCTTATCTTTCATTGCCGCAAAAACATGATGGATCCTATCCTTTGCGAAAACGGAAATAAAGGATCCGATCAGCATTCCCGCAACCCAGTAACCGAAAATCTGTCTGAGCTGGATTTCGGAATAATACCAGAGGTAAACAAACTCCCGCTTCAGGATGGAAAAGAGTTCACTCATCAATGTTCACCAGCTCATACGTCCGGCTTCCGAGTCCGATTTTTTCGGCATGTTCCAGCGTATGAATGCCGTTTTTGGATTCGATACGCCGCACCAGCGACGCGTTTCCTTCAGCCTTGTAAACAAGGTCCACGCAGGCCTGATCAAGCGCCACGGGGTCAAAAGAAGCCAGGATACCGATATCGTGGATATCCGGTTCTGCCGGATGTCCGTCACAGTCGCAGTCGACGGAAAGGCGGTTCATGACGTTAATGTAGATGATGTGTTCCTCTCCGACGTGAGCGCTGAAGCCCGACACCATTTCCGCCAGAGACTCCAGCCAGGCCTCCTGGTCGCGGTAGGAAATCGAACCGCTGGTTCTCTCTCCGGCCGTATGGACCAGTACCTTGCCGCTGGCAGAGGAGATTCCGATGCCGACATTTTTGATGGCTCCGCCGAAGCCTGCCATCGCATGACCCTTGAAGTGCGAAAGGATCACCCAGTCATCATAGTTTTCCGCGTGCGAGCCGACAATGATCCTGTTCAGCCTCTCGCCGCCTTCTACCGGCCATTCAACTTCGCCTTCCTCATCCATGAGGTCAAAATCCGCAATTGCCGTAAAGCCGTGGTCTTCCGCTACCTGGCGGTGCATCGCAGAGCTGGCGCGTGAGCCGCCATACGCCGTATTGCATTCGACGATGGTTCCCTCTACCTTCTGCACCAGATCTTTGATCAGTTCCGGACGCAGATAATTGCTTGCCGGAGGTTCTCCGGTGGAGATTTTAACAGCCACCTTGCCGTAAGGTGTCCAGCCTAATTTCTCATAGATTTTTACAAGACCTTCCGCGCTGATATCCGAAGTGAAATAGACGACAGGCGTGGAGGAATCCTGCTGCACCAGTTCGTTTGTACCCGCTTCCGTTTCACTCTCCGGCACAGGCTGCGGTTCATTCCCCTGTGAGATTTCCTCCGCTTCTTCCGGTGCTTTTGAGCAGCCGCAGAAAAGACAGGCGATGCTGATACATAATACAAAAAGAATCAGTTTCTTTTTCATTCTATAAACTCCTTCCCAGCTGATAGGCTTCCTCCGGATAATTGCTGTGTCTTGTCATACCCGGCGTTCCGCAGCCCTTTCCAAGCACCATGCCGCAGTCTCTGAAATTGAGATAGCGGACCAGTGTCAGATAATGTGCCTCTAATGCGTCAAACGTCCAGGTGTCCGCATTCCACGCCACACATAACAATGCGCTTTTGAGGTGTCTTGCGTTCAGACTGCTGTTAAAGGCACAGAAGCGGTCAATCACCGTCTTCAGCTGTGCGCTCATGCCGTAATAATACAGAGGCGTCGCAAAGACGACCATATCCGCATGTAACAGTTTCTTCCGTATGACCTCTACGTCATCCTTCTGTACGCAAGGTCCTTCATAGCCGCATCTCACGCAGCCGATGCAGGGATGAATATTCGCATGGCAGACATCGATCTCCTCAACCGTATGCCCTGCTTCTTTGGCCCCTTTTGTAAAGCTTTCCACCAACAGACGGGTTGATCCGTTTTGATTTGGACTTCCGAAAAGTACAATGATATTCATACAGGCCTCATTTTAATTGACACTATGTCAATAAAAACATTATATTCATCCGGTATCATAACGTCAATCCGCCATGCATATTCCGTCATTCTTTCCTCCGCATTTGCTCAGCACAAAGAAAAAAGCGGATTTATATCCGTTTTTTTCGGAAGAAATCCGCTGCACTTGCACTGGCGTCCCCGGCGGAATTCGAATCCACGACCTTTCGCTTAGGAGGCGAATGCTCTATCCTGCTGAGCTACGGAGACATGCATTTACATTATAATGATTCCCTGTTTTTTTCTCAACATGGAAACATGGGGAAAAATCCGATATAATAGAGAGGATATGAAGAAGACTGTAGTAGTAAACCGCAAGGCGCGTCACGATTATTTCATTGAAGATACCTATGAAGCCGGTATCGAACTTTTCGGTACGGAAATCAAGGCCATCCGCAAGGGAAGCGCCCAGCTGAAGGATTCCTACATCGACTTTGTGAACGGGGAAGCCTTCATTTTAGGCATGTACATCGGACCGTACGATCACGGCAACCGCTTCAATCACGAAGAGAGACGTGACAGAAAACTCTTATTGCACAAACATGAGATCAAGGTGCTCTCCGAGAAAGTCAAGATCAAAGGCTATACGGTCGTTCCGCTCGAGCTCTATCTGAAAGACGGCAGAGCCAAGCTGGAAATTGCTCTGGCAAAAGGAAAAGACCTCTACGACAAGCGTCAGTCCCTAAAGGAAAAAGACGCTCAGCGTGAGATCGAAATCAACATGAAAAACTATTACTAAAAGGCCCTCAGGCCTTTTTCTTATTCTCTTCAATTCGCTCAAACCAGTCTTTATAGCGCTCATTGGGACGCATGGACAGTATCTTGCAATGGGTGGACTTTAGAATCACGGCATTCAGGCAGTGTTTCTCAAAGTCCTCAAAGGAAGAGAGGTCGACGTTATCAATCAGCCAGACATAGGCCAGCTCCCGCCCGTACTTATCATGATCCTGCTCGTCATACTCGAGATACACGGTTTCGTTTTTTTTCAGACAGTTTCTTAAAAACTCCGCCGCTTCCTCCCCTTCCGCACTGCAGGCATTCTCATAGCAGTTGGTGGATTCCGGCGTATCGATGCCGAGTAAGCGCACCCGCATCTCTTTCCCCTCGCTGTTTTTCACAACGATTGTATCTCCGTCCAGAGCATAGAGAAAGCGAACTTCAATCAATGTCCGCTCCGTCTTGAACCAGTAGTCAAAGACGGCTTTATAATAGGAAAAATGCGTCGCGACGTGCACAAGAAATACAAGCAGCAGGACAGCTGCCGCATACTTCCCGATCTTCTTCCATTTTTCCCTTCTGTCTTCCATATTCCCATTTTACCATCCGCACTTCCAAAAGAAAAACCGCTTGCGCGGTTTCGGATTATTCGTATTTTCCCGGTTTCTTTCCCATGTATTCCTTCGGTTCGTACTTTAACAGATTCACGAACGGTTTGGAATAGGTATCCTCAAAGAGGTGGTTGAAACTCTTGATGATGTGGTTGTAGTTATAACGTGCCTTCACCACTTTTTCCTGTGCCTTCTGGAACGCAAGCGCCGCCGCATTTTCCTTCAGGTCAACCCCTTCCAGGGCTTTTTCCGCAGCTGCGACCATGGCATCTTCCGCCACGGCACGCTCTGCCATGCTCTGCGCGTTCTTCACCTGCTCCACGCATTCCTTCAGTCCGCTAAGATTCAGTGCGAGAGCTGCGTCATTCCGCTTTCCGACTGCCTCGTTGAGAACTTTCAGTAAGTATTCCGTCTGGTTATTCACTGTCTTTGCGCTGTTCATCGAGAAGAAGAACCAGGCTGCAGCAGCCAGTAATAATACAAGTACAACAATGATCACTGTTTTCATTGGTCTATCCCTCCGCATTTCATTATATCATTTCCCTACTGGACAGTAAGTATACCAGTAAACGGTAATAAACCAGCGGTTTAAGGTAACTTATTGCCCTCGCATTGACGAAAGAATAATTCTAAACTACAATAACGTTACATCAGACATGGGGGTGTCATGGTTTCGACAGGATTATGTTTGATTCAAGTAGCAGTAGCGTGATTCCCTTAAGAATCGAAATTAAATTTAACTGGCAATAATAATTTTGCTTTCGCTGCTTAATTAGTCAATAGAGACTTGCAGCTGCAGCCCGAGGTTCACCGGGAGCCAAGGACGCTGTATCAGACATCGCGGTTAAGTAAGCTTCACCTCGGATAAAAGCTTAACGAAAACCTCATCCGGGAACTTTAAGTTATGGTCGTCTGTTACCGGGCTTATCGTAAGAAAACAGAATAAACTGTAGAAGCTTGAATGTGGGACTCTTTTTGGACAGGGGTTCGACTCCCCTCACCTCCACCAAAGGATAACAGACAGGACCGTAACGGTCCTGTTTTTGTATAATAAGTACAGAGAGATAAATCGAAGTTTGTAAGGGAGATCCACGATATGATAGGCAAAATAATAGGAGTCTTAATAACTGGAGGAGCAGGTACCATTATTGCTGTTATGGGTTGGTTGATTTGGAAAAAAGAATAACTTTCCCTAATGCATGATTATCATGTCAATAAAGTCTCTGCAGAAAACAAGACGGCGTTTTGTAGATTGTCTGGAATTGGTCTTATTGTAATAGGAATTGGGTTGCTGATATCTGCTGTAGTACTTTTCATGACAGATTCTGCTTACAGTTTTCTTTGTTTTGCTGTTTGCTTTGTAGTGGGATTAGCCATGTTAATGACTGCTGGCGCAAAGTACAATCGTTAAATTCGCAATTTATTGAGTTATTGGGAGGAGGTCAGTTAAGAATGATATTGTCAATACTGGAAGGAATCGTCATGTGCTTTGTTCTCTTGATTATTTGTGTTGTAGGCATAACTGATGGTCCCGTTGGCATGGTTTTCTTTTATGAAAAAGAAGTACAGGATAAAGCCATAGAACTTGGACTTACAACGCGGGAAACGATCAATAAAAGAAAAATGATTACCTTCATTTCCCTTCTCGTACCGCAGTTTGTATTCGTGCCGCTTATGGTTTATCTGGTAAACGGTGCATCGGACTTTAAGACAGCTGCCTTTCAGATGACAGTGATCTATCTGATTTCAGGGTTGTTTGACAGAATCTTTATTGACTGGTACTGGGTAGGGAAAACAAAAGCATGGATCATTCCCGGAACGGAAGACATGAGGCCATACATTTACGGAAAGACATTAATCGGAAAGTGGGTCTCTACGCTGATAGGCTTTCCGATATTGGCTGTTCTGATTGCCTGGGTGGTTTCGAAATGATAGATTCCGGTTTTCTGTCCGATTCGCTGAAACCCTTGAGAATGCCTGCGTTTTTCGTAGGCTTTTTATTATAGAAACTCCGTTTTCCCTTGTTTTGCCCTGTGAATAAAAAAAGGAATTTATTAATCGTAACCGGCCTCTCCGTTTAAGAGCGAAATACACCACAGGAAGCCCTGCGGTGCGTACATAGAAACGCCCTGCAAGTTTACGGCTTGCAAGGCGTTGTAGAAGATATCATTTATTTACAGCAGAGAAATCCGGCTCTCTGTTTTCAATGATTTGAAGAATCAACTCAGCAGTGGTCTGACTAACTTCTTTTGCCTCACTTTTATCTCCGAAGCATTCAACATATACGTTTGTGTTTCCAATCTTGAATGAGCCGAAAAAGATTGCAAGCTGTTCTCCTCTGCTATCGGGTTTGGTAATGTAGTATCCCATAGTGACAGGAATACCGGCTACCGAAGACGCTGTTTCATTTCCTGCTATGACCGCATCGTTGACAGGAAAACCGTCCTGAGCATATATCACTGATGCGTTACCGATCTTTCCTTCAACACGAAGCAACGCACCGGTTTCATCACGGAATGTTCCGATTGCAGACCTTGATTCCGTACTTGCGGGGAAAAGTATTTCTAATTCCGTATCCGTCAAATCTCTTGAAGTGACCGGATAATCTACCTCAAAACTGGCTTCGCTGGTGCTTCCGTTGCGGTATACGATAAAGTCGCCATTTGTAAGCTTTACTGTGTAATCTTTCTGATTAAACCACCCCAAATTACCACCTATAATTCCAGTTACGGCAATCAAGAGTGCCATGCATACAACAACAGGAATCAGCCTTTTCTTAGTTCCAAACATATAGTTCACTTTGTCCTTTCTGTTTCGGACAGAGAGGTTCCGCTCCAGTATCGCAGAAAGCATGCGTTCATCTGCAGAATCGCTCGGTTTAATTTTGTTCCATGAAACAATGATCTTATCGTTCTTCATTGAAATCGTCACCTAACCTTTCTCTGAGGATGGCACGAGCCTCGTGCAAATAATTACGGACTATCGATTGCGGCTTTTTCAGGATTCCGGCGATCTCCACGCTGGTATATCCCTCATAGTAATACAGATAAACTGCAGCTTTGTATTTTATGGGAAGAGCCATGACCGCCTGAAAAACATCATCTGTCTCGATTTCTTCCGGACTTTGGAGATCATGGAAATCCTCAATATTCTCACGTCTGCGCCACCAGTGCCGCAGTACATCTTTACATATGTTAGCAGCGGTTCTGATAAGCCAAGCCTTTTCATGTTCTTCATTCTCAAAAACAGGTCCACTCTTTATGAGATGAAAGAATGTATCCTGAACTGCATCCTCAGTATCAGCAGGATTCTTCATGTAAGCAAAGCAGACGCGATATACAGTTTTGCTATGGCACATGTAGATTTCCGCAATCTCTTTGTCCGTACGCAACAAAGAGTTTGACATCTCTCTTTGCCCTCCTTTCACTACTAATACGATTGAGAGTGCCAAAACGACGGGGAATAGCACACTTTTTTGGTGATTATTATAGCACTTGAGGCAATAACACTCCTGATATATCGCAGGTGCCGCTGTCCCCAAATGCCGATAACTCACCACTGGCAGGGATGAATTCCCGGCATAATACAACAGTATGTTTTTTTAGATTTCTCTTGAAAACAATTTTTAATCACTTTATTTTGTTCTTAGGACGTCCCATATTCACTTAAAGGAGTGTTTCATAATGAACAAAGAACAACTGTATCAATACATTTCCAACAGCACCGGAAATGAAAGCAACATCACTCAGATCCATGCTGTCAAAGACGGCAGAACTGTTTATGATGCGTGCTGGCATGGATTTACAACTGAGGATGCGATGAATGTCAATTCCGTAACCAAGGGTATCATGAGTCTGCTTGCGGGAATTGCCCTGGATCAGGGCTATTTCAGAAGTCTGGATCAGAAAGTGCTGGAATTCTTCCCGGATTATTCCGTCAAGCGCGGAGAAAAGACAATCTACGATGTAACAATACGGCACCTGCTCACGATGACGGCTCCCTACAAAGGAAAGTCAGAGCCATGGAAAAAGGTGTGCACTTCAGAGGACTGGACGCTTACGATCCTCGATTCTCTCGGAGGCCGCACGGGAATCACAGGTGAATTCAGGTATGCGACGCTCGGCATCCAGATCCTCTCGGGAATCATTGAGAGAGCAAGCCGCGAAAAACTGATTGATTATGCGAACAGGAATCTGTTTGAACCGCTGGGGATTCCAAAGCGGATACTGCACGGTGACAGTTCCAAGGAAGACCAGTTCGATTTCTTCATGAATAAGAATCCGCGAAAATACGAGTGGTATTGTGATCCTCAAAACACGGTGACAGCCGGTTGGGGACTGTGCATGTCGGCAAGAGAGATGGCTGTTGTCGGAGAACTTGTATTGAATAAAGGCATGTACAACGGCCGCAGGATCATCTCTGCGGAATATATCGATGACATGCTCAAACCGCATCTTAAGCTCGGGGAACGGTTCGGATATATGAACTACGGATACTTGTGGTATAAGCCTTTTGATGGCAGAGAGGTTTATGCGGCGATCGGTGACAGCGGCAATATTATCTATGTCAATAAAGAAGTAAATGTATCCGTTGGTATCACGGGAACATTCAAACCGAGGATATTTGACAGAGTCGAATTCATAGAACGAAATGTGCTGCCTGTAATTGATGACTGAGATTTACAGATCATATCAGATCACGGTACACAATTCAGTTTCGGGAGGGAGTCGTTATGAATGATTTTATCGAATATGTGCGTGAAGTCTTTTCTGCCGCCGGTGATATTGTCATAAAACCCATGATGGGCGGATATCTTGTTTACCTTGACGGCAGGCTGATCGGTGACATTTGCGGCAATGAAGTGTTTTTGAAGAGAACACCGACATCGGACAGACTTCTTGCGAATTCCGAGCTGCGTTATCCTTATGAAGGATCAAAGAGACTGATGCATGTATTTGACAGATTTGAAGATACTGCGCTTGTTCTCGAACTTCTTGACGGTATGTTCACGGAGCTTCCGGAAAAGAAATCCGCAAAAGCCTGACAAAGGTCATAGTCCTCGTGATTATGACCTTTTTTCATCTCTTCCGGATGGTTTTGTAAGATGGAAAAACCGTGCAGTTGACTGACAGCTGCGGACTGCATTCACCGCAAATAAAAAAATATCCATAAAGGATATTTCTGTTTTTCTTATGCTTCTTCGATTTCGAAACGGTTGTTTTCCGCTTCACCCATGGATGTCAGCAGTTCGATATCGTTATTCGCAGCTTTTTCGGAAACGTAGGTCTTAGCTCCGGCTTTGTCTGCGGAATTCACGAAGTGACCTTCCTTTTTGGAAACTTTACCGACATAACCTGTCTCGTTGCTATAGATATTCGTCCATTTTAAATTACATTTCATGTTTAATTTCTCCTTTATTCGTTATTCTAATTCAGGCTGTATATCAATACATGCCCGAGTTCTATTGTAGCACAAAAATCATTTTCAAACATTTTTTATGCATTTTTGCTTTTATGACTGGTGTAAAACAGCTGTTTGGTATATATCGAAATATTTATTATAATAAAAAGAAGAAGACAGACCTGGATCCGTCAACCCATCTACCAAGCGCAGGCTGTTTCATGCAGGAATACATATTACTCTTTCACTGTATGGCTTTATGGGAGGACGGTTACGAGATTAGAATATTATATCCGGAAGAACCTGCCGAGGCTCACATTAAGATAAACAGGACAAGAAGTCTCTTGTATTATTGCAACCGTCACGGACTGTTCAAAGTGTCACACAGGCTACAGAGCCTGCAGAAATAATACGTGATTTACTTCGAAATACAGGGTACTCAACTGAAATGAATGGAGGAAACAGGAAATGCCGTTTGATTATAAAAAAGAATACAAGGAATTCTACATGCCAAAAAACAAGCCGTCGATTGTGACGGTTCCCGTCATGAACTATATTGCCGTCCGCGGACAGGGTGATCCAAATCAGGAAGACGGTGAATACAAGCAGGCCATAGGTCTTCTGTATGGAATCGCGTTCACGATCAAGATGAGTAAAAAAAGCGATCATAAGATCAGCGGATATTTTGATTATGTTGTTCCGCCGCTCGAAGGATTCTGGTGGCAGGATGGCGTTAAGGGAATCGATTATGATCATAAGGAGAACTTCAAGTGGATTTCCGTCATCCGTCTGCCCGATTTTGTCACAAGGGATGATTTTGACTGGGCTGTCAGAGAAGCAACCGCAAAGAAAAAACAGGATTTTTCAAAGGTTGAATTCTTCACCTATGATGAAGGTGTGTGCGTTCAGTGTATGCACATCGGTTCCTATGATGATGAGCCAGCTACAGTAGCACTGATGCATGAGTTTATGGAACAGCAGGGCTATACGCTGGATATCACGGATCAGCGCTTCCATCACGAGATATATCTGAGCGACGCCAGAAAGGTCGAGCCGGAAAAACGGAAGACCGTGATCCGTCATCCGATTAAAAAAATGTGACAGATTTGATTTTATCTATTGTCAAAGCGGCGATCAGACACTCTTCTGTAACCGGATAAGGCATCCAATTCCCCTCACCTCAAAAAGGTCATAGTCTTCCTGAGTATGACCTTTTTTCGTGCGTTCATTTTTCAGGCAAATATGGAATCCGGCTGCTTCATCATTTCAAGAGCATTCGAAAGAAGGATTTTATAAATATAGTAGGGTAGAGGGGGATTATTAGTCCCGCCCCTCCCGTTGCACCGTACGTACGGGTCTCGTATACGGCGCTACGTTTGTAATGTCAGCACGAACTACTCAGATAGTAGTTCAAAGGATCGATCAAACCCGGTCGGTCCTTTTTCTTAATGGCTAGTACTTTGGGGCTCAACAGATAATTGACAACATACATTCCGCATCTGCGATACCATCCAAGTCTGCTGTTTGCGACTTTGTACATCTCTTCATCCGTCATATGACATTTGAACAGTCTGTTGAGTCTCTGCAGATTGATATAGATGCGTTTCGGTTTCTTCCACTGCTTGATGATTATGACTCTGACCTTATGCCTGAGCCACTGACCAAACTTATCAAGGAACCCTTTCATACTTCCGATTCGGAAGTAGTTGACCCATCCTCTGATTATCTGGTTCAGTTTGGTAAATGTCACCGACAGTGGTCTTGATTCTGCTTGTTTCCTCTTCAGTACTTCCTTGACTTTTGCGTACAGTTTCTTTTTCCTGTCATCTGCCGACTTGCACTTCCACCCATCTTTGCTTTTCCAGAATGTGAATCCGAGAAAATGACTTTCCGGTGGACGCACTACCTTCGTTTTGGTTGCGCTGACTTTCAGAAACAGTTTCCTTTCCAGCCATGAGGTCACTGACTTCATCACTCTGTCTGCCGCCATTTCACTCTTCACAAAGATATTGCAGTCATCCGCGTATCTCACAAACCTCAATCCTCTGCTCTCTAGTTCTTTATCAAACTTATCCAGGTAGATATTTGACAGTTCCGGGGACAGTGGGCCACCCTGTGGTACGCCGACTGTTGAAGACGAAACAAGTCCGTTCTCCATGATCCCTGCTCTGAGAAATGAGCGTATCAGATGCAGTGTAGTTTTGTCATTGACCTTTTCTCTGAGTATTGAAATCAATTTGTCATGATTCACTGTGTCGAAATACTTCTCGATATCCAAGTCTATTACCCATTCATATCCTTCATTCAGATTTTGCAGTACTTCTTCGATCGCGCCGTGGCAGTCTCTTCCTGTTCTGAACCCATAGCTGTGGTCGCTGTATGTGGGTTCATATATTCGGTTCAACTGCTGTGCTACCATCTGCTGTACCACTCTGTCCGCTACTGTCGGTATGCCAAGCGGTCTTTTCTTGCCGTTGGCTTTGGGGATATAGACCCTTCTTACCGGCTGAGGCTTATATTCCATTGACATAATGGATTCCTTTATATCCCCTTTATGTTCATCGAAATATCTGTCAATTTCATTCACCGTCATCTTATCAACTCCCGGTGCGCCTTTATTACTCTTGACCCGTTTAATTGCCTCGCTGATATTTTCGTCATTCAGAATCTTCTCAATCAATTTCATTCGCTGCTCCTCCTTCTACTTGTAGAGTATTCAGAATCATCCCAATTCTTTTCACCGTCAGAGATTACGTTTCTCTGCCTGTAGGTTATTTTCTTATTCGGACTGTCTGAATCTTGCGCATAGTGATTCGCACTATACAAACATTAGGTCCTTCGGCATTCAAGGCTGAACACCTACTATGACCTCAGCTGACTTCCTGCGATAAATCTTTTTCAACCGGCTCTACCATATCTGTTTGAAAGCGTCTGGACTTAACCGTCCGCAGGACCTCCCGGGGTAATTCACTTCTCCTTCTTTCTTCCACAACCTTCCAATTTGCTGTCTTGGTTTTACGTTTACCTTTCGGGCTTCGGTTTGTGATGCAACCTCACCCACCATTTAGCCTCATTGGGTTTCTGTGCGTAGGCTCGGAAGTTTTGTTAGCCTCTTCCTTCATCCCAGCATTACTGCTTTCGACTTGAGGTTCACTACACTTGGCGGTAAATACCTGTGGCTGGACTTTCACCAGCTGGAGACGTGCCATGCCCGGCACACATCAAAAAATGTAGAATTCTACATTTTTTATCGATTCAATCCTGACTGAAAAGAATTGATTTCAGAGGTTCTGGCATACAGTGAAACATCATGGTTACCACGGTCTCGGCTGAGGTTATATTATCATTCAAAACCCACTCCCGGGTCATACCGACCGCTCCCATGCAATAAAAACGGATGCTGTAGGCCAGCTGTGGATCAAGAAGGTCACTCCCCGCTTTTTTCTTTGCGAGGTCGCTGTAGCGTCTGACAAAATATTCCAGCATATAATGCCAGAGCGCGTTTTGCGAGGCATCTTCATATGCGCGCTTATAAAACAGGATTTCCTGCTTCATTTTGTTCATTCCGGCGGCAGCGGATGCAACGGAAGTGATGTCCGTGCCGTAAGCATCGGTGCAGAACATCCATGCAACAAGATCGTATTTATCCTTGAAATGATAATAAAACGTAGGCCTCTCAATATCAGCCGCCTTACAGATCTCCGTAACCCGGATCCTGTCAATGGATTTATGCTTCATGATCTCGCGCATTTTATCTGCGATCCAGAGCTTTGTGATTTCAGCCATGAGGTGGTCTCCTTTTTACAAAATTGATATACTGTAAGAATATCTTACAATATTATACTTCTGAATGTGGAAAAAACAATCCTTCCCGCTAAAATAGAATCAGAATTAAAACGTAAAGGAGACCCATTATGAATCGTGTTTGTGAAATACTCGGAATCGAAAAACCTGTCGTACAGGCGCCTATGACATGGATCACTTCCCCTGAGATGGTTGCCGCTGTATCCAATGCAGGAGGGCTTGGTGTGCTCGGCTTCAACGCAGGATTTGAAACCGGCAAAGCGACGCCGGAAGAAACAGCAGAAGAAATGCGCAGG
>JAZQFH010000019.1:0-3672 GCA_045539425.1 Erysipelotrichaceae bacterium
GTGCTCGAGCCTTTTCAGCAAGTTATCAATTGACTTTCGTTTCTGCGACTTTGGTTTTCTCTTTTGATCACTTCTCTTTTTCTTTAGTTTTGGTTGTTCTTCCGAGATGACCTCAGCGGGATTTTCCTTTATCATCTGCGCTCTCTTCTCTGCGTTCTCAGCAATCACCTCAAGAAATGATTTTTCATATATGTTCATCTGAGTTCAGTTCCTTTTTGTTTTTCCGTATATAGTCCTTAACTCTCTTTTTCCCGTCCGGAATACCTGAATCAATCCAAGATTTCCCACAAAAGTAATACAACACTATGAGCGACTCAATAAGCGGATCACTGATCCTGTTTGTGACATAAGGAGGATAAATAACCATGCCTAAAGCAAAGTACAGAAAAAGAAAAGACGGTCGTTATGAAACCAAGATTGATGTGGGTAAAGACGCATACGGTAGACGAATCAGGGAGACCGTTTACGCAAGAACTATTGAAGAAATCGAAAATAAGATCGCTGAGTTAAAGCACAGCATTAACGCTAAGACTTACGTAAAGAAAAACACTACCACCTTCCAGCTGAGTATTTCGCGCGCATGAGACCAGCGATACGGTATTGAGATCCAGCTGTACGGTCTTCAGTTCCGGTAATACACGGTATGATTCCACCAATACGGAGGATGAATGCCGTTTTTTACTGCTTCTTTCTAGAATGAGGATGAACGCATGTCGTTCTAGATTGGAGGCCGTAATGGCAAATAAAATCAAGGTGAAGCTCATCATGGAACTTCACGCTGCGGGCGTAAGCAGAAATACGATCGCAGACACGCGGCACATGGGCCGCAATTCAGTATCCGAGGTAATTCGGATCGCACAACAGCTCGGCATCAGCGCAGATGATGTACGTGTTCTCAGCGAAGAAGAGGCATATCAACTGTTTTATCCAAACAAATTCCAGGTAGAAAGTATCTATCAGGCACCGGACTATGACTTCGTTCACGATGAACTGTCCAAGACCGGAGTAACGCTTAAGACCTTATGGAAGGAATACTGTGATAAATGCAAGCTTAATGATGTATTGGCAATGGGATACACCAGGTTTTGTGAAGGCTACAGAACATATACCGTAAGAAACAGCCTCACAAACCATCTGAAGCACAAGCCGGGAGCTGTAACTGAGGTTGACTGGTCTGGACCGACTATGAGTTTTATCGATGGTAATACCGGCGAAGAGATCAAGGTATATCTGTTCGTCGCAACACTGCCTTACAGTATGTACTCATATGTGGAGCCGACGCTGAACATGAAGATGGATACGTGGATCCGCTGTAATGTGCACATGTTTGAATACTTTGGCGGAGTCACTACCCGGATCGTATGCGATAACCTCAAGACCGGCGTTGTGAGTCATCCAAGGGAAGGTGAGATCATTCTTACGGAAGACTATGAGGCATTCGGAAACCACTATGTGACTGCCATCATGCCTGCACAGGTCCGCAAGCCGAAACAGAAAGCATCCGTTGAAGGAACGGTCGGGAATATCGCCACTGCGATCATTGCCAGGCTCCGCAACAGGACGTTCACTTCACTCGCCGAGTTGAAAACAGCGGTTGAAGAAAAACTCGATGAATTTAATCGTGCTCCGTTCCAGAAACGTGAAGGCTCCAGACAGCAGGTATACGAGCAGGAAAAGACACATCTTCGCCCGTTGCCGGATACGCCGTATGAAATTGCGTCGTGGGACAGAAAGCACAAAGTCGGACTGGACTTCCATGTCATCTATAAGAAGAATCGTTATTCCGTTCCGTATCAGTATGCGAAGCAGTATGCCGATCTGAGAGTTACGGATACACACGTCGAGATCTATATCAATGGGCAGCGGGTAACAACGCACCAGCGGTTCCCGTCATACATCGAATATAAGCATTCGACCAAACCGGAGCATATGCCTCCGGAGTTCCTGCGGCAGGAATGGGATGATGAACGGATTAAGCGCTGGGCTGACAGTATTGGACCGAACACCAGAAATGTCATTGACAGGATATTTGGAAGCTATGAAATAAAAGAACAAGGTTATAATCCAACCTTGTCCGTATTGCGTCTCAGCAAGACATATTCGCAGGAGCGCCTGGAAACGGCCTGCGAACTGGCTCTTAAGAAATACAGAGTGCCTCGCTATCATCATCTTAAAGCGCTGTTATCTGCCAATCAAGATAAGCTGTATCTCGAAAGCAGAGTGAAAGATACCGCGGAAGAAGAGAACAGCCGTCTTGGCTATCTGCGCGGCGCAGAGTATTATGGAGGATCTCACCATGATCGATGAAGAGACGATCCGTAAGCTGCGGGAATTAAGCCTGGATGATATTGTGGACATCCTGGAGGTTCAGCAGAAAGATGTCGACATACTGGTCCAGCCGTTCGATGACCGTATGAAATTGATCACTGACTACCTGTATACCCAGAAATATAACAAGCGAATCCAGCGGCTTCAGAAGCAGGCAAAGTTCCGCTTTCCTTCCGCTGATGTATATACGCTTGTTTATGAGGGCAGGCCGATCACAAAGCAGCAGATCCTTGAACTGGCAACGTGCAGTTTTACCAGGATGCATACAAACATCATCTTTCAGGGATATACCGGTTCCGGCAAAACACATCTTGCGTGCGCCCTCGGAAAAGAAGCGTGCGTACGGCAGATGCGGACGAAGTATATTCGGCTTCCGGATCTTCTGATGGAATATGAAGAAGCGGCAAACACTTCAATCCAGAAGAAGATGAAGCTTCTGAATAAGCTTTCAAGGTATCAGGTTTTGATTATCGATGAGTGGCTCATGGAAGATCTGTCGGAAGAGGAAGAGTATTTCCTGTTTGAACTGACAGAGCGTCGCTATGACGCCGCATCAACGATCTTCTGTACGCAATACCGTGAAACAGACTGGCTGAAACGGCTCGGATCAAACGTTCACGCGGAAGCAATCATGGATCGCATTGTACATAACGCAATCTGGATCGAGACCGGCAAAGTGAACATGCGTGAGTACCTGGCAAAGGCAAGGCGCTGAGCGGAACTGATCCACCGTACCGGTGGATCTACTGGAAAATACAACCGGGACGGATAGGCTATCCGTCCCGGAACTATTGGTGTGAAATATTCATCCAGCAGTACTCTGAGAAATTCCTGAGAGCAAAAGAGGTATCCAGCGAGACTCTGACATACAAGATGTATGAAACGATTGTCTCAAAATATGGAAAGGATCTCGCTGATCGGAAGCTCTCCGCTATCAAACGGCAGGACATCCAGCAGATTATTAACGAGAACAAATCCAAAGCCCGCACGTGCGAAAAGATCAAGATAGTCTTTAACTGCATTTTTGAGAAAGCAATACTTGACGGTGAGATTTCAAGAAACCCTTGTAAAGGCTTGGAGCTTCCCCGGTATCAGGCAGCGGAAAAGAGACCGCTCACCGATACGGAAAAGATTCTGATCAATCTGGCAGACTTTACCGATAAGCAGAGAGTGTTTGTCCTGATCGGTCAGTATTACGGGCTCCGGAAGTCTGAGATAATTGCACTCCGGAAAGACTCATTTGATTTTCATAAGAATCTGCTTTATGTGAATCGTGCTACTGAATTTATACACGAGAAGCCACGAGAGAAAGATACTAAGAACCATGAGACCCGCACGCTCAGG
>JAZQFH010000020.1:0-15541 GCA_045539425.1 Erysipelotrichaceae bacterium
CAGGTCTTGTCTTCCTAAGACCGCTTGGCCTCCGACTTGATCGCCGAAAAACTCTCCCTTCAGCCGGGAACGATCAAAAACCTCGTTTCGATCATGCTCAACAAGACCTTTTGCGTGAGCCGCACCGCCCTGGCGAGGTACGCACTTGACAACAAACTGGTAAAGCCGGATCAAGAATAAAGAAGAATAACTAAATAACAGTGCCGAAAGTGACAAACGGAATGACTTTCGGCACTGTTATTTTTTCGGCATTTTTGTATAATGGAAACAGAAGACTTCATAATGCTCTTTTTATACCTATTAACGGAGGAATCAAAATGAAAAAACTGATCATGATCGCGCTCGCAATTGTGATGATCGTCAGTCTGGCGGCATGCAAAGGCAGCGAAAACGGAAACAACAGCACAAACCCGCCCGCAAGTAGCACCGGTGATAATCAGCAATCCGGCAACGAATCGGGCAACGGCAACACCTCGCAGGGCGGCAATAACGCCGAGGAAGCAAAACTCACCGGAAAACTCAACCTCATCGACCTTGACGACAGGGATCCGTCCGTCCTTCGCGGCGTAATCATCAAAGGCAACTGTGCCGGCGGCTACGACGGAATCAACGGAAAAGAGTCCTCTCTGACCGACGTCCGCTGCATCTTTGAACTGAACGAGTGGGTCTATTTCTACCCGGATACCGACGCGACGTACGGTCTGCGCGTCTGGATCCTGAAGCACCGCGACGATCAGGAGTATTATAACACAGCCAAGTTCTCCGATCTCGATCCGAACTTTGCGAACTATTGCGATCTTCATTATCCCGAGGATGCGGAAAATCCAGATGAAACGGAATGGGGCAGCTTCTATCTGAATAAGGAAGAATGCGAACCCGGCTATTACGATTTCGTCTTCACTTACGAGGGAAAAGCCATCGCCACCTTGCTTACCCGTTTCTACAACGAAAATGAGCTCACCGTCAAATCCGACGCTGATCTGGAAGCTCTGATGCACGAATGAGCGGCGCCGTGTTCGAAGAACGTTTTATAAAGCTCGTCGAAGATAACGGCGGGTTTGAGTATTATCAGGCGTACCGGGACGACGTCGATCACATCCTCGGCGGAAAGGGCGATACCTATTGGTACGTCATTATGAAAAAAGGCAAGGTCACGGAGTCTTATATCGGGAAATACAAAGACGGCGTGTGGGAAGACGTTTATGTCAAGGGCAGCGGTGCCAGTAAAAAGACAAAAGCCATGCCCTCTGGCAACACGATTAAGCGAATCGCCGAAAAAGCGTATCTCTGTCAGAATGAAACCTGGGTCACGCGGCGAACGCCGAAACCGATTGAGGATGCACATCCGCGTTACCATTATGTGTACGGCTTCGGCGACAAGGGGCTCGATATCTCTGTGCAGTACGGCGTGACGATCGCTTACAACGACGTCAAGGACGCTGACGCAAGTTTTCATTTGAGATATCTTTATATTGGCAATGATGTTGACTTACCATAACTAACTATTAACCTATGTATGCACCGCAGGGGCTTCCTGCGGTGTTTTCTTCTGCTTTAGCGTCCTCTGTCATAATCGTGGCTGCGAGGTCGGGTCTGCTGGATAAAGTAGTAGGCGGCGACTGATAAAAAAGTTTCCCTTGTTTTGCCCCACAAGGGTAAAAACAAGGGAAAACGGAGCTTTTTATGGTAGCAGACCTGCGGGAAATGCAGGAAAATCAACGGTTTTCAGAGATTCGGATAGATAAACTTGAATTTCGTCACATGGAAGATGTGAACCATAAATATCCCAAAACAACTATTCCTAATACCGTGATTGCGGTTGTTATGATCCCAGCGACTTTCTTTTTCCTTACAAATGCAATAGCAGTGATGATTATTAGCAGCACATATACTATTGCCAACCAAGCAGTAAATCCCATTTGCAACATCTCCTCAAACAGCGAATTTGTCAATCTTCAGTAATATGATAACAATACCACTCTTCTTCTGTCCTCTTGAATCCCACAGATTCAAACATTTTTTGACTTTGCGCATTGAAAGAATAAATATTAGCCCTAACTTCTTTTAACCCTTTTTCCCTAGCGAGTGTGAGCATATTCAACACACATCTGCGACCAATATGCTGATTCTGGTATTCCTTACAAACTACAATGGCAACTTCCGCATTATCCATAAGTGAGATATCACCCACCAATATTCCTTTATACTCAATATAGTAGCACTCTCCGTGAGCGCATAGATAATCATACATTCGATGCAGAAGATCTATATCATAAGGCTTGTCTCTGTTATCAACCTGCCTACAAACATCGAAATCTTGATACCATGGAAGCGACGCTTCGTCATTCCTATAGTACGGAATTAGCTTGATTTCGCTATCAACGATTCTTTCATTCATTTTTCACTACTCCGATCAATTCCGCTTTTCCTATGAATTGATTTTACCTTTTATCACTACCCAACTCTATAATAACTCGTCATGAAAGGCCGGTCATTATATGAAAACAGTCATTATCGTTTTACTTATACATCTGCTGGTAATAGCCATAATTGATTACAAGCAGCACATCATTCCGTATCAGGCTGTTCTGAGTCTGGTCGTATTCAAATCAGGCTATGATCTGATCATAAATCAAAGCCTTGTAACGATGTTTACCAACATCGGTTATTCCCTTCTGATCACGGTGCCATTATTGCTACTGACAGTGTGAATGGAGAAGAAAACAGGCAATTTCCAGCTTGGCGGGGGGTGATTTGAAAGAGTTATTCCTGCCGATGATATAAACAAAAATCAGGTCGTAGATCAGCTCCAGATATTCGACCTTTTTCTCTTCCTTTTTCTCCTATATGATTTTCTTCTTCATAAAAACACCCGTGAAAACTCTATTCCAATTATATCATCCTAAGAAGTATCATGACCCTTTCATCCCCGTGTTATAATAAAGAAAAACAAAAAGGGGAAATCATCATGAAAACACCGGTCACCAAGGAACTGTTAAAGTCAATCTATGCGAAATCCAATCATTCCATTTATGCTATTATTGCGATTGCCGTGCTTTTCTGCCTTGTCTGTCTCTTTCTGGTTCCGAACAAGCTCATCGCTGTCGCCGTAACGCTCTTTGTACTGGCTTTTGCGGCTGTACTCTATTTCAGATACAAAAAACTCGGAGGCGGAGGAAACACCGATAACGCCTACTTCCGCTTACTGCCTTTAAAGGAAAAGCAGGAGTATGAGCGACATGACGCGGAAACCAACTCGTACGAGACGGAACTCTATCTCATCTTCAATGAGAAGGACCTGGTGGAAGTCGACCGGAAAGAATTCGATGCCGCAAAGGAAAACAACATGTATTATGTTGCCTACTTCTCAGAGACGGATACACCGTTTGCCTGCTTTGATGCAGACTCCTATGAGCCGGACGCATCCTTCCCTGTAAAATAAAATGAAACAGACTCCAAATGGAGTCCGCTATTCTTTCTTCTCAGCTTTCTTTTTCTCTGTTTCCTGTTTCTTCTTTTCCCGCTCAGCTTTCTTCTTTCTTCTTTGTTCGCGGTTCTTCTTTTCCGAGGCAAAAATCTCCACAGCCGCATCCACCAGCTCTGTCGGCATGACTTCCCCGCTGATCATTGTTTCTGCCCAGGGACATAGCTCCTTATAGTCTTCATCCAATATTACCGTATACGGCGGTCCGCAGCGGTCATCCACCGCCATATATAAGTGTCTTCCGCTAGAGATCAGGCTGCTTGGCCTCTTTGTCGCAGGATCATCCAGAAGATCAAAGATCTCCTTATCGATCTCATAGAGGTCATGATTCGGTCCTCCGCCGATCTCTGCCGTATAGAGGTTTCGTTTCTCATCGTAACAGGCTCTCCAGCCCATTCCTTTCTTAAAGATCATTGTTTCTCCTGCCTTTCTTTCTGCTCTTTTGTATCGCACATGTACACATACTTACAGAGCCATCTCTCATCATCATACGTACTGTGTTCACTCATCTGACAGCCGTAGTAAAGATCACTTGCCATTTCCATAATGACATCATAGAGCTCCAGATTCTTCTTCCATTTCTCTTCGATGGCATCAAAGCCCAAGAGTGCACCCAGGATATTTCCCGTCACGGCTCCCGTAGAATCACTGTCTCCTTTATGGTTGACGGAAACCGTTACGCCTTTGGAGAAGTCATTTGGATAGCGTAAGGCACAGTATAAGGCAATGCCCAGCGTCTCTTCCGCAACCCAGCCTTCGCCGATTTCATGAATGTTATCCAGATCACTTTCATCATTCTCTGAGAGCTGAACCGCCAGATCAATAATATCCGTCAACTCACCGATATACGGATCATCCGCATACATCTTCTTTACCGTATCTCTTGCGTCAAGCACAATTTCCTTTAATGAGTCATTGTTAGGAGTATAAACAATACGGTGAAGGATATGCGTCAAAACCGCTGCCGGCAGATACCCCAAGGAATGTCCATGGGTAATGGCCGCAATCTCAGCCCCTTCCTCATCCACCGTTTCACAGTCCCTGGATCCGTAACGCAGTGCCAGCGGTGCCACCCGCATGATGCCTCCGCAGCCTTTGGAATGATTCAGCGGGTTCTCAATGTAATCCCCTGAGGATTCCTTTATTTTCTCTCTTCTTTGATACAGAGCCGAAAGGCAGGTATTTCCCGGTGCTCTCCGGCTGTAGAATTCCTTACGCCATGAGAGCCAGGAGCGGTTTCCGAAGTCATGACTTAAGATCCATTCCACCCCTTCTTCATAGCTCATCTCCTGCGTCCGTAACCAGTCCAGATAGGCATACTCCACATAGTTGGAAGGATACGACATGATTCCTCTCAGCTTTCCTCTGGTATCGCCAATCAGAATTCCGCAGGCGGTAAACAGCGTCATCTGCGTATCGTCGGAAATGAGCGCTTTCCCGCTTCTATGATCCAGTTCATATTCCGTGATACCCTTTTTGCCGTACTTTTGGAAAATGGCACCTTCACTTAAAAACTCCACCGGATAGCCTAAAGCATCACCAATCGCTCCGCCAAGCAGGCACCCTTTGACCTTGTCCAGACGGAGATCATCCTTCTTTTCCGCTTCCGTTGTTTCACTTCCGCTTCCGAAGTTCCGGTAGAATTCCCGGAAGTTTGTTTTCTCTTCACTATTATCCAGTACCGCAAAGATGACTTCCTCAAAGTGATGGTTCTGTAACGCTTCATAAAACAGGTCGGAAATCACGGCCGGATCATTGCGGAAGGCTCCGCAGCCCCAGGCACCCAGTATCAGTGTTTGATAGTTATGTTTTTCTGCACACTCTAACATAACACAGATACGGTGATAGACCATCTTACGGTATTCTTCTTTGCTCTTTCCCTCATAACCGTAGTACAGATCCGGTGCCGCACAGGTCAGTACGGCAACAACCGCTGTTTCTGACAGAAGGTTTCCGCCCTGATCCTTAATGATTTCCACTTTCGGCGTCAGAATCAGAGCATCCGAGCCCATATTGGTATTGAGAAGCCGGTTGTATTGATAGTATTCTTTTGCCACAGGACTATTCAGTGACAGATACAGGGAGCTCTTGCGGCAGAGATCTTCTTCCTGTGCTTTCGCTCCGTTCAGAACCCCTCCGCCCGGCGTCACCGCATTCGCAAAGTTCAGTACCAGCACGTTGTCTTTCCTGCATTCTATGGCGGCAGTATAGGAGTCTGTATTGATGCAGCTGTAACGGGTCTTTCGTGCACTGTTCTGTTCTGCTTTTGTTACTGAAAAGGTGTCCGGAAGGAAGACCTCACATTCTTTCATTTCTTCCTCGCTCAGCTGTAACGTGACCCTCTTCCCTCTCACTTCATAATATCCGCGCTGGAGAATCTCCATGGTATCTTCAAATAATTCCTTATTCAGAGTTTTTCTGTCTTTCATACTACTTCTTCCCCTCTCTAAGTGTGTTATTCCATTGTTCTGTCTTCTTATGGTCGCCTGATAAGTGACAAATCGATCACCCGCACGGCGGCGGTGAAGGTTATAACAGGCGCTTGTAAATATCCAGCATGCTCTCTAATTGATATTTAAGCAGCCAGGCCGCATTGTTGTATTCCGGTACCGCCTTAATGACCTTTAAAAGCGGCAAAACATATTCCTCCGTCTCTTTGATCATGCGGAAGTTTTTCTCCCGGCTTAATCCCCAGGACATCGTAGTCAGATTATTCACCCGATCCACGACCTTGATTAAGGAAGCCTGCGGATTGAGTGAAATCTTATGGAAGTACTCCTTTAACATGGCTTTTCTGTCACTCTTATCGTTTGGTTTACTTAAGAGCTTCACGACTTCCCTGGTTTCCTCTTCCACCGGAAGCTCCTGAAGTGTTACTTCACAGTCTTCCACAACATCATGTAATAAACACGCCGCAATGACACTGTCTTCCTCAATTCCCATTGCCAGTAAGTGACAGGCCATATTTAAGGGATGATAAATGTAAGGAACCTCGGACTTCTTCCGGTACTGTCCTTCATGCGCTTTCAGCGCAAAGTCCGATGCTTTTAATGTCTGCATCATGTTTTTACTTTTGGCGGTGATCTTCACAAAGGACTTCATATGTTCCCACTCAAACAGTGTCTGCCGCATCTTATAGTCCTGTTTTCTTTCTTCCGCCAGATCCGATAAAGAGACATCCAGCACTTCGCTCAGCTTTAACAGCTTCCTGACATCCGGCGCATATTCCTCCCGCTCCCAGGAAGAGACCGCCTGAAAACTCACGTCCAACTGTTCCGCCAGTTCCTCCTGTGTCAGATTTCTCAGTTTCCGGTATTTCCGGATGTTTTCTCCGAAAGCCATTGGTACCTCCATTTCTTCATGAAAGAGATCAGTTTCTCACCTTCTGTGTATTTGCGGATATTGTCTGCCCAGCCGCTTTCAATCATCACATCAAAACCGTCGATGCTGTAATCATAATCAAATAAATTGTCTAACTGAACTGTCATTTCTCTTCCCTCCCTGCAGGTAAATCATAGGGTATTTTCCCTGTTTGTTTTAGCAAGGAGGAATTGAGAATACATCTTATAATTCAAGTATAACTTGAATTTTTGAAATCATCAACTTCCCAAAGAAAAAGGACGGAAACTCCGTCCTGAAATGTTCTTTCTAAGATAACAACGGGGAATACCCCATGATGATACAGGTAATGATATACCCGAGAATAAAGGCTCCCGTTACCAGCAATACATTCATCCTGTGCACCCGGCGTTCCCCTTCCGGTGTCTTATATCTTCCCGTCTTCCGATTTACGGTGATCTTCAGCTCATACGGGAAGTTATCCATGGTGTCGTAGAGCGTCTCTCTGTGCCGCTTGCCGTTATAGTACCATTCATACTTTCCCCAGTACTCCCAGCCCTTTTTCTCATCGTGGTAGGAGCCCGACTTCAACAGAGTGGCCGTTACCGTATCGTCAATGTCCGACCAATCCGTCGCACGGTACGTATTGGCCTGATTCATTACCTTTTTAATGGGAATGATTTCCAGAACCAGTGTCACAAGAAAGAACGTCAAAGTGAATTTTGTATCCATATGTTACTCCAACTCTTATTATACTTCCTTATAAGGGAATAATAACATTCGGTTGGAAAGAATTCGTACGGTGTTTTTGTCGTGCCGCAGAAACAAATTGGGATTTAGTGTTAATTTCAGTAGTATTTCGCTGGTAATTAGTGTTATTTTAATGCATATTTTTGCACTATTTTCCAAATTATGCTATGATGTGACTGGAAAGATCTGCGTTTTTGGAGGAATTATCATGTATATGTACCGGAAAATCTCTGAATATCTGAAGCAGTGGAAAGACAGTAAATACAGAAAACCGTTGATGATCCAGGGAGCCCGTCAGGTTGGAAAAACCTATGCCATATTGGAATTCGGACGTCAAAACTACGATAATGTCGCGTATTTCAATTTCCAGACAAATGAGGCCCTTGCGGCAACATTTCATGAAAACATCAGCCCTTCCTATCTTCTTCCGATCCTTGCTCACATCAGCGGGCAGACCATTACCAGAGGGAATACTCTGATTGTTTTTGATGAGATCCAGCTCTGTGAACGGGCGGTCACTTCTTTGAAATACTTCTGTGAAGAAGCCCCGGAGTATCATGTAATCGCTGCGGGAAGTCTTCTCGGAGTGGCAGTCAACCGTGAGAAGTTTGCTTTCCCGGTAGGAAAAGTCGATCGCTATACCATGTATCCCATGGATATGGAGGAGTTTCTTTTGGCTCTGGGAGAGAAGGATCTGGTCAAACGGATCCGCAGTTGCTTTGATGACAACAGTCCGATGCCTCAGGCTCTGCATGAAACAGCACTTCGCCTTTACCGACAGTATCTTGCCGTGGGCGGTATGCCAGAAGCTGTTGCCCGATTCATTGATACGCAGGACTTTATCCAGGTCAAACACATATTGGAAACGATTCAGATGGATTATCTGGATGACATGAGTAAATATCAGGAAAGTTCAAACGAGATAAAAAAGACCAGGCTGACCTATGAAACGGTTGCTGTACAGCTTTCCAAAAAAAACACCCGTTTCCAATACAAAATACTGAAATCCGGAGCCAGAGCTGCGGAATACGAAAACGCCATTGAGTGGCTGGTTTCTGCAGGCCTGATTTCCCGCATTTACCGTGCGGAACAAGTCAAAAAACCACTGGACAACTATAAGGACATCGACGATTTCAAAATCTACCTTTCCGATATGGGCCTTCTGTCGGCGCAAAAGGATATTCGCGCCGAAGACATTTTCTTTATGGAAGAAGAACTCGCAGATTTCAAAGGCGGTATGACGGAAAACTATGTGAATACACAGTTTGTCCGGGCTGGATTTCAGCCGTATTTCTGGAGAAATGAAAAGGGAAGCAAAGAAGTGGACTTCCTTCTCTCCCTGGAAGGAAGAATTATCCCGGTGGAAGTAAAAAGCGGTGAACATGACAGGGCAACAAGTCTGAATGAGTATATCGGACTCTTTCACCCTGCTTATGCCATCCGTATTTCCGAAAAGAACTTCGGTCTGGAAAACAGCATCAAATCCGTTCCGCTCTATGCTGTTTTCTGTATTTGCAACAAATGAATCGGAAATGATTCTTTTAGAGTAACAGACCCCGCCTGTTTCCAGGCGAGGTCATTTTTCTTTTATTTCTTCATCCAACCAACGCCGGCATTCCAGGCCTGTCCGAGCTTTTCGCCTGTGGCATAGTAGCCGTTACGGAACTGGTCAAACATTAAGGCATGCAGCTTTGTGACTGGGGAATGGAACACAGGCCAATGGAATAAAAAACGGGAGAATTCGCAGGAATTCTCCTCTTTTGATTCTTAGATTACTCTGACTTTTCTCTGCTGCCTTCAGGAAATTCTACTCCGCATATTCCCCGTATTCGCATCCGATATGCGTCGCTTCGATCTCATCCACTAAGACAAAACCGTTTTCACTTCTGTCGTAAAGACGTACGGTTCCAATACCGTTGCCGCCGTTCCATAAGCGCTGATGCTTTTTCTCTCCGTCCGGGGATTCATAGTTAACCAGGATCATATCCTTCTTCTGGCATCGCACTTCCGTTTCCATGGCTGCGTGCTTATTTTCCTGCCGTACATGCCACACGACTTCCTCCTCCTTTTCCTTAAAAGAGAATTCCGTTGTTACATTGAGCCAGATGTGCGAGAAGTTGAAATCATACTCTTTCCCTTCATAATAGAAAACCCCAAGCAGACGGCGGTCCAGCGGGACAAAGTAGATTTTCGGTCTGCCGCCTCCGATGTCAAAGACACTGTTCTCTAACTTCTTTCCCAGCTTTTTGCTGAAAAGGCAGTTGGAAGATAACCAGACCCAGGGACTGGTAAAATCGCGTCCCCAGTTCTTATCCGCATATCCGTAACTCTTCTCTTTGGATACGGTATAGGTTCTGCCGTTATAAACGATTTCCCCTTCAAAGACACTCTTCATGCCTTCGGCATGCCAGTACATCGCAAACGCTTCCGCATCGCGCAGGGGCTTGCTGGCACCGTAGCCGACATTAAAGGCGATCTGTTTCTCCACTTTCAGATTCCATTGCATCTCTCCGCTGTCACACATCCATTCCGGATGCTCTTTCGCTTCCTGAGGAGTAATGTGAATGCTGCCGCGCAATGCTGTTTCCGATGCAAAGCAGTCTTCTGCCTCAATCTCATACGGTGCGCCGTGCTTTATTCTGACATTCTTCAAGGAAAAGAAGCGGTGCAGCTGGCAGTGATCCTCTCCCCAGCAGCCGGCTTTTACCATCAGGTATGACGGACGCTTATGCGCTTCCCTGTTGGCCGGAAGCTGTCCCAGAACCGGCTCCTCTTCGGCGAGCGCCGGATTGCAGAGAAAGAATTCGATAAAGAACGGTTTCTCTTCTTTCGTAATACTGTCCTGTGCCGTAAAGGAATGCCACCACCAGTCATAACCGTGCAAGGCAAGCGGTCCGTGCAACATGAACGCATCCCTGTTAATATCATGTATGTTAAAGATCTCTTTCATTCTTTGCCTTCCGTAATACTCTATTCTAGCACCGCATAAATTATATTCAACAAAGCCCGGACATAAAGCACACCGTTATGGATTCTGTAACTTTCCGTTTCTCGATTCTCAACCATTTCTTTTTAATTCGCCCGCTTTTCCTTTAAGTTTTTCTGTAACTCATCAAACTTCTTCTCATCCAGCGGATAGAAGATCATCACAATCAAACCGATCACATATAGGATCGCCGGCAGTAAGGACATAAAGCCGTGCAGATAGTTCTTTACCGCCAGTGTCTGTTCCACATTCGGCACATAGCCGATCATCTTTAAGATATAAGCCGCTGCCGAACCGGCCAACGCCGTAGCTAAGTTGGAGACAAAGGTCCGGGTGGAAGTAATCAGGCCTTCATTGCGCTCTCCCACATGGTATTCCGCATAGTCAATGGTATCGGCCGTCATGGAGTTGACCAGGACCGTAATACTGCCGACCACAATGTCGCATAAGCAGCTGAAGATGAGTACCACCACTAGGCTCTGATACCCGGAGAAGTAATAGACCGTAGAGATCACGATTCCGGCAATCAGGGCCATGATCATGGTCTTTTTCGAGCCGAACTTATTCTGTAACAAAGGTGTTACTAAAGACCCTATAATCATACCGATCAGCAACATCGCACTTAAGTACATGATGTAGCCGTAATCCCCCAAGGCATACTGCCCGTAATAGGTATTGAAGGCAATCTTGAACTGCGTCGCAAAGTTTCCGAAGACGGATGCCACCATCAGGATCAGTAACGGTTTGTTCTTTGTCAGGGAATCCAGAGATACTTTGGCTTTCTTTTCCGCTCTCTGCTCAATGACTTTTTCCTTAACCATTAAACCGCAGGCATAGTATCCGGCAATGCCCAGAACGCTGAAGATGATGGCACAGGTCAGATATCCCGTTGCAAAGTCCTTGGCGCCATCCACGATCATCGGAACCACCACGGCTCCGATACCGCTGGCCAAAGCTCCGGCCGTGGAGGCATAGCCATAAAGTTTATTGCGCTCCGCCGCATCATCCGTCATCACGGATGGCAAAGACCAGTAAGGAATATCTGCCATCGTAAAGGTGGCGGCTAAAAGAATATACGTCACGTAACAGTAGATATACTGTAATGTCTTCCCCAGCTTTGGCGCAAAGAAACAGAGGCATAATGAAGCCGCAATAAGCGGTGCCGCCCGCAATAGCCAGACCGTATATTTTCCCCTTTTGCTGTGGGAGCGGTCGGCGATTGCCCCCATCATTGGATCATTGACCGTATCGAAGATCCTGGCAATCAAAAATAAGAGTGCCGTGAATTCCGGAGATAAACCGAAGACATCCGTATAGAAGATCAGTAAATACCCCGAAAACATGGCATAGATCAGATTATGACCGATTCCGCCCAGCGAAAGGCCAAGCACTTGTTTTTTCATATGATAAACACCCCTAAAAAATACCTGATTTCATATCTATTATGCCATATTCCAAAGAGACCTAACCATCCCGTTTTCGAAAAACTTCCGTACTTTTCTTCCTGTCAGAATCCCTTCAAGAGGCATAATCTGCACGTTTCCTAGATTTTTACACGCGTGATTTTGCACGTTTCCTAGTTTTTTATACGTGCTATTTTACACGTTTCCAAGATTTTTCTATAGGAATCGGGAGTTTCGCTTATTTTCCATTGAAATAACCTTTTTCTGTGTGACAGGTGCGCGAAGAGTGTAATAAAAGAAATCAATGATATTGCGTGATTCCTGTTTTCCATAAAAAAACTCCCTGATTATTCAGAGAGTCAAATATCATTACAGAACAGGCGGATCTCTTCTTCTCTATTAACAACGTCATCCCGGTATTCCACTTTTGTAAGACAGAGGGCTTTGACATATGTGATATCCAAGTGCCCGTAGAAGTGCTCAATCGTGCCTGCGATCTTCTCGCATTCCTGCACCTTGCCACCGGTACGCAACGCGATCGCGTACCCTTTCTTTCCAAAAGAGAGTGCTTTATGCGGATCGTGGGTGTTGCTGTAAGGAGTACAGCGGTCAATAAAGGCCTTGAACTGTCCCGGTACATCCGCCCAGTATGACGGAGAGACGCATAAGATCACATCTGCCTTTTCAAACTCTTCCATCAGTTCATCCACTCCGTCACTGTAGATGCACTGTGCCGTGGTATGACATCTGCGGCAGCCCGTGCAGAAGGAAAAGCGGTAATCATCGATACAGACATCCTTTACTTCATAACGCTTTATAAGTTCCTCTTTGGCGATTTGAATGATCCGGGCCGTGGCACCGTTTTTTACCGGACTGCAGTTCACAATCAGTACTTTCATATGATTTTCTCCCATTTATGTATTACCGACATTATATCAGAGCAGACAAAAAAAGTGAGATGATTCTCACTTTTCTTTCCTGTTGATGCGGAACTGTAGTTCTGGCGGCAGGGAAACCACGCGTTTTCCATCAGACAGCAGCCAGACCGGGTTGACCCATTCGTCCGTTGCCATGGAAATATCCATTCCGTCCACGGAATAAGTTCCGCTTACATTATGTTTGTATTCAAAATAGACACTTGCCTTCTCTTCCAGACTGACATAATCGCATTCCGGGAAGACCAGAAGCACCTTGCCGTCTTCCGGGTTTTCCCGCCGGATGGTCAGTTTATATTCGTTTTTCAGTTTTTTGATTGTGACCGTGCAGCGGCAGTGCGGCTGCAGCCAGTTGAAGAAGAAATCCGATGTGCTCACTGTCGTCTTTCCGCTCAGTTCATGCTCGATCTCTTCACGGGTACGCGCAAGCCCTTCCTCGACTTTCTGGCGTACGGATTCGTCTCCATAGCGGTATTCCCCTTCCCTGAGCTTCAGTGCGTACTGTGCCACCAGATAGTGCGCGTAGGCTTCCTCAGGATCATAATAGTAATTCTCATCCACATCCGCCAGACGCAGAGCGACATCCGCCATATTGGCGTTGTTCCCCAGGCTGAAGGCATATTCCGCATAGTCGTAGAGTTCTTCAATCATATCGCAGTAGGTGTTACTGTCCTGAATCGTGCCCTTGCCGTCCCGGTACATGTCCGCCAGCTTATAGGTGGATTCATACAGTTTATGAACATACCCGTAAACAAAGTACGGGAACGCCTTCTCGTATTCCGGGATGCCGTTATTGCATCTGCCGTAGTAATAGATATAACCCAGCGTGTTGGCAATGCGGGCATCGTGATTGATCGCAAAAACCTTTTCCAGAGAATCCCGGGAAATCTTCCAGTCGCACGGATAAAGCGAAGAGCCGCCATAGTGCAGATAGCCGCGCGTTCTCAGCGCTGCCAGATTGTTTTTGGCAACCAGCTCCACCATATAGCGGTAAAAGAGTTCTTTCTCCTCCTGGCTGATTTCCTCACGCTTCTCATCCTTCTCTTCGATATAACGGATATAGATCTCCTGCAGTTCAATCGGGAAATCCCATTCCTGCATCGGCTTCCCCTGATTCTTACGGTAATCTTCCATCACTTCAAACGCCAGAGAAAGATCCGGCTGTACCTGGAATCCGTCTCCGCGGTAGTAGATCTCTTCCATGGCATCATCCAGATACTGCAGAATGTAGGAGATCACATCATCCTCTTCACGCAGTAAACCGTCTTCCGGAATCTCCCGGTCCGGAATCTCCACACCTTCTTCCATCATCAGAGGCAAAAACCACTCCTCCGAAAACTGATCGGCCATCATGCCTTCCTCTTTCACTCGCCCTAAGGCGCAGGCGATATCGTCCAGTGTGATCGGATACGGTTCATATTCCCCATCATACGGCAGATCCATTTCCTCCGCCGTGATTTCATAACGCGCAAACGCTTTTTGCTGTTCCTTCAGATTCATGAAAACTGTCCCCCTTTCCGGATCGGGTCCTTTGTTATATTCATTTTATCATAACAGTCATGGAATATGACCAGAAGCTAAAGCTCGCTTATAAAGAGATTCCGGCGTATGTTATAATGAACCAAAGAGGTATTTCCCATGAAGACAATGAAACATATCCTACTCTTACTGGTATTCTGTATTCTTCTCAGCGGCTGTGCTGCCAAACCTTCCAAAAGCGTCGACGCCTATATGAAGGAATTTAAAACCAATATGCTGAAAGACTTAGCATCGGAAGATCAGACGGAACAGGATCAGGAAATCAATCAGATGATGAAAGAAATGATTTCCGACTTTGAATACACCATCGGTAAAGAGACCATCAACGGCAACTCTGCCGAAGTGGAAGTCACCATCAAGACATACGCATTGGGCGAAGCCTTTGAAAACGCATTGAAGGAATATGTCGTTCAGGCCATGGCCGCACTCACCGACGATGACAACACTCAGGACATTCATGCTCTCATGTACGAGATATGGAAGACAAAGATTACGGAATGCAAAGAACAGGGAAAAACATACAGTGAAACAATCACGCTCAACCTGGAGAAGAACGATAAGGAATGGACCGTACTCCATGACACCGACATTCCACTCATGAATGCCGTGAACGGTAACATGTACAATATCATGCAGATGTACCAGAACTAAAGCCCAAAAGCACCCCGCAAAGATGCTTTTTTCATGCAGTCAAAAAGGGAAGATGCTTCCCTTTTGTTTCCTATAGATTTTCGACGCGTGGCGATGACTTCTTTGTACCACGCAAAGGAGTTTTTTTCATCTTTCCAATGTACCGTTACCTTCATCGTCACGGTCCACATGGATGAAACCGTAGCGCTTGTTCATCGCGGAATTCTTATGCGAATGGTATGATCCTTCTCTGGCCAGCGTAGACATCCTAAACACCATGTTCTCTTTAATCATCACGGAACTCGTCAATGTCGTGACATACTCCCGCCACCTGCACAAAAGTTAAGAGGTGGGGGCTTCTCGGTCAAGAACACCAATGTGTTCAGATAACCCGAGCTTATCGGATCCCCTGTGCCCCAGGGTACCATTTATCTTTTATCTATCTTCTACAGAAGCGCGATCCTCTGCACTTCTG
>JAZQFH010000021.1:0-69312 GCA_045539425.1 Erysipelotrichaceae bacterium
GCCTGATGCTCATCCCGCTTTGCTTGAATTGAAAAATACAACATCTTTCATTTATGGTAAGATGATTATAGTTCATAGTCCTCTCCTGTTCTTAATGTTTGTTTGGTCACTTACATTTTAACATTTGAGTCCTATGGACGCGTTTTTTCTGTTGCACTTGTTATGATAAATTATCTTTTCAAAAAACGGAAAATTGGCATTTTCAGCGTAGTTATGGTATTTTATAGATAGATTCTCTATCCTGTATTCCCGCGACAGTATCTCTGTCAGGGAATGTGTGGAACCATCATCATCAGCAGCCTTATTTCGGGGACAACTCTGAAGAGAGCTGCTTTCTTTGCTGAAATCATCCATATCTGCTTTTGAAAACTGGTTTTTTAGAAATGAGGTATTTATGAAAAGAAGAACAAGTATGATTCTTGGATTCCTGCTGGCTGCTCTTCTGACTGTGAGCCTGCTGTCCATGACAACGCTGGCAGAAGAGAGTGCAGAAACGACAGAGGTCACCGTAGGCGGCGAGGCGACGCATTACAATGGTTATGTTCCATTTAACACATATTTTGAATACAGCAAGTCGCAGACAATTATTCCGGCCTCGTACCTGACTGCCCTGAATGGTAAGAGCATAACAGGGCTCAGTTATTATGTGATGGAAGGGCCCGGACATACCGTCGACGCAGACATTATTCTGACGGAAACGGAACTCACCAGTCTGACTGAATTTGTCAGCGTTGCTGATTCAGCCGTGGTCTATTCAGATGCTGTGGTCGTTCCGGCATCCGGAGAGATGCATATCACTTTTGATACCCCATTTGACTATTCGGGCGGTAATCTGCTGGTGACGGTATTGAATAATACGGGATCCTATTCATCCGACAGAACATATTTCTATGGTGTTTCAGGCAATGATGCGGGCTCCCTGTTTTCTTACCGCAGTACTTCACCGTATGACAGTTCAGATGCCGGAGATGGAAAACTGACTTCTCCGCCTTTCCTGCCGGAGATGACCTTCTATGCAGTTGAGCCTCCCACCAGCTATCCTCTATGGATCGGGGATGTACAGGTGACTTCGAACAATAAGGACAATATTCCGGGTGTCACCGGAGGTACTGCCGCATATGATCCGGATACTCAGGTTCTTACCATGAACGATGTTACCGGAATAGAGGGCTCCCACGAAAGAGCGAAAATCTATACAGAAGCGGATCTGACGATTACAGGCAGCTGTGTGATCGATGCATCCGGTGTTGCACGTGGCATCTATACAACCGGTAATCTTGCACTTGACGGTGATATTGAGATAACAAATGCGGATGATCTGAGCGTTTATGTCAACGGATCAAAAAACATTATAATCAACGGCGGTACGATCCGGATCTCTTCTGATGAAACCCGCTTTGGTCTTGTTGGCGGTACGCAGAGCAGATTAACCATCAATGACGGCGATATTACCATTGATTCCTTCGGAAGCGATGACTACGGAAACGGTTACGGGATAAATGTTGGCTACTTTTATATGAAGGGAGGCACATTATCTGCCACCGGTTATGGCATCGGTCTGTTTTCTTACTACTTCAACCAGACAGGCGGCAGCATCTACGCGGAAGGGCAGCATAAGCAGGGAATCCTCGTGGGGAACGGCAGCAGTCCGGACTTTTATATCAGAGGAAACGTCGAAGCTGTCACGCAGGCGGAAGATAAACCGGCGATACAGTCCTACCGGTCAACGATCCGCATTCACAGTGATTATCATATTAAGGAGCCTGCAGGTGCAGGTATCATAAACGAGGGTAACGGCCAGACCATTGTTAACAGAGATCAGACGTACGCAGACCATGTGATCATCACGGAAAAGCCGGTCCCCTATGACCTTTATATTGCCGGGACGCAGGTAAATGCGGATAACGCCAGGGATCTGACGGTCATCGAAGGTGTGAGTGTGGCAGAGGGTGGCGAAGCCAGTTTTGATCCGGAAACGAATACGCTGACACTGAAAGATGCCAGTATCGACGGAACGTCTTATTATAACTATGGAAACTATGCGACCATTTCCGTCATGAGCAGTATAGAGACGCTGAATATCAGTTTCAGCGGAACGAACACGATTGGATGCGAAGGAAACACGAACGGTCTGGCCAACGCATTGGGCGGCCTGTATACAGCCTTTGTATTTACGGGAGCAGATGATGCTGTTCTGAACATCAACGCCAGAACGACCCCAACTGCGGAAAACGGGGCAGCCCGTGTCGGCAGCATTACGGTAAACAGCGGCACGGTCTGCTGCGTGGCACCGGAGGAGCAGTATACCGGGAATAATTATCAGAATAATCCTTACGGAATCACGCTGAATGCCACCAGCGGAGATCTGCTTACCGTCAATGGCGGTAAGCTTATCTGCAAGGGATGGGCACCGGTAGTAGCGGGACCTCTGGAAGGGCGTGTATCTGAAGGTACAGAGCTGCGCGGATCCGCAAACTATGACGGATCCGGGCTTGAGGATTATGATTATTCAACCAACGGCTATTATAACGGCTCTTCTAAATTCCAGGGTACATACCGTTATGTTGAGGCAACACCTCTCAACTACTATCCGTTCATCGATACTGATGAATCGTTAGGTGCAACGACCTACAAAGCGATCTGCTGGGCATACGAGAATGGCATTGTCAAAGGCACGGATGCTACACATTATTCTCCGAATGCCCCGTGCTCCAGAGCCAACCTGACGGTCATGTTGTGGAGACTGGTCGGCAAACCGGAATTTGATGCGGGAGATAATCCGTTCAGTGATGTCAGCCCGTCTTTAGGTAATACAACTTATAAATCCATTCTGTGGGCCTATCAGGAAGGGATTATCAAGGGATATAATGACGGAACATTCCGGCCGGATGATCCGACGAGCCGTGCCAATATGGCAGTCATGTTATGGAGACTGGCGGGCAAGCCGGCTGTGACGATTACGGAATGCCCGTTCACCGATGTGGATCCTTCCATGGGCAACACTACTTACAAAGCGATCCTGTGGGCATACAGTGTGAAGCTGACAAAGGGTACGACGGAAACGACATTCTCGCCGAATGATCAGTGCACCAGAGCACAGCTTGCGGTATTCCTTTACCGGATGAACGGTATGCACGGGTACATTCACTAAAGCGGACAGATCATGATTTGAAATCATAGAGCACGTTTCAGATACGTGCTCTTTTCTGTGGATCTGTTAAATAAAATGTGGGTTTTGTTTTTCTACCCACATTTAATTTAACGCCCCTTTTCTGTATGATTCACAGTTTCTGCATACTTCCGTATGGAATTAACAGTCACATAACTTCGTATTTGTAATGACTCCGGCGTTGTGACAGAAGCGGAAGACATTTAGTTCAATGTTCCTGAATACTTCATCGATGACTAAAAAAGTAGAATAGAAGTAGAAGTAACCGGCTTTTTCCTTCGGCAGAAAAGCGTATGAATTCAGAAATATAATGAATCAAACAGGTGATACAATAGTGATAGTAAAAGAATGCAGAGGGGGAATCTGTCATGAAAAGAATCATGCGAAAATGTCTGATGGGGCTGAGTCTAATCTTTCTGATGTTACAGGCGACAGTGCTGCCGCTGAGTGCATCCACCTATTCGGAAGACATCTCTAATATCAGCTTTACGTTTACGGATCTCAGAAGCGGGAAAAAGGAAACGTTTCAGGGAAAGAGCGGCAAGCCGGCAATCGTGGTTTTCGGCGGTGTGGGAAGCTGCTATAACACGATTGATGCCATCAGCAGCATGTCCCAGTTTTCCAGCAGCATCAATGCGGGAAATCTGCGTGTCTACGTAATTGATATTGTAAATAATACGACCTCTACCATCACAGATTGCGTCAAAGAGCAGAACCTAAACGAAAAAGTCTACGTGACAAATCTAGGTTCGATGAGTTCCGATGCGCTCTACACGCGCGTGATTAATGTATTGAAGATCAACGGCGGTTTCACCATGCCGTTAATTGCCTATATCGATGCAAACGGAAAAATACTTGAAGCCACAATGGCATACTCTTCGGCAAACACCATCAAAAAGAAAGCGCAGAGTATCGGAATTGCGGCGGACGGCAGTGAGAATCTCTTCACGCTGCGCATCAAAGCCAAAGGGATGCAGAGTGAAGCCAGAAAACAGCTGGAGATGATCAACAGCTTCCGTACGGGCAATGATGCCTGGTACTGGAATGAAGACAATACGACGAAGACGGAGATGAAAGATCTTTCCGCTTTGACATACGACTATGATCTTGAGAAGGTGGCTCTGCAAAGGGCGTTTGAGCTTGCCATGCATTACGGACATGACAGACCGGACGGAACCATGTTCTGGGATGCCTATGATGAGATGGGATATCAGTGGTATACCGTCAGCGAGAATATCGCGGCAGGCTTTGATGACTCCCAGGGTGTTTTTGGAGCGTGGCGCGAGGATGATGAACCTTATGAGGGACAGGGGCATCGCCGTAACATGCTGAATCCGGATGTAACGGCATTCGCTGCCGCAGCCGTCTACTTTAACGGAGTATGTTTCTGGGTGGAGGAATTTGCCAGCCCGGTGAATAATGCACAGAAGAGTGACCCTTTAGATACAGAAGCCATCCGGGAAATCACCATGGATAAAAAATACGTGCAGAAATGGGATATTACCTGTGCGAAGGATTCTTTGAAAATGATGGAAAGCATGGATCTTTCTAAAGAGGTATCGCTTTTATTGACGTATGATCCGAATCTCTGGGGAATTGAACAGGCGGAAGTGATCAATGATATCACCTGGAAGATCGAATCCGGAAGCAGTTTTGCGACGCTTTCCGGTAATAAACTCACCGGAAAGGCGGAAGGGGAAGTGACGCTCAAGGGTACTGTTCCGGATAAGAGTGAAGTGACGCTTACGATTACCATTACGCCGCCGGATAATCCGTTCACCGATGTGAATCAGGAGATGGGCAATACGACATTCAAGGCAATCTTATGGGCGTATGCCAACGGCATCGTCAAGGGAACAAGCGAAACGACATATTCTCCGGATGACCCGTGCACGCGGGCACAGCTCTGCGTCATGTTATGGCGCTTGATGGGGAAGCCGGCAGTCAATACGACTGACAACCCGTTTACGGATGTCACAACGGAACTTGGCAATACCACCTATAAAGCCATTCTTTGGGCATATCAGAAAGGTATTGTCAAGGGAAAGGGCGAAGGCATCTTTGATCCGGAAGGAAATACCACGCGGGCAAACATGGCCGTCATGTTATGGAGACTGGCAGGCAAACCTGCAGTCAGTACGGAAAGCTGTCCGTTTGAGGATGTGAGCGCGGAGCTTGGCAATACGACATATAAGTCCATTCTCTGGGCGTACGGTGTCAAATTGACCAAAGGGACGGATGAGACGCACTTCAGTCCGGAGGTGGAATGCACCCGTGCTCAGCTGGCTGTCTTCCTTTACCGGCTGAATAATCTGTACGGATATAAGAAATAGGATAATCGATGCCAAAGCGGACTTTGAGAATGTGTTTTCGGACTGCTTTCGCGTATAATAACAGTTATTTCATCAAATCATGTTTACCTGAATCCGGGAAATGATACAATAAAAAGAGACTATTCCGGAGGTTCATCTGCCGGAAAAAAGATAATAATCAAAGAGGAGATTCATTATGAAAAAACTGACTACAGTACTGCTGGTTTTTCTGATGATGCTGAATTATGCGGGTGCAGTTTCCGCAGAAGAAGATCACGGGATCACTGACCATGTTGCGAATCCGTTCAGTGATGTGACAAAGGATCTCGGCAACACCACCTACAAAGCCATTTTATGGGCGTATGAGACAGGAATCGTGAAAGGAACAAGCGATACAACGTATTCCCCGACAGATCACTGCACGCGTGCCCAGTTATGCGTTATGTTATGGCGCCTAAAGGGCAAACCGGCTGTGGATGTGACGGATAATCCGTTCCCGGATGTCTCAGCGGAATTAGGCAATACAACTTACAAAGCGATTCTCTGGGCTTACAAACAGGGAATTGTAAAGGGAAATCCGGACGGTACCTTTAATCCGTCAGGGGACACGACACGTGCCAACATGGCCGTCATGTTATGGCGTACGGCAGGGAAGCCGGCTGTGACTGCGGAATCAAGTCCGTTTGAGGATGTAAGCGAGGAACTTGGCAATACGACATACAAGTCCATCTTGTGGGCGTATGATGTGAAACTGACAAAGGGAACAGATGATACACATTTCTCGCCAGGCGATGCATGCACCAGAGCGCAGTTAGCGGTGTTCTTATACCGTTTAAACAGACTCTATCATTACATCACACCAGAAGAACCGAGTCCGGAACCGGTTCAGGTCAGTATTGATGTATTCTGGACGAAGAGTCAGGCGGCTTTCTACAGCGCGGAACTGAAGGAATTCGCCAAAAAGCATCCGGAATATCAGATTACCTTTAATGAGACGGTTTCCTCGGAAAACAAAAGTGCATACCGGGAATTTGTCGAGAATGGACAGAAGATGCTGGATCTTTACCTGCTTTCCTATGATGAGCTGGAACTCTGCGTAAAAGGCGGATTTTTGGCCAAACTTGGCAATGCCGGAAAGAATGCCGTAGCGGCACAGAACAATCCGGGAGTGGCGAAAGCAGCCGAGTATAACGGAGAGATGTATGCCATTCCGGTGGAAGTCAACAACGGCTATCTGCTGTTCTACGACAGATCGGTTGTCAGCGACGAACATGCCAAAGACCTCTGGGCCATTCTGGATGACTGCAGAAACAGGGGTACTTTGTTCGCCATGGACGTTTATAACGGCTGGTATCTTGCCTCTCTCTTCTTCGGAGCAGGATGCGTTTCCAAGTGGGATGCGGATAATAAACTGGTGGAAGATACCTGGAATTCGGAAAACGGACTAGTGGCTGCGAAAGCTGTCGCAAAACTGATGAATGATTCTGCTTTCTTCACTGACCCAAGTCCTTACAGCGGAGTATCTGCCTTTATCTGCGGTACATGGATGCTTGAGCAGGCAAAAGATGTCTATGGAGATAATCTCGCTACGGCGGAACTGCCTTCGGTAACCATGGATGGCAAAACGTTCCATCTCGGCGGATTTACGGGAGTGAATCTCGTCGGAGTCAAGCCGCAAAGCGACAGCACAAAGGCACAGGTTCTCTCCGAATTGCAGATCTATCTGGCCTCGGAAGAAGTACAGAAGAGACACTGCCAACAGGTTTCCTATTACGGTCCAACCAATAAAAAGGTGATCGCATCCGTACAGGATCCGTCTGTCCGTGCTTTAGCTGCTCAGGCAGTCTACGGAACACCGCAGGGAGCAATCAATAACTCATGGTGGGATGTTTCCGCTAACATTACCCGTAGTATTCGTGATTTGGACGGCAATCCGACGGATGAAGAGCTGCAGGATATTCTTGCAAATTATGAGAGCAGCATCCGGATGCTCGGTGAATAAGCTACAACAGGGAAACCTTGCGTTTCCCTTTTTAAAGAAAGGAAGTTATATGAAACAGATGATTCAGAAAAGCCTGCGCATCCTACTCAGTGTACTGATGCTATTGCAGGCGGAAGATGACTGGTTAATCAACAGCGTATCAATTGACCCGGTTGATCGTCTGAACAATCTGTTCCATTATCTGCCATAAAAATAATTCAGCTGCACAGCGATGTGCAGCTTTTTTTGCGCAATGAAGAGCATTTTATGCAAAAGCCGCTAAGCGATGGTCTTACCGGTGTTACAATATAGATTAGATATTCAGATTTCATCCGAAATCAGACAACAGAGGTTTTATCATGAAAAAAATCATCCAGTTATCTTTGACACTTTTGTTACTGATCACAATGATTCCTTCCGTTCTTTTCGCGGAAGAAGACACTGGGATCACAGACAATGTCATCAATCCATTCAGTGACGTGGTACCCGAACTCGGCAACACCACCTACAAGGCTATTTTATGGGCGTATGAGACTGGAATCGTCAAGGGAACAAGTGATACGACGTATTCCCCGAGTGATCACTGCACGCGTGCACAGTTATGTGTCATGTTATGGCGCTTAAAGGGTAAGCCGGCAGTGAACGTAACGGATAACCCGTTCCCGGATGTCACAACCGCATTGGGTAATACGACGTACAAAGCCATCTTATGGGCCTATCAGCAGGGAATCGTCAAGGGAAATGCGGATGGTACTTTCAATCCGTCAGGTGATACGACACGTGCCAACATGGCCGTCATGTTATGGCGCACGGCAGGGAAGCCGACAGTAAGTGCCACAACGAATCCGTTTGAGGATGTATCCCAATCCTTGGGTAATACAACATACAAGTCCATCTTATGGGCATTCGGTGTCGGCCTGACAAAGGGGACGGACAGGACACACTTCTCACCGAATGACCCGTGTACAAGAGCGCAGCTGGCGGTGTTCTTATACCGTTTAAATCATCTCTATCATTACATCACACCGGAAGAGCCGAGCGAAGAGGAAGAGCCGGAACCGGAACCGGAGCCGCTGGTATATAAAGATGGAACGGAACTGAGGATCGCTGCCGGATACGGAAGCCGCCGCGAAGCAATCTACTTTAAAGACGAGAGTGTCGTCGGAAGCGGAATCACGCTTGCGGACGGAGTGACATATCATCTGAACAGCACAAAACCGGCCTGGCAGCAGGTCGAAAAAGATCTCAAGATCACCGCCATCGATTTGTTCACGGGAGCAGGAAACGCCACCAGTGAATTTAACGTCTGGAAAGAAAAACTGGATTGGGTGGATATTATTACCGGCAGTTATTCGCAACTGAATGCGGCAGGGGAAGAAGGCAAACTGGTCAACTTGCAGGAACATCTGGACCGCATGCCGAACTTCAAGGCCTTCTTAGAGGAAAATCAGGTCGCAAGACTTTCGCTTACCGCAAATACCGCAACCGGTGCATTCTATTTCTCCCCGTATTTTGACGGCTTTGATGATGTGGAACGCATGCCGCTGATCCGCGCCGATATGGTGAAAGAACTTCTGGACGGAGATGAGACTTATCACGGCGCCAACCGTCCATTAAATGCCTACGTGTATACACCGTTCTTCACGGAAAGCTATACGGTAGATGCCTTAACCAAAGACGGAAGCGCAACCCAGACGATCCGCAAGGATTATTCCAAATACGGAAACATCATTGCGAAAATGAATGAAAAAGTGCTGAGTGGGGATGAAGCCGTGGCAATGTTGCGCTCCTATATCGACGCGACATACGGAAACATCTATGCCAAGCGCTCTGACCTCTTCTTGGGTTATGATGCCGCATGGGATGCGGATGAAATGGTGGCATTACTGCGCTGCGCCGTTGCATCTCTCAATGACGCAAACAGCGACCCGATTCAGGGTTTATTCTCCAGAGAAACGGGAAATCTGAACCGGGAAATGGATCTCGTCCGCTTCGGCGGATCGCTCTTCGGCGTTAGAGGACTGGAGTCCAGAATGGAGTATCTCTATCTGGATGAGAATCAGAAGATGCATGATGCCAGAGGAGAAGCTGCATCCTATGAGACAATGGCGAAGATGCACGAAATCTACGAGGAAGGTCTGATTGCCAAAGAGGGGGATGCAACTTCGCGGGTTTATCTGCAGATGGATGCGGGACTTCTCTCTTACGACTATTCACAGACGCAGACCATCATGAACTCCTCCGTCATGGATGAAGATGAGGAATACCGCGGCATTCTGATCCCGGTATCCAAGTGGAATGACGGGACGGGAACGGTTTATATGCGCTTTACGGAATCCTACCGCAGTGTAAAGACGGAAGGATGGGCCATCAGCAAGCTCGGCGTCGGAGATGATAAGGATAAGCTCAATGCTGCTCTGGCATTAATTGATCACTTCTATTCTCCGCAGGGTATGATCACGCTCTCCTACGGCTCGGATGCCTTTATGAAAGTGAAGGATGCCAGTGTTACGGTGAAGAGCTGGGAAGATGTCGCAAAGAAATATGAAACATTTAATTTCAACGGAAAAGAGATGCCACTGATCAGCGATGCATCGTTAGCTGAGATGATGGAGCTGACCGGTGGTAACTATACCAACTACGTCCGCAGATATCTCGGAACGCAACTGAACGGTTATCCGAAACTGCAGTCCTATGAAGCATGTGTAACGGATTCGAAAGGGCAGATTGGTTTACGGATCTATTCCGCTGCTTTAGCGAAAGGCATCGTGAAGCACAGCGGATATGATGTCAGCAAGAACCAGTTCTACTCAAGCGTGACGACTATCCTGCCGACGACATCAGACCAGCAGGCAACACTTGACGGCTTTACGGATCTGAAGGGAAATTTCCAAATGGTGAAAAACGGTACTAATCTCTTCTTTGAAGTAATCAAAAACGGTTATGCGGCGCTCAGTGAAGCGGAGCAGAGTGCGCAGGGTCTTGCCTCCTATGTCAATGACAACTATCATTCCAGGGATTATGTGAATGTCCGGAATGCACAGTGGAAAACACTGATGGATTATTACGCAACAATCAAATAAATGAATATAGCCATCCATTTACGGATGGCTATATTGTTCTAAGTGATGTTTCCCGATTAGAAGCACATTTCCAATATGAAAATGGAATGGCTTCTTTTTTTCTAACTTCATAGACAAAGTGAAAAACAGGAATTCTGTCATGATGGAAAATACAGTGGATGTCAGGCGACGTTTAATCATTTTGTTGTTTTGTTAAAGAATTTAGAATTGATTCTATATTAGATTCAGATGTTACTTCTGGATAATCCTCTTCAAAATGAAGCAAGAGAGATTTTGTCTCTTTTTCCTGATTCTTTGTTGCTTCATATATGTTATGTATATTCTCCTTATTTTCAAATATAGAAGTTATGAAATTCAAAATGTCATCCGGTAATTCTTCCCATTCACCGTATAGTTGTCTATAAGCTGTCTCTATTTCTTCCAGGCGGATTGGGTCATTCTTTTTAAGATGTTCGTCCAGGATACCGATGATATCAGAAAGATCATTCTTGTATTTTCTGCCGGATTTCAATTTCATCGCAATTAAGTACTCTCTTGTAACAGAACGAATATCAAAAATATTGTAATATGTTTTATAGTACTTTGAGTGTAGCAGTAACTTGTCTGAGTAGGAAGAAGTGTACGTAAAATCCGAGTTCAGCCATCCGTTGGGAAGACCATATTGATCTGTAACCTTATTGATTGCTTCCTTGAGTGAAGAAGATGCATGCATATATGCATCTATGTCAGTCGTAGACACACGGAAAGAATAGTTCAAAAGGATGGCGCCGCCTCCGACGATTATGATTTCCGCATGCACTCCGTTCCGATTTAATCGTCTGTATTCTTTTGCGACTGCCTTCAGATACAAATCAAGGTTATCTTTTGTCAACTCAGAATTCCGGTCAGATGACATCGCGTATCTCACTTTCTACTATGTTATATTTTAAGAATTCCGGAATCGAGTGTTCCATTGCATCTGTATAGTATTGTTTGTTGTTGGTTGCTTCAGCTAAAGCGACAACACTGGAAGGGAAAAGAGGCTCGGAAAGTTTTGTTTTGCGGATATCATCGTAATCCGTACAAACAGGAATGTCGTTTTCCTTGCATAAAAAATCCAGCATGGCTAAGAGGTAAAGTGCTTCCGGATACCATTGATCCTTGAAATACTTACGTATCCGGTCAGATTCAAGAAGGTCAATAATAAAGGGAGTATCTCCCATTCTCTTCAACTCCTGACAGGTCTCGCTTTTAAAATTCTCAAAAACAAGCCTTTTTTTCATGTAGGGAGATAACAGATCCTCCATTGAGACATGAAGGGCATCGGCCAATTTATAAATGATTTCACCACTGGCTTTACAAAGAGGTGTTTTATCTGTGTACAGATCCCGTAATGTGGAATACGGTATGGAAGTGTCTTTTGAAAGACGGTAAAGAGAAATCAGTTCTTTATCAATATAATCCTTTAGATGCATACGCTTACCTCTAGTATCATTATAACGGTACACCGTTATAAATTCAATGAAAAAATCATAAATATGCGTATAAGAATGAACTCCCCAAGAATGGTTTTTACGATTTTTAGCACTTGACCTATTGACAGTGCTAAGCGGGTGTCATATAATTTTAGCAGACGAAAGGTCAGAGTGCTAAAAGGAGGCGACAAGATGTTAACGAACAGACAGATTGATATCTTTAAAGCCATCGTTGAGGAATTCATTGAAACTGCAGAGCCTGTCGGCAGTAAGACATTAGTCACGAAATATGATCTGCCTTACTCCACGGCCACCATTCGAAATGAAATGGCAGCACTGGAAGACGAGGGGTTACTGGAAAAGACCCATACTTCCAGCGGCAGAGTTCCATCAACCGAAGGGTACCGTTACTATGTCGAACACCTGATGGAATCATCGATTGATGAAAACCTTGCTTTGACAATTCAGAATGCCTTCCAGGTTCATGCACTGAACACGGAAGAAGTCATCAAGCTGAGCTGCGATGTGCTCTCGCGGATGACAAACCTCACTACCATGGTCTTGGGACCTGAGGCAGAGAAGCAGAAGCTGCAGCACATCAAGATGTTCCCAATCGACGAAAAGAGCGCCGTGGCGGTCTTCATCACCGATACGGGACACACCGAAAACAAGATGTTCCAGTTTAACGAAGCCGTCAGCGTGACGGATATCCAGAACTGCTGTGATATCCTCAATGACCGCCTGGTCGGAACACCAATCGTGGAAATCGTCGACAAGATGGAATCCATCAAGCCGATCCTGGCTAAGACGGTGCAGCGTCACGACATCCTCTTCCGCGCATTTGTGGAAGCATTCATCAAGTTCGCAAATGAAAACGTCTATTTCAGCGGCAAAGACAATCTGCTTTACCAGCCGGAATTTGCGGATATTGAAAAGCTGAGAACGATGATGCGGCTGTTGGATAACAGTGCGGCATTCCGTTCGATTCATGAAGGCGACGGAGCCCTGACGCTGAAGCGGGATGATAACTCCTCTTTAGTCTGGAAGGATGACTTCGCGGTGGTATCCTCGAAGTTCCACATCACTAAAGATGAAGTGGCCCAGCTGATGTTAGTGGGACCAAGCCGCATGGATTACGACAAGGTCGTCAATCTTCTCAAATACGTCAGTGAACGTGTGGAGAAGATCCTGAGAAAAGGAGAGGACAATGACTAAAAAAGAAAAGAAAGAAAAAGTCACTGAAGAAACTCCGGTGGAAGAAGTAAAAGAAGAAGTTTCAGAAGAAGCGGAAAAGGAAATCTCCGCGGAAGAAGAGATCAAGGCGCTGCAGGATCAGTTATGTGCCGTGCAGGCGGATCTCGATAAAACCAGAAATGATTACCTGAAAGCATACGCAGACACGGAAAACATGAAAAAGCGTCTGCAGGCGGAATTTGAGAGCCGGAACAAGTACCGGATCCAGTCCTTCGCCTTGGAGGTGCTGCCGGTGATCGACAATCTGGAGAGGGCACTGGCCAGTGCAGATAAGGAAGACCCGATCTACAAGGGTGTGGAAATGGTCTACCAGCAACTGATCCATGCATTAAAAAACGAGGGCGTCGAGGAGATCGAATCCCTCAATCAGCCATTCGATTCCAACTACCACAATGCTCTAATGACAGAGAAGCGGGAAGGCGTAGAGCCGGGAATCGTACTGGAAGTATTACAGAAAGGTTATAAATTAAAAGACCGCATCTTACGGGCAACGCTCGTCAAGGTGAGTGAATAGAATATGGGAGGTAAACACATATGAGCAAAATTATCGGTATTGACTTAGGTACAACAAACAGCTGCGTTGCCGTTATGGAAGGCAAAGAAGCAAAAGTTATAACAAATCCGGAAGGCAACAGAACAACTCCGTCCGTAGTCGCATTCAAAAACGGCGACAGAATTGTCGGTGATGCGGCCAAACGTCAGGTTGTCACAAACAAGGACTCCGTCATTTCCATTAAGCGTTTAATGGGATCTGACAAGAAAGTCACACTGGAAAACAAACAGTACACACCGCAGGAAATCAGTGCAATGATCCTGCAGTATATGAAAGGGTATGCGGAAGCTTATTTAGGCGAACCGGTCACGGAAGCCGTTATCACAGTCCCTGCATACTTCAACGATGCACAGCGTCAGGCAACCAAGGATGCCGGTAAGATCGCCGGACTGGATGTCAAACGTATCATCAACGAACCGACTGCCGCAGCTCTGGCATTCGGTATCGATAAGACAGACAAAGAGCAGAAAGTCTTAGTCTTCGACTTAGGCGGCGGCACATTCGATGTCTCCATTCTGGACTTGGCCGACGGTACATTCGAAGTATTGGCGACAGCCGGTAACAACATGCTGGGCGGCGATGACTTCGATAACGTGATCGTTGACTGGATGAGCGATGCCTTCAAGAAAGAAAACGGCATTGACTTAAAGAACGACAGAATGGCGCTTCAGAGAATGAAGGAAGCAGCCGAAAAAGCAAAGAAAGACTTAAGCAGCATGGTCCAGACACAGATCTCCCTGCCGTTTATCTCCGCAGGCGTCAATGGTCCTCTGCATTTAGAGATGACTCTTACAAGAGCGAAATTCAATGAAATGACCAAGTTCTTAGTTGATAAGACGATCGGTCCGGTCAGACAGGCCTTATCCGATGCCGGCTTAACAAAGAACGATATTGACCAGGTCTTATTAGTCGGTGGTTCCACACGTATCCCGGCGGTTCAGGAAGCCGTCAAGAACGAACTCGGCAAAGAACCGAACCACAGTGTCAACCCGGATGAAGTTGTCGCGATGGGCGCAGCCATTCAGGGCGGTGTCTTAACGGGTGATGTCAACGATGTCCTCTTACTGGATGTCACACCATTGTCCTTAGGTATCGAAACACTGGGCGGCGTTATGACGGTATTAATTCCGCGTAACACAACGATCCCGACAAGCAAATCGCAGATCTTCTCCACGGCAGCCGATAACCAGCCGGCCGTTGATATCCATGTTCTTCAGGGTGAACGCCCGATGGCACAGGATAACAAGACACTTGGCTTATTCAAACTGGATGGCATCGCACCGGCAAGAAGAGGCATCCCGCAGATCGAAGTCACATTCGACATCGACGTCAACGGTATCGTCCACGTTTCCGCACTGGATAAGGGTACCAACCGCAAACAGTCCATCGTCATTCAGAATTCCAGCGGCTTAAGCCAGGATGAAATCGACAGAATGGTCCGTGAAGCGGAAGAACACAAGGCCGAAGATGACAAGAAGAAAGAAGACATCGAATTAAAGAACAAGGCTGAATCCTTCATCAATCAGATCAACCAGACACTTTCCGAAAACGGCGATAAAGTCGATGCTTCTCAGAAAGCCCAGGTTGAAAAACTGAGAGATGAGCTGCAGACAGCTCTTGACAACAACGATATGGCTACTTTAAAGAGCAAGATCGATGAGCTGGAAAAAGCCGCACAGGCCATGGGCGAAGCCATGTACCAGCAGCAGGCACAGCAGAATAACGGAGCCTATCAGAATACATCCGAATCTTCCAATAAGAAGGATGATGACGATGTCATCGATGCGGAATTCACGGAAAAAGCATAAAATTAACAGTCCTGGCTCTGCCGGGACTTCCTTCTATTAGGAAGAAGGGAAAAGGGGAGTGACTCACTCCCAAGTCAGGTATGGTGAACATATGGCAGAAAAAAGAGATTATTATGAAGTATTGGAAATAGATAAAAGTGCCAGCGAGGAGGACATTAAAAAGGCCTACCGTCGCCTGGCAAAGAAATACCATCCGGATGTCAACAAGGAACCGGGTGCGGAAGAGAAGTTCAAGGAAGTCAATGAGGCTTATGAGGTTTTAAGCGATCCGCAGAAGAAGGCAACCTACGACCAGTTCGGCTTTGCGGGACTGGAAGGCGCCGGAGGCATGGGCGGAAGCGGCTTTGAAGGCTTCAGCGGCGGCTTTGAGGACTTGGGCGATATCTTCGGTCAGTTCTTTGGCGGTGGCTTCGGAGGAAGCGGTTTCGGCGGTTTTGGCGGCTCTTCTCGCCGTTCCAGCTCGAACGGTCCCCGTAAAGGTCAGGACCGCTTAATGGAGCTGCAGATCGACTTCATGGAGGCCATCAACGGCGTCACAAAGACGATTCCGCTCGAAGTGGATGAAACATGTACGGAATGTTTGGGCACAGGTGCCAAGAGCAAGGACGACATCAAGGTCTGTCCGCGCTGTAACGGCAGCGGACGCGTCGTCACGCAGCAGCGTACGGCATTCGGAACCTTCCAGAGTCAGTCGGTCTGTCCGGACTGTAACGGAACGGGGAAGAAGATCCTCAACAAATGCCCGAAATGCAAAGGCAAGGGCTATGAGCACAAGCGCATCAAGATCGATGCCAAGATCCCGGCAGGCATCCGCAGCGGCCAGCAGATCTTAGTGCCAAACAGAGGCGAGCGCGGAAGTAACGGCGGAGAAAACGGAGACCTCTATATCGAGGTTCTGGTCCGTGACCATAAGTACTTCCAGCGTGACGGTAAGGATATCTACATCACGGTTCCGATCAGCGCCATTGACGCAACGCTGGGCTGCACGATCGATGTCCCGACGGTCTACGGAGACCTGCAGGTCAAAATTCCGGCAGGCATTCAGCCGGGCAAGAAGCTCAGACTCGAGGGAAAGGGCGTCAAGGACATGCACGGCGGCAGAGCCGGGGATGAATACGTCATTGTCGATGTTCAGATCAAGAGCAAGCTGACAAGCAAGGAAAAGGAATATTACGAGAAAATCAGAGAGCTGGAAAGCAGAGAAAGCGTCTTTGACAAATTCAAGAAAGCTTTCCACTAACAGGAGGTGGATACTATGAATATGGACGATTTAAGTGAACGGCTGCAGATCGTGATACAGGACGCAGTCCAGTTAGCGGTGCAGAATCACCACCCGGAAATCACAACCAGTCATTTACTCAAAGCCATTTTGAAAGACGATACATGTGACGGCATCTTCAAGGAAGCCAACATGAATAAGGGAGACGTGGAACAGATCGTCAACCGTTATTTCAATCAGATCGCCATCGTCAGCAACTACCAGCAGCCGTCTCTTTCCTATGAAGTGAACAAGACGCTGGTGGATGCGCAGGTGTATGCCCAGTCGATCGGCGACAAGGTCTTAAGCGTATCGCTGGTTCTGATCCATCTGTTATTTAATAATGCTTCGGTATCGAAAGAGATCGTCAAGACCTTCGGTATCAACAAGAAGCAGATGCTGGAAATAGAAGAAAAGCGGAGAGGAGGGAAGAAAATGGTTGATGCAACAACAGAAAGTAATCTCAATGCTCTGGAAAAATACGGACGTGACATGGTTCAGGATGTCAAGGACGGCAAGATCGACCCGGTCATCGGAAGAGACGAGGAGATCCGCCGCATCATCCAGATCCTCTCACGGAAAACAAAGAATAACCCGATTCTGATCGGGGAGCCGGGCGTCGGTAAGACGGCAATCGTCGAAGGAATCGCCTGGCGTATCATGAAAGGGGACGTCCCGACGAGCTTACTGGACAAGAAACTGATCGAGCTCGATATGGGTGCCCTGATTGCGGGAGCGAAATTCCGCGGTGAATATGAAGAAAGATTAAAAGCGGTCCTCAATGAAGTGGAAGAAGCCAACGGCGGCATCATCCTCTTTATCGATGAGATCCACAATCTGGTCGGTGCCGGTAAGACGGAAGGCAGCATGGATGCCGCCAACCTCTTAAAACCGATGCTGGCCAGAGGTGAGCTGCGCTGCATTGGCGCAACCACTTATGATGAATATCGCGAATACATTGAAAAAGACAAGGCGCTGGAGCGGAGATTCCAGAAGATCCAGGTCGATGAGCCGAGTATTGAAGATACGATCAGCATCCTGCGTGGCTTAAAAGACCGTTTCGAATCCCATCACGGGGTGCAGATTCTGGATGAGGCCATCATTGCGGCGGCCACGCTTTCCCAGCGTTATATCACCGACAGATATCTGCCAGACAAGGCCATTGACTTAATTGATGAAGCCTGCGCTTCCATCAAGGTTGAAATGGAAAGTCTGCCGGATGAGATCGATGAGCTCAACCGGAAAGTCATGCAGCTGGAGATTGAAGAAGCTGCCTTAAAGAAAGAGACGGATGCCAAAACGCAGGAAAGACTCAGTCAGCTGCGTCAGGAACTCGCCAACTATAAAGAGCAGCGGGAAGTCATCTACTCCAAGTGGGATCAGGAAAAGAAAGAACTTGCCGAAAGCAAGATGAATAAGGAACTTCTGGAGAAGGCGAAGCTGGATCTCGAAAAGGCCCAGAATGAAGCCAGATACGAAGAAGCTGCCAAACTGCAGTACGATACGATTCCGACGCTGCAGAAAAAGATCAGCGAGAAGACAAACAAGAAGAGCAGTGATGACATGCTGATCCCGGAAACGGTCGATGCCGAAATGATCGCGCGGATCGTCTCCAAGTGGACACACATCGAGATCAGCAAGCTGATGGACAGCGAGCGTCATAAACTGCTGGCTCTGGAAGATACGCTGCGTAAGAGAGTCATGGGCCAGGATGAAGCACTGCGCTTAGTCACGGAAGCCATTCTGCGCTCGAAAGCAAACATTCAGGATGCCAACCGTCCGATTGGTTCCTTCCTCTTCTTAGGCCCGACAGGTGTCGGTAAGACGGAAGTGGCCAAGGCACTGGCAGAACAGTTATTTGACTCCGAAAGCAAGATCATCCGTATCGACATGAGCGAATACATGGAGAAATTCAGCACCTCCCGTCTGATCGGTGCTCCTCCGGGATATGTCGGTTATGAAGAGGGCGGACAGCTGACGGAAGCGGTCAGAAGAAAACCGTATTCCATCGTTCTTCTGGACGAAGTGGAAAAAGCCCATCCGGATGTCTTCAACATTCTGCTGCAGATATTGGATGACGGACGCATCACGGATTCCAAGGGCGTGGTGGTCGACTTCAAGAACACGCTGATCATCATGACAAGTAACCTCGGTTCGCAATATGCGTTTGAAGACGATGCGGAGGTACGTAAGAAAGGGTATGAAGAAGCGGTACGTAACTTCTTTAAACCGGAATTCGTTAACCGAATCGATGAGGTGATCATCTTCAACAAGCTGACGGATGATGTCATGGTACAGATCGCGGATAAATTCCTGCGTCAGACAGCCAACCGCTTAAAAGACCGCAACATTGAACTTGTGGTAACGGACGAAGCGAAGAAACTGATCATTGCGGAAGGCGTGGATCCGAACTTCGGCGCCAGACCGATGAAGCGTTTCATTCAGAGAAACATCGAAACGAAGGTGGCGGAAGCCATCATCAAGGATGCCATCGAAGAAGATGCGAAGATCACGGTCGATGCCAAAGACGGGGAATTCACTGTCACAACCGAACTCTATAACAAGTAAAATCATACGAAGTGACCTGTTTGGACAGGTCACTTTTTTTGTGAAAGCATATGAATTGATAAAAAAATCACAAAGTGTTAAAGTAAAAGTGAAGACAATAGGAGGAATATGTATTATGAGTCTGAATAAAGTAGTTGTCGCCGGGGGAGGCGTACTGGGAACCCAGATCGGTTTGATGTGTGCCTATTGCGGAAAGGATGTCACATTCTGGCTGAGAAGTGAGAGCTCCATTACGCGCACCCAGCCGAAAATCGAGCGTTACAGCTCACTGATGTTACAGGATCTTGCGACTGCCAAGGCGTTAGTCGGCAGCCCGATGGGCCGCTTCGTCTATCCGAAAGGTCTGATCCGTAACTGGGACAGCGTTACGGCAGAGGAAATCGATACACTTTTGGAAAATGCCAAAAAGAATTTTGCGGATAATGTTCATATTGAAATTGATATGGCCAAGGCACTAAAAGATGCAGATATCGTCATTGAATCCATGTCCGAAGACCCGCAGGCAAAGATCGGCATCTATACGGCCATGAAAGATCTTCTGGATGAGAAGACAATCTTAGTCACCAACTCTTCCACGCTCTTACCGAGCAGTTTCGCGGAATATACGGGCAGACCTGCAAAATACTGCGCACTGCACTTTGCGAATACGATCTGGAAAAACAATACGGCCGAAGTCATGGGACACGCCGGAACAAGTCCGGAAGTCTATGAGGAAGTCGTGAAGTTTGCGGATGAGATCAACATGGTACCGCTGCAGCTGCATAAAGAGCAGCCGGGCTACATACTAAACAGCATGCTGGTTCCGTTCCTCAGCGCCGCCCAGGGCTTATGGGCAAACGGTGTTGCGGATGTCGAAACGATCGACAAGACGTGGAAACTGGCCACCGGTGCTCCGGCAGGTCCGTTCCAGATTCTCGATATCGTCGGACTGGAAACAGCCTATAACATCAACCAGATGAAACCGGAAGCCAAAGTCGAAGGAAGCACGATCAACATGATCGGCAAACTCTTAAAAGAGAAGATCGACAAAGGCGAGACAGGCGTCAATGCCGGCAAGGGTTTCTACGACTACAGCAAGAAATAGTCATTCATAGCTGCCTTCGGGCAGCTTTTCTTTTATTCTAGAATAAATAGCAATACAGATTTGCTCTATTGCCCCAGAGCTGAAATCGAAATAAAGCGCATGCCGTCTTGTTCGTTTATGCTGTGAATTGATTTTCCGTGATGTTGTTCTGATCTATCGAGGTATTCGATTATTATTAGCCGGTATTTGTATTATTGTAACAGTAAAGCTTATTCGGAAATCTGGTTATGTTTTTCAGGAATACAATCAGGGAAAGAGTAAGTACTGCTCAGCAGAATGAAGACAGACAGATAATCGCTTTAACAGGATTTGGAGTAGAGAAAAAGAATACTTATATCGATAAGCAATCGGGAAAGCTTTAACATTTTTGTAACAATATTTTGCTAAAACAGTATACATGAGGTGAGTTATGGATTGGTGTAATTTTTCGAGAAAGTAGGTGGGCTGATCAATTATCGAACATGTCACATTGCAGCACTTGAGGGTGTATAAAAATCCTCGGATATGTTGAACAATCATTTTAATTGGGGGGTATTGCATTTCCGAACATACCTTTCCGGCAGTTATATTACACGTTCTGGCATTTCGTTTTTGCGTTTAATTAAAAACTGCTCTGCCAGGGTTTTGATTAATCCTTTCTGCAGCATTCCGTATTCAAGATAGAAAGATTCATCAATTGTCAGTTCTCCATATCCAAAAGTCTGTATCTGCTCTTCAATAATGCCGGAAAGAGAAATATCAATTATCTTGTTTTTAGATTTATCTGTTCTGTAGTGATCAAGGCCTATGTCTTCCTTAAATCTCTCGCGCTGATTATTTCTGTACCAGAGGGCAAACTCGGGATGCCTGGATTCACAGACCAGGGGAACAAGGTATTCTTTTCGCGTTTTAAAATACATGTACATTTCCTTATAGAAATCATTAAAGTTACCTTCTGATCTGGTAGATGAGGAATAAATATCAACAATCTCACTTTTCAGCCAGTTGATCAGTTCATCAAGTACTTCACCTGTATTGTGGTAATAAAAGTAGAAGGTAGAACGGTTGATGTGTGCCAGGGCAGTGATTTCCTTGATGCTCATGACATTCTGATAATGATATTTCTGATACAGTTTCCAGAAAGCATTTCTTATTTCTTCTATGGTTTCGTTTCTTGCGTTTTGATAAAAACCCATGTGGATAGTCTCCTTTTTCTATACTGTAACACAAAATCGGACAATATGTCTGATTTTGTTGGAAGGATTACGCAAATATAATGCTATGATTTTGTTAAAGAAAACAGGAGGTATTAACATGGCTCTTAAGAATTTATTTGGAAAAGATGTTGCTGCTTCAGCATGCGGCACAGCTTGCGGTACTAATGACAAACCTGAAGAAGAAGTAAAGGAAACTCCATCAGCTTGCGGAAGTGCCTGCGGCGCTGCTGATAAGCCTGAAGAAGAAACAGCTCCAAGTGCCTGTGGTGCAGCAGACAAACCGGAAGAAACAACACCAAGTGCCTGTGGCACAGCATGCGGTGCAGGGGATAAGGAATAATGAATAAAGGTGTGCTTTGAATGGAGCACACCTTATCCTTATTTGGAGGAATCAACATGAAATATTTTTCTTTTCAATGGCATATAACCGAAGAATGTGATCAGAGATGCAAGCACTGCTACATCTATGCTTTGGGAAGTCATGCTACATTCAAAATGATGACAGTTGAACAGATGAAAACCGTTATTGATAATATTGAAAGATTTAAAAGGAAATCCAACAGAGAACCATACATGTACATTACAGGCGGTGATCCGATTCTGCATCCTGATTTCTGGACACTGCTGGAGATGATCAGAGAGAAAAAATGGAGAATTGCCATATTGGGTAATCCATTCCACCTCAACGAAGAAAACTGCCGCAGGATGTATGAATGCGGAGTCAGAAAATACCAGCTCTCTCTTGATGGGCTAAGAGATACGCATGACAGGATCAGACAGCCTGGATCATATGATGCAACAGTTGAAAAGGTGGATGTTTTACAGAAAGCCGGCATTCAGGTAGCCTGCATGACAACTGTATCAAAATGGAATTACAGAGAGATACCGGCTTTAATAGATGAAGTTGTCAAAGCCAATTTTGACATTTTTGCTTTTGCCAGATACTGTCCTTCATTTGAAGACAGAGATATCTGCTGTTCACCTGAAGAATACAAATGGCTGTTAACAGAGTGTGATGCCAAGTTCCAGCAGCATAAGGGATCTAATACCTTCTTTTCTTTGAAAGATCATCTGTGGACTCTGTATCTGTATGAACAGGGAAGATTTCATCCGGAGGATTATCCGGATGATGATTATGTATATGAGGGATGTAATTGTGGTAATGCTCATTTTACCATTCTTTCTGATGGGGCATGTTATGCCTGCCGCAGAATGGAATCAAAGGTGGGAAATGCTCTGGAAGATGATCTTTTTGATCTGTTTACCGGAGAGAAAATGGATGAATACCGTATTTACGAGAGGTTTGAAAAGTGCAGCAAGTGTCCTTTGTTAAGATTCTGCAGAGGATGTCCGGCTGTGGCATATGGTTACAGTGGCGGCAATATGTATGCTGCTGACCCGGAGTGCTGGTACCAGATAAAGGAGTAAGCAATGAAAGCTGTATTAATAGATAAACCGACAGGCTCAGAAGAAATAGAATTACAGGAAGTATGTATTCCATCAGTAAGACCGGGCTGGGTCTTAGTTAAGGTAAAAGCGTTTGGTATCAATCACAGTGAAAAACTGTTAAGAATGTTTGAAATCAGAAATGATTACATTCAGAAACCTGTCATTCCGGGGATTGAATGTGCCGGGGAAATAGTTAATCCCTCTGATTCTGCCTTTGCGAAAGGAGATAAGGTCATCGCCTTAATGGGAGGCATGGGAAGAAGTTTTAACGGTTCTTATTCCGAATATGCCTTATTGCCTGCCAGAATTGTTTTTAAAATAGATTCAAAGTTATCATGGGAAGAACTTGGTGCCATTCCTGAAACATACTTTACGGCTTATGGAAGTCTGTTTGAATGTCTTAATCTTGTAAAAGATGATATTCTTATGATCAGGGGAGCTACCTGTGCGTTAGGTTATGCCGCAATCAGTCTTGCCAAGGCAGCAGGATGTAAAGTTATTGGCACAACACATAAAGAAGACAAGGTTTCATTGCTTAAGGATTGTGATGAAGTCCTGGTAGATGATGGAAGTCTGGCTGGAAAGATTCACGTAAATAAAGTACTTGAACTGATTGGGCCAAAAACGATCAGAGACTCATTGAAATGTCTGTACAGGGGTGGAATAGTCTGTCACACCGGCATATTGGGAGGCGTTTATACTCTGGAGGGCTTTGATCCAATCAAGGAGATACCGAATGGATGCTACCTGACGGGTTTTTATTCCAATTTTCCTACTAAGAAGATAATAGATGAAATGTTTGAATTCTTTAACAGGCATGAACTGAAGCCGGTAATTGGCAGTGTCTATTCCTTCAGGGATATCAGAACAGCGTTGATGGATATCGACGCCCATAAGACGGAAGGTAAAGTAGTAATAAGGGTGGATTAATATGGGGATGGAAAGTAAGGTATATTTCGAGGTAGATAAATCAAAATGTATCAGATGCGGCAGATGTAAGAATGTCTGTGCCGGTCAGGTAATTGAATATGATAAAGAAGGCTATCCTTATATTAAGCCATTTGAAAGATTTGGCTGGAAAGGCTGCTGGAAATGTGAACACTGTCTGGCAGTATGCCCTGTTGGGGCAATATCTGTCTTTCATAAAAAGCCGGAAAATTCATTGCCTCCTGTACCATCTGAAATGGGTGACTATATGGAAAGGCTGGTAGTTAACAGAAGAAGCTGTCGCCGTTTTCTGGACAAGGATGTTGATTCTGAAATCATTGATGGAATCCTGTCTGCCATGAGTAATGTACCGACCGGCGGTAATGCCATGGAAGTAGAGTATACAGTCATTGATGACCGTAACAGAGTAAGGGAAATATGGAATAAGGCTTATAAGGCAATGGAAGATAAAGCTGAAAAAGGCATATATACGCATAGCTTTTCCCGATTCTATTATTCAGTCATGAAACAGTCAGAAAAAACGATCCGTAAGGATGATCTATTGTTCTGCGGGGCTCCGCACTTATTCATTGCCCATGCCAGATGTTCCGGCAAGTGGGGAGAGGATGCCAAGGCAGACTGTATTATTGCTGATGCTTATTTTGAACTGCTGTGCAATGCTCATGGGTTAGGGACTATCATAATGAGTTATTCTGCTGAGGTGCTGAATGAGCTGGCTCCGGAAGCTAGAAAAATGCTGAACATTCCGGAAGATCATTATACAGGACTGATTATCGGATTTGGTTATCCTGAAATCCCGTATGCCAGAGGAACACAGAAAGACCGCGGCATAAAAATACATCGTTATAGCAGGAAGTCTGTTAAATAATAAATGATTTACTTTTGCTGAATAACCGTCAGCAGTTATATCATCAGCTGGCGGTCATAAGAAGGTAAAAAGAAACGACAATACTATGAGTAAAGGAAATGAACATGGAACAGAAAGAACGAAGGGCTTACATGATCAGATATCTTCTGAATGAAAGGGAAGAATACAGGGATATGAGTATTCCTGAAGAAAGTGATGAACAGAAAAGGCTTTTAAGAAGCCTGATGAACGTCAGGCCTCCTCAGAAAACAGCGGTTTCTTTCTTAAGGATACAGGATGATTATCTGAAGCAGGAAACAGAAGAGAAAGGGATCACTGATTATCATGATCTGGTTCCGGTACAGAAAGGCCTGTATCTCTGGCAGGGTGATATTACGGCCTTAAGATGTGACGGCATTGTAAATGCAGCAAACAGCGGAATGACAGGGTGCTATGTACCTTGCCATGGCTGTATTGATAACTGCATCCATACATATGCCGGGGTTCAGTTAAGATACAGGTGTGATGAGATAATGAGGGCTCAGGGGCATTATGAAGAAACTGGTACGGCAAAGATAACACCAGGGTATAATCTGCCAGCCAGATATGTCATTCATACGGTCGGGCCAATTGTAAGGGGAGCGCTCACCGAACAAAACGAACTTCAACTGCAGTCATGTTACAGGTCGTGTCTCCGGCTTGCTGAACAGAATGGCCTGAAGAGCATTGCGTTTTGCTGCATATCTACAGGTGAATTCCATTTTCCCAATCAAAGAGCGGCTGAAATAGCAGTAAAGACAGTTAAGGAATATCTGAATGAAACAGATTCGCAGTTAGAGGTGATATTCAATGTATTCAAGGACACAGACTATGGAATATACCACAGATTACTTACAGAGCATTAAGGAAATAAAGGATAACATTGAGAAATGTGATGCTTTGATAATCGGTGCCGGAGCAGGGCTTTCAACGGCTGCTGGATTCATTTATACTGGCGAAAGATTTGAAAGGTGGTTTTCTGATTTCATTGAAAAATACGGCTTTGAGGACATGTATTCCGGCGGTTTCTATCCATTTGCAGATAAAACGGAATTCTGGGCATACTGGTCCAGGTACATATACGTTAACAGATACATGGATCCGCCGTTTCACTTATATGATGATCTGCTGAAACTGGTGAATAATAAGGATTACTTCGTGATAACCACAAATGTGGATCATTGTTTTCAGAAGGCAGGTTTTGAAAAAAAGAGACTGTTCTATACCCAGGGAGACTATGGCTTGTTTCAATGCAGCAAGCCATGTCATAAAGAGACCTATGATAATAAGGAAATCATAACGAAAATGGTTCTTTCGCAGGGCTTCGGCATCAGTGATGATGGAAAACTGGTTATTCCTGATGCCGGCAGTATCAGCATGAAGATTTCTGAAGAGCTGATTCCTGTATGTCCGGTCTGCGGCCGTGAAATGACCATGAACCTGCGTTCAGATAACCGTTTTGTGGAAGATGAAGGCTGGCATGAAGCTGCTGAGAGATATCAGAACTATCTGAGAACCAGAAGCGGTATGAAGACTGTTTTTCTGGAACTCGGTGTTGGCTATAATACTCCTGGGATCATCAAATATCCTTTCTGGAACATGGCTTATAAAAATCCTGACAGTAAATACATCTGCCTGAATTATGACGATATCAGTCATCCTAGTGAAATAGACTCTCAGACTATATGCATAAAAGGAGACTGTCGTAAGGTAATAGAAAACCTGATCAGCACTGAGTGATCAGGTTTTGATTATACCGTAAAAGTGTTTTTATAAGGCTTTTTGTCTGCGGTATTGTTGAGGAGAGATGCCGTGACGTTCACGGAATTTGGTATAAAAATATGATTCATTAGTTATGCCTTCATCCGCAATCAGCTTGTCCACAGGATCCGTACTGCTGACAAGATTACTGCAGAAGTTTTCCATGCGGAGATTTAGAATGTAATCCTTGAAAGATACTCCCATGATGGAAGCGAATAGTCTGCTGATGTATTTGGCATTATAACCGAATTTGGTTTCGAGCTCTTTCAGAGAGATATCGCGGTAATTCTGGTTGGTATAGTTTATGATACCGGCTATGGCTCTGGCACTTTTTCTTGGCTGCTGGCTGTGTTCTGTAGGACAGTCGCTTAAGTAAAGAAAGAGGATCTTAAGCAGGTTTTCCATGAGGTTTTCCGAGTAATCCTTCCAGTCAAACTGATTGCAGAGGATCTCTTCTATTACTGTTCTGATATGGTTGTTGTTTCCTCCATGGAATATGATGTATTTCTGCATGCTTTCAGAGTTGGAAATGTAATCAAGGAACAGATCGGAAACTGAATTTGAAGGAACTGTACCTTTTAACAGATACTGCCTTATAAATCTCTGGTTGATCATCATGGTAAAAACGTGATCGTTTTCGCCAAGTTCCTGCGACATTACAAAACCGCTGTTGAGAATGATAAGGTCATTTGCGTTGAGGATCAATTCCTGATTTGGGGCATATAAGTGACATTTGCCACTATAAACATAGCGTAAGGCGATAAAGTTACCGTACATGAATGGCTCACGGTAAAAGCGCGTCGCTTTTTTTATTACAAAATTAGCGGAATTGCTTCCAAGAAAATCCCAGAAATAGTTTGAACTGTTATTGTTGATATTACCTGAACCAGCCTGCAGTATGGTATCTGGAATGTAGTAAATATTGTTCTCATCTTTATAACCGTGCTGTTCAAGATAGTTATAAAAAGGGCTCAGACCATGAAGAGGATTATCCCTGTATTCCTGCTCACGTTGGCTGATGTCATTCATATGTTCTAATATTTCTTTTGTTTCCATAATATTACCTGAAAGTAGAAAATTGTTGTTAATTCGATAGTTTAATGTCGTGGTTTAACATTATTATAACCTGTAATATTGTATTGTAAAGGGCAATAACAGTAATTAGTCGCTTCATGCTGGAAATAGAATACTGTAGAAAATTGTTGCCGAGGAGGAGAAAATGTCAGATTATAAGGATTTAGCTAGCGGATTAATTGAATTAGTTGGCGGCAAGGAGAATGTCACTAATGTAACTCACTGCATGACCAGACTGCGTTTCAATGTAAAGGATGACGCAAAGGTTGATGCAGAAACAATCAAGAATACAAAGGGTGTCCTGGGTTATGTTAATCAGGGCGGCCAGCATCAGATCATCATTGGCCAGACAGTTGACAAGGTCTATGATGCCGTAATTGCAGAGGGTGGTTTTGCTGCTCAGAAGGCTGTAGAGGAAAACCTGGACAAAGTATCAGCCAAGATCACACCTAAGGGAATTTTCAACGGTGTGCTGAATTATCTTTCAGGATCATTAACACCATTAATTCCATTGATCCTTGCAGCTGCTTTATTCAGAACAGCGCAGTCAATCTTAGGACCAATGATGCTGAACGTTATCAGCGATACAAGCGATCTGTATATGATCTTAGGTATGGTATATAATGCCGGATTCTATTTCATGCCTATCTATCTTGGCTATACAGCCAGCGCAAAATTGAAAGTGAATCCAGCTCTTGGAATGTTAATGGGTGGTATCCTGATTGCTCCGGAACTCATTGCCTTGGCTACATCAGGTGCTACAACAGTCAGCGTATACGGCATTCCAGCTGCAGTGTCAAACTACAGCCAGACGATTCTGCCGATCTTATTATCAGTGTGGGTAATGAGCTATGTTGAAAAGTTCTTCAATAAGGTCATTCCTTCCACATTAAGAACAATCTTTGCTCCGTTCTTAACAATCGTTGTAATGTTACCTGTATCATTATGTGTACTTGCACCTGCAGGGAACTTTGTAGGTAACTTCATTGGTACTGCATTATTAGGCTTAGGTAATGTTGGTGGCTTCCTTGCTGTAGCTTTAATTGCTGCATTATGGGAATTCCTGGTAATGAGCGGAATGCATCTTGTATTGGCAATGACTATGATGACAGTCATGATCACAACCGGTCATGAAGGAATCGTTTCACCTGCAGCATGCTGTGCAACATTCTCAGCATTCGGCATGGCCTTAGGTGCTGCTCTAAGAATGAAGGATAAGGAAGAAAGATCAGATAACATTGGTTACTTTATTGCCGGCATCTTAGGCGGTGTTACGGAACCAGCCTTATATGGAACTGGCATTAAATACCGTAAGCCATTAATCGGTATGGCAATTGGCGGAGCCTTAGGCGGATTATATGCCGGATTAATGCATGTAAATGTTTATGCCTTAGCTTCAACAAATGTTCTGATGGTTCTTGGCTATATTGGTGAAGGTACCGGTAACCTTGTTCATGGCATCATTTCCTGCGTCATCGCAATGGTAGGTGCAGCAGTAGCTACTTATATTCTCGGACTCGGAGAAAAAGCCAAATAATGAAAAAAGTTTTAATAAGGGCAGATGACTTAGGCTTTTCCAGGGCGATCAATCTTGGAATAGCTGACAGTGTTAAAGGCGGTCTGATCAGAAGCATCGGAATAATGCCTAACATGCCAGAAGCAGAAAATGGATATAAGCTGGTTGAAGGATATGATATATGCTTTGGCCAGCATACCAACATCTGTGCCGGTAAGCCGTTAAGTGATCCTGCATTAATACCGTCACTTGTTGACGATCGCGGATATTTTAAAACATCAAAAGAATACAGATCTGCTTTTTCAAGAGGTGAAGATATCGTTAATGTTGATGAGGCAGTTATTGAAATTGAAGCTCAGTATCAGAAGTATAAGGAAATCGTAAAGGATGAACCTCATTATTTTGAGGGTCATGCGATTGCCTCTGGCAACTTTTTTAAAGCCTTAGAGATAGTTGGCGAAAGGCATGGTTTGAGAATGTTCCCGGTCTCATTTGATTCAAAGTCGATGAATTTTGAAGGTAAAAAGCTCAGAATGACGATTGATTCAATGGGCCCGGAATATGATCCATATTCATCATTGAGAAAACTCATTCTTGATGAAGATAAAGATGTAATTGATATCTTTGTGGCTCATCCGGGATATCTTGATGCTTATATCATCAGGAATTCTTCATTGACTGTCAACAGAACTAAGGAAGTGGAAATGCTGACGGATGAAAGTTTTGTAAAATGGGTAAAGGATCAGGAAGTTGAACTGATCACATACGATAATCTTTAGTAACAATGAATCATTTTCCATATGGAAGATGATTCTATTGCTATATGATAGGATTTGAAAATGAAACGTACATTTATAGCACCTAATAAGTATATTCAGGGGCCAAATCAATTAGGAAACATTAAGAAGTTTTCAGCAACCTACGACATGAGTACAATGTTGAGCATCACCAATCCTTATGGCAATGAATATGATTTTATTGAACCTCAGTCAGTGGTAAAAGGACAGTCAGTTATAAAGTAAAAAACGGCATCTGAAGTAACATTCAGGTGCCTTTTTGTAAGGTTTACTTAACCATTATTGTCAGTATCATATATGCGGTATGCCGATGCTTGCAGATGAAGAATAAAAAAAGTCATACTTGTCTCAATCATAATTCCAACCATCATAGAAATGCTTCAATTGATAGCACCTGCTTTTTGTTTAATGTTCAAAAACTCCAATAATCATTTAAAAACAGATTTGTGCTTAATTCTATGGATTGGGGTAAGTGTTTGAAAAAACAATATAATAACCTATATTGATAAGATTCTTGAAGATTATACACTGACATGATAGAACGACAATGTAAAAAGACGATTGAGTGTCAGTGTATAAAGGCATTTATGAATATACCAAAAGTTAATGAAAACATCGAATTCAAGAGAAATGTATCTGAAACAAAGGAAGGTATTGCCTCGATTAGCTCTATGCTGAACAAACATGCTAAGGTTGATGAGGATTTTCTGAAATAATATATTAAGGAAGCTAATGAAAAAAAAGACTAAGATGGAAATACACTAATAAAGAAACTTCCTTAGGCAAACTTGGGCTTTTGTTATAGCATAAGAAAAAGAAGTGTATAATGAAATTAAGAGTACAAAGAGGAAAATAATATGGAACAAACCAACTGGTATAAAGAAGCGGTAGTCTATCAGATTTACCCGTTCAGTTTTCTTGACGCAAACAATGACGGCTACGGGGATATCGAAGGGATCTTACGCAAGCTCGATTACATCAAAGACCTGGGTGTCACAGCCATCTGGTTTTCACCGCTCTACGTCTCGCCGGACTATGATTACGGCTATGATATTGCGGACTATTACAATATCGACGCGAAGTTCGGAACCATGGAGGACTTCAAGCGTCTTTTAGATGAGTGTCATAAGCGCGGTTTAAGAGTGATCATGGACATGGTCATGAACCATACCTCCACATTCCACCCGTGGTTTTTAGAAGCCGTGAAAGATCCGGAGAGCAAATACCGCGATTACTACATCATACGTAAGGGTATTAAAAAAGGGGATAAGCTTTTGCCGCCGACCAACTGGGCTTCCACCTTTACGGGAAGCGCCTGGGAGCAGATTGAAGGAAGTGAGGACTTCTATCTGCATCTTTTCTGCAAGGAGCAGGCGGATCTGAACTGGGAGAATCCGGAAGTGCGTCTTGAGATGGCAAAGATCTTAAACTACTGGCTGGAAATGGGCGTGGACGGCTTCCGTTTTGACGTTTTCAACATGTATTCGAAAGTTTACCCGATGCAGGATGATACGGATAGAAACAGCTTCCAGAAAGGCGCAAAATACTTTGTGGACGGTCCGCGCATGCACGAGTTTTTGAAAGAACTGACTGCGGCTTCGATGGAGCACTTCGACTGCTTCTCCGTCGGGGAATCCTACCATCCGTCCGAAGAGAACGCTCTGGAATATGTCAGAGAAGAGAATCACGAACTGAATGCGATCTTCAACTTTGCCCATCTGGATGCGGACAATATCGGCGGAGCGAAATTCTTCCGCAAACCGTTTGATCTGCTTCAGTTTAAGGAAGGGCTGCTCTCACCGCAGAGTAAACTCTATGGCTTGGGTTGGAATACGCTGGTACTGGAAAACCATGACAATCCGCGTGCGATTTCCCGCTTCTCCATCGATGCGGAGCACTACCGCTATGAGGCGGCAACGATGCTGGCAATGATCACCTATCTCGGCTATGGGACACCGTTTGTCTATATGGGACAGGAGTTCGGTGCGCTCAATACCGACTTTAAATCCATCGATGAAATGAAAGATCCGGTCAGCCACTTTGTCTATGAGCTCTTATGTCACTACGGCGTACCGAAGCGTCTGGCGTTCTCCTTTATCAAATACGGAGCCAGGGATCACTCACGCGTTCCAATGGCGTGGGACAACAGTGAAAACGGCGGTTTCAATACGGGAACGACCCCGTGGCAGTGCGTCAATCCGCTGTATCATAAGATCAACGCGGAAGCCGATCTGAAAGCGGGAAAGTCCATCTACCGCTTCTATCAGAAACTCTTTGCGCTGCGCAAAAGCGAGAAGACGCTCATCTACGGTAAAACGGAGGAGTATGATCATTCGAACAGGAAAATTGTCTCTTACCTGCGTCAGGGAGAAGATAATTGTTTCTTTGTTGTTGCCAACTTCTCGAAATCCTTTACGCGTTATGAACTGCCATTTGATTTCAAAAGAGCGCAGGTGCGCTTAGACAACTATGACAGTATCAAGGAAGAGGGGAATACGGTGGAACTGAAACCGTATCAGGCACTCCTCTTTGAGTTAAAGGGATGAGAAATATCGTAAAATCCGATATAATAGTTTTATATGGCAAAAGGATTGATATTCGACTTTAACGGCACGATGATTTTAGATTCAAAGATCCAGGTGGAAGCCTGGATCAAGTTTCTGGAAGAACTTTTGAAGCGTGAGGTCAGCGTGGAGGAATACGAGGAATACGTTTACGGCAAGATCAATGCGGAAGTGATGCATCACTTTTTGGATCCGGATATGAGCTATGAAGAAGCGCAGAAGTACGGAGACAGAAAGGAAGAGATCTACATCCAGATGGTCAAAGACCGTAAGATTCCCTTAGCTGACGGACTGGAAGAGTTCTTAAGGAAATGCCGCGAATGCAATATCCCGCTTGCCATGGCGACAAGTGCGCCATATATTGTGGTAAGAAGCCTCTATGATCACTATCACTTGGAGCGCTTTCTGCCTTTTGATCATATTGTTTATGACCATCCGGAATTCCGCGGCAAACCCGCGCCGGACCTGTATCTTGAGGCACTGCGTGTCTTAGGCCTTTCCGCCAGTGAGTGCGTCAGTTTTGAAGACTCCAGAAGCGGAATCATGGCTGCCCGCAATGCCGGGATTTCCACCATTTTTGTTCTGGATCCATATGATGACTATACGGAAGGATTCCCGTTAAAAGACTGGGACTATCGTGTCATTCATGATTTCTCATCTCTTCAGATTCAGAAAGAAGATTCGGGTTCACAGAATGTTCAGATTTGGAATGTAAAATAAACGTATGATATAATCGAAAAGGTGATTTTATGAAACGAAATGAAGGAATATTACTGGGTGTACTGTTTTTTGTCGACATCCTTTCCAAATATCTGATGGAACATTTCATCTTATTGGGAAATTCCATCCGGATCATCCCGGATTTTTTCTATCTTACAACGGTACACAATACCGGCGCGGCCTGGGGCATGTTAAGTGGAAGAATGGAATTCTTCTTTGTTATCACACTTGTGGTCGTGGGTGTGATCGGGTACATGCTGTTCGATGAGAAAAGCAAGAGTCCGCTATTACGGACTGCTTTGATTCTGGTCTTGGCCGGAACGCTGGGCAACTTCTATGACCGGCTCTTATTCGGCTATGTGCGTGACTTTCTGGATTTCTATATCTTCGGCTATAACTATCCGGTCTTTAACTTTGCGGACTGCTATTTAGTCATCGGCTTTTTCATTCTGGCATTCTGCATCATCAAAAGCGAAGAGGAGTAGGCAATGGAAACTTTGGAATTCGTCGTCAGTAAGGAAGATGAGAAAACAAGACTCGATAAGTATCTTTCCGCGCATTCGGATCTTTCCCGCAGTCGCATTCAGAATCTGATCGATGAAGGTTTTGTGAGCGTTAATGATGCCGAAAGCAAGTCCAGCTACAAGCTGAGGGAGAATGATGAGATCCGCCTGGAGATTCCGGAAGAGAAGGAACTCTCCGTGGAGCCGATCCCGATGGATCTGGATATCGTCTATGAAGACCATGATGTCATCGTGGTCAATAAGCCGCGCGGCTTAGTGGTCCATCCGGCAGATACGTACAAGGAGCCGACACTGGTCAACGGACTGCTGTATCATTGCAAGGACTTAAGCGGAATCAACGGGGTACTGCGACCGGGAATCGTACACCGGATTGACAAGGATACAACGGGACTTTTGATTGTTGCGAAAAACGACGTGGCGCATGAGTCTTTAGTGAAACAGCTGCAAATTAAAAGCGTATCACGCAAATACCTGGCTATCGTACACGGGAATATTGAGCATGACTTCGGCACGATCGATGCACCGATCGGCCGTGATAAAAACGACCGTCTGAAAATGGCGGTCACGGAAGACGGAAGAAATGCCGTCACGCATTTTACGGTGAAGGAGCGCTTTAAGGACTACTGTCTGGTGGAGTGCCGCCTGGAAACAGGCAGAACGCATCAGATCCGCGTCCACATGGCGTTTATCCATCATCCGGTGGCAGGGGATCCGAAATACGGACCGCGCAAGACCTTAGCGTGTGACGGTCAGCTTCTGCACGCCTACGAACTGACATTTACCCATCCGGTATCAGGAAAACAGATCACGGTGAACTGTGACTTGCCGGAGGATTTTAAGAACATCTTAGAGGAACTGCGCAAAGAGAATGGCAATCGGTAAAAAGCAGATCTACAGCTTTCAGGTAGCCGCCTACCTGATGAAACATTACGGATATGAAGTGATCCGCGTCCGCTCCGGTCAGAATCCCGAAGAGGAAATCTGGCTGATGCAGGAAAACGGAATTTTTCCGCTGGTCCGCATCACGCCCTTTGCGGCACAAAGTGACCGTTTTGAGCTGGAGCGGCTTCTAATGACGCGTGAAAAAGTCTTTGAGGCACTGGAACTCGACGGCGGAAAGCTCCTATGTATCCACATCAATGAAGAGCAGCCGACCCAGTATCATAAGGATATTCTGGAGTACTGTTTAGAGAAGGACTTCGCCAGCAGTGACGAGCTGGATAACATCTTCCCGGGAATACGGAGTCTACTCAAGGAAATCAAAAACCCGGTCAGGGAATACCGGGAAGTCTTAAAAGAGATCCATGAAGTCAATAACGCCAATCATCAGAAAAGCAAGCCGACGCTCAAAAACCTGCCTCTGAGCTATTCGATCATTATTCTCTGCACGGCCATCTTTGTTTTGGCACTTCTGGCAGGGAAGAAGTTCTCCGATGACGTTCTGGGCGGGATCTTAATGGGTGCGTATTACAAGACGCTGGTTCTGGGCAACCACGAATTCCACCGTCTGATTACATACGGCTTTGTGCATACGGAATTCTTCCACTTATTTATGAATATGTACGCGCTTTATTCCATCGGTCCAGCGATGGAGCGCGTTTACGGCAAAAAGAAGTTCCTCCTGGCGCTTTTAGTCAGCATCTTTGTCGGGGGACTTGCCGTTATGGCAGGCAGCTACAACGAAGTCTCGCTTGGCTTAAGCGGGGGATTATACGGACTATTGGCCATGTTACTGGTGTATGCCGTTGAAACGGGAGCCATCCGTAACCCGCGGATTGCCCGGACGTTTACAAGCGTTCTGATTATCAACATCCTGATTTCCTTTATGCCCTCGGTTTCTTTGTTGGGACACCTTGGCGGCTTTATTGCAGGGGCGCTTTTGGGAATCATTTTCTCAAAGAAGGAATCCTGGAAGTCATTGCGTACCAACAGTACGGTGGCGCTGGTTCTTTTGATCGGTGTGATCGGCTTCTTAATTGCCCGTGATCCGAAGTATGGTACAATGTATCTGGGAACGGATTACGGTTATGTCAACGCCTTGCGGCAGTTGGATTTACGTTTTCTTGCCCGGATTGCCGAAAGCAATCTGCTCAAATATTATCAGATCGTAGGAGGATAAGAAGATGAAACGTGCAGAAGGTGTCTTAAGCTGGGATGAATACTTCATGGGGCTGGCCAAACTGAGTGCCATGCGTTCCAAGGATCCGAACACGCAGGTCGGTGCCTGTATCGTAAACCCTGCCAAAAAGGTCGTAGGTCTTGGATACAACGGCATGCCGTACGGCTGCGATGATGACAGCTACCCGTGGGAAAGAGAAGGCGGCGTATTGAATACGAAGTATGCCTTTGTCGTCCATGCGGAACTCAATGCCATCTTAAACAGCACCACTTCATTAGAAGGATGCACGCTCTATGTTTCCCTGTTCCCGTGCAATGAATGCGCCAAGGCCATCATTCAGAGCGGCATCAAGCGCGTGGTGTATGAATCCGATAAATATGCGGCTCTGGAGAATTTCAAGGCGAGTAAGAAGATGCTTCGTGATAGCGGCGTGGAATTATGCCAGATGGATAAAGTCATCGAAATCAAAGCAGAACTGAAATAGAAAGTGGAGAATAATCATGATCAAAATCTACGGAATGCCGACGTGCCCGTACTGCGATTACGTTCATGAGCAGGTCAAGGGACGCGAGGATGAATTTGAATACATCAACATCGGAGAGAATATCCGCAATATGAGCGCGTTTATACGCCTGCGTGACACAAATCCCGTTTTTGACCGTCTGAAAGCGATGGGGGATGTCGGAATCCCGGCCTTCGTCTTTGAAGACGGCAGAGTCTCCACAGATCCTGCGGATGCGGGACTCATCGAATACGGAACGAATATGGCGTGCTCGATTGAGGATCATAAAAGCGGCAGAAAAGGCTGCTAGAGAATAGAAACAGCACAGGCTGATGCATTGCATCAGCCTGTTTTTTTGTCTTTTTCTTAAGGAAGATAGGTGGAAAGGGCGGAATTGCGGCGGTAGGCGCTCGGCGTGGTGCTGTAATGCTTGCGGAAGACGCGGATAAAGTTCTCCACGTTTTCATACCCGATCTGAAGTGAGATCTGGCTGATGGACAGACTCGTGGATTTTAAAAGCGAGATCGCGTGCTTCATTCTGGCATCCGTCAATAGCTCCATAAACGTCTTGCCGGTTACTTTTTTTATAAAACGGGAAGTATATTCCGGCGTGTAATGGTATTTTGCAGCAACATCCTCGAGCGTGATGGTGTTGTGATTCTCCTGGATATAGGCGACGACATCATAGGCCAGATCAGCGTTGTAGGAGTTTGTGGAAGGCATTTCGATCGTGTCCTTGTAGTAGCGTACCAGCTTCGCAAAGAAGATGGCAAACTGGGAATAGAGGATGGCATCGTATTCCGGGTATTTGTTCACGCTCTCCAGCATCATCTCCAGTAACAGGTTCTTTAATTCCTGGTCGTTTCCGGTATGGAAGATCAGATAGTTCCCGTCGCTTGCGTAGCGGATGTTTCGCAGGAAGAACTCCGCGAGGGGATTGTTTTTATAATAGGTCGGATTCTTGAAGACGTTTTCGATGACTTCCGCCGAGAGGATCATATCGATGATGATGGAAGTGTCCTGCACGGAAATGGAATGGGCCGTTCCCGGCGGGATAATGCAGAAGTCACCCATCTGCAAGAGTTTCCGCTCTGCGCCGACCTCATGCCTGCAGACGCCTTCATAGACATAGAAGGCTTCAAAGTAGGTGTGAAAGTGGCGGAATTCCGGGGTGTAGCAGTTGTGCTTCTGTAAACGGATCCCGATATCTCCGCTGCTGAAGAAGTATTCATCCTTCATGGCAGGGGGCATTGTCTCCTGAATTTCCGGAATAATGTAGTGTGCCTTGATCACTTCCGGAAGATCCAGATTCTTTAAAAACGAATCAAAGGTGCGGCGGTTCTGCTTCGCTTCCTGGTAGCGTTTATAGAACATTTCGCTTTCATTCAGGTTATGAAGGTTCTGTAACAGTTCGATTTGATTCATAATGATACCTCTAAATCAAAAATAATCAATTCACTATGAATATTTTAATATTATGGATAATAAAAATCAATGTAAACGGTTTCTTTTGACAATTTTTGATTTTCTTCTTTTCCGTTATCATGAAAATGTAAACAAACGTAGCGGATAATGAGGAACGGACTATGAGAAATGTTGTTAAGATCACGGATATGTCCAAGCGCTTCGGCTCCACAGTGGCACTGAATCATGTGGATATCGAGGCTTTCTCGGGAGAGATTTTGGGCCTGATCGGGGAAAACGGTTCCGGCAAGTCGACGGTGACTTCCATCTATGCCGGAATGCAGAAAGCGGATCAGGGAGAGATGTATCTGGAAGGGGAAAAATGGCAGCCGGAAAGCATGAATGATGCCCTGAAAAAGGGAGTCGGAATGATCGTACAGGAAAACGGTACGGTACCGGGAATCACGGTTGCGGAAAACATCTATCTCGGGGAAATCACAAACTACCGCAAGGGGATGTTTGTGAACCGGAAGCAGATGATGCAGGATGCCCAGAAGGCACTCGATCAGATCGGCGCAACCCATATCAAGGCGGAAATGATCACCGGCATGCTGGACTTCCAGGACAGAAAACTGGTGGAAATCGCCAAGGTCATGGCTTCCTCTCCGAAAGTGCTGGTCGTTGACGAGACGACAACGGCACTCTCGCAGCGCGGCAGAGATATCATCTATGCCATCATGAACCGGATGAAAAAGGAAGATAAGACAGTGATCTTTATCTCGCATGATCTGGATGAGATCATGAATGTCTGCGACAGGCTGACGGTACTTCGTGACGGCAATATCATCCGTACGTTTGAGAAAAAAGACTTTGAGGAAAACGCCATCAAAACTTCCATGATCGGCAGGGAGTTAAGCGGAAACTATTACCGCGATGATTATGATTCCCCGGTAACAGGTAACGTCGTACTGCATGCGGAAGGGCTGAATTCAGGCAACCAGCTGAAGGATTTCTCCTTTGATCTTCATGAAGGGGAGATCCTGGGCGTCGGCGGACTTTCCCACTGCGGCATGCATACGCTCGGCAAGGTACTCTTCGGAGCGGAAGGCGTCGAAAGCGGCAGCTTTACGATTCATGGTGAGCATATCACTTCCATTGCCCAGGCGATGAAGCTGCAGGTCGGATATGTGGCAAAAGACAGAGACGTGGAATCTCTGAATCTTGAAGCCAGCATCAAGGACAATATCGCCATTGCGGGACTGGATAAGATCGCAAACGGCGGACACATCATTCTTCCAAAGAAGGAAACGGCTTACGTACAGAGGGAAATCGATGCCTTAAGCATCAAGTGCACCGGGCCGAATCAGTATGTCTCCGCGCTTTCCGGCGGCAACAAGCAGAAGGTGGCCTTCGGTAAGTGGCTCGGCCGGGACAGTGAGATCCTGATTCTGGACTGCCCGACGCGTGGCGTGGATATCGGCGTGAAACAGGCCATGTATCAGCTGATGTATCAGATGCGCAACGAAGGCAAATCCATACTTCTGATTTCGGAAGAGATGGCGGAGCTCATCGGCATGAGCGACAGGATCTTAATCATGAAAGACGGAAAGCTTGAGAAGGAACTGCTCAGAAGCAGGGAACTTTCGGAAGCTGATGTCATTCAGTACATGATTTAAAAGGAGCGAACGTATATGGAAAAACAGCTCAAAAAAGAAATGTGGAAAAACCGGATCTTCCAGATTGCACCGCTCTTCGGTCTTATTCTCTTATTTGCCGGCTTCTTTGCCATGGCAGTTTATAAAGACATCAATATACCTTACAGCATGAAGAACATCCTGAACCAGTCGGTCATCGTCATCGTCGTGGCAACAGGTGCCATCTTCATCTACACCCTTGGCTCATTTGATATCTCGCTTGGCGCAAACATGTGCGTCAGCGCCCTGATCGGAGCCATGGCATACAACAAGACGGGAAGTTTGCTGGTGATGCTTGCAGCATGTATTCTGACGGCCGTCGGAATTGCACTGGTATGTTCCATTCTGGCTTCCGTCTTCCATCTGCCGGTCTTCGTTACAACAATCGCCATGTTATCTCTGCTGAATGCGGCGGTACTCATGCTGATCGGGGCAAACGGAACCGGGGATATCATTCAGGTTCCATCCCAGGCCGTCAGTGCTCTGAACACCGTATGGTTCAAGTTTATAGTCATGGCGCTCTATCTGGCCGTCTGCATCTTCGTCTTCAGTTTCCTGAAGCTCGGACGGCAGGAGAAGTTCACCGGCGGCAATCCGGAATGTGCCCGCCTCACGGGACTTAATCCCAGCAAGCTTGCCATTCTGGCCTTCATTATGGCCGGGATCGGCGTGGGACTCGGCAGTTTTCTGACCATTACCTATGCCCCGACACTCTCCCGTAACACGGCTTCGAGCGTGGGCATGGATGTCATTATATCGATTGTCTTCGGGGGCATGCCGGTCAGCGGCGGCGCCCGTTCCAAAATCTATTCGGCAGTCGTCGGAGCGCTCTCCATGACGCTGCTGTCCCAGATCATGCTGATGCTGAACTTAAACAGCGGAATCAGCCAGATGGTAAAGGCAATCATCTTCCTCTTGGTGGTCTACATTTCGATGAGTGACCAGAGACGGAATATGTTACCGAGATAATTTGAAAAGAAAAAGGAGAAAACAATGAAACAGATCAAAAAGTATTTCGCAATCCTGCTTACCTGTTTACTGGTAATCGGAACGATCGGCTGCTCCAAGGGCAACGAAGGATCCGATACGCCAACAGACGGGATCGATGACAAAACAAATGTCAAGATCGGCGTTCTGGTTGCTGACGCAACGGGCGCGGAAGCTCTGGCATTCCGTTCCTACTATGAAGACTATATTCAGAAGCAGTACAACGTGACCTTCATGTATTCCGATGAACTCACAGATGCCGCTGCCGAAGCAAGCGCACTGGACAACTTCATCGCCAATAACTGCAAGGCAATCATCTCCTTTGCGTCTGCTGACCGTCCGGCCCAGATCCGCAAATGTATCGAAAACAAAGTCTACTACGCTGTTGCCACAGGTACGCTGTCCGAGGATGAATACAAGGAATTCAAGGATAACGAATACTATGTCGGCGCCATCGGACCGGACCTCTATACGGAATATATGGCCGGATACAACATGGCAAAGAAATACCTGGATGAAGGCAAGACAAAATTCGCGGTCTTCGGCGGAGCCACTCCGTACTATGTCGATATGCACATCTACCGTACAGCCGGTATCTTAGTCGCCATGTGCGAAGCCGGAAACGGTGACTACTTCGGCGCAAAAGACATGGGCAGCATGATTGGTAAGATCTATGAAAAGAACTGTCAGCTGGAACCGGCGGTGATCGGAAGCGTGGAACTGGTCAGCTATATCGGCGGTTATGACTTCGATGATGCATGGTTTGGCAAACTCGCTGCAGCCGCCAATGATCCAAGTACGGAAGTATTACTTGCTGTCGGAAGCGGTCTTGACACATTCGCCGCCTTCAAGAAGGAAAACCAGGTTCTCGGCACGGTCGATTCCTACACGGCAGACGCTGTCGGTGCCATGGAAGCCGGTACATTAAACTATCTGGCAGGCAAATTCTCTGCCTCCATCGGCCCGATCTTCATGGCCACGCTCTCTGCTGTTCAGGGTCATCCGATCCGTACAGCCAACAATGAAGCTCTCGCTTTAAGCCAGGGTTACTGGGTCGCAACAAATGCGGAAGAAGCGAAGAAGTTCTATGCTGTGGATTCCTCCACAACAGATCCGGCATACACAAGAGCCATGCTGGATCAGTTATTCGGCGCATCCTATGATGATTTCGCCGCCTTCGTCAACGCTTACAGTTTCGAAGAAATTCAGAATTTAAAGAAATAGCAGATGCTGATATGGCATCTGCCTCAATGGAAGAGGTACACCCATGAATAAAGGAAAGAGACTACTGGCAACACTGGCAATTCCGCTTTTGACCTTCGCGGTCTGTGAAGGAATCTGCCTCTTGCACGGGATAAGATTATTTGATACCAATACGCTGAACTGGCTGACGTATGTCCGCGCCGTCTGCAATGTCGCTCTTGTGACATATGCGCTGTCGATCAATCTGAACTCGGGAAGATTTGACTTCTCCATCGGTTCGATTGCCTTACTGTCCAGCGTGTTCAGCATCCAGCTGACATTGAAGATGAATCTCGGCCCGTATGCCATGCTGGCTCTTTCCCTCATCTTCGGGTTACTGCTCGGCTTACTGAGCGGTATCATCTACGTCAGTGTCAAACTTCCTCCGATGATCGTCTCGCTCGGTGTGGCGCTCTTCTATGAAGGAATTGCCTACTCCGTTACGGGAGGTCATGGGGTGTCATTTATCAATAACCGTGAACTGCTGAATTTTGCCAGCATCCCGCGCTTTCTGATCATCATCGCCTTAGCGCTGTGCTTTATGATCGTCGTCTTTGACCATACGGAGTTCGGCTATAACTATAAGGCACTCTTAAGCGGCCAGAAGGTGGCGGTCAACACCGGAATCAACGAAAAGCGCAATGCCGTACTGTGTTACGCCATTGCGGGCTTATTAATGGGAGCACAGGGCTTTGTCTCAGCTACCACGACCGGTTCGGTGCAGATGGCACTGAACTTAGGCTCCATCGGTCCGATGTTCATGGCCTTTTTGCCGATGTTTATCGGCGGCTATATCAGCAGATTCGCAAACGACAAGGCAGGCTATCTTCTGGGAGCCGTCTCCACATCCTTCCTCTCATTGCTCTACGTCCGCTTAATGGTGAACTCCAGCGTGCAGCAGGTCGTCAGTGCACTCTTACTTGTCAGCTTCTTAATTTATCTGAACAATGAGGGCAGACTGAAACAGATCCTGCACGTAAAACCGAAAGCTGAAAAAGGGAGAGCATGATGAGAAACGAATACTTTCTGGCACAGGCGGAACGTCTGAAGCCGGAATTAATCAGAGAAAACGTTGTCGTTCACGGCGACTCTTCTCCGCTCAGAGAAAACGAAGAGGTCATCTTCGACTTCGGGAATCATTACGTCGGTTATCTGACGCTGAATCTCTGCTCTACCGGTCATCATCCCGATGCGCCGCTCTATCTGCAGCTGCAGTTTGCGGAGATTAAGGAAGAGCTTTCTCAGAATACGGAGGATTACCACGGCTGGATCTCCAGAAGCTGGGTCCAGGAAGAGCGCATCCATGTGGATGTCTTACCCAATGTTGTAAAACTTGAGCGCCGTTACGCGTTCCGCTATGTCAAGATCCGTGTTCTGGCGTTATCGGAGAATTATTCCCTGATCATACCAAGCGTATCCGTGGAAGCGGTGAGCTCTGCCAATGATTATCTGGTGGAGAAGATCCCGATGAAAGCGGAAGATGAAGAGATGGACAGGGTGGCGCTGCGCACATTGCATAACTGCATGCAGGAAGTCTTTGAAGACGGACCGAAACGGGATCGCAGACTCTGGCTGGGAGATTTAAGATTACAGGCACTGGCCAATTACGAAACCTACCGCAATATGGATCTGGTCAAGCGCTGCCTTTACCTCTTTGCGGGTTCAACGCTGGAAGAAGGGAAGCTTGCCAGCAACATCTTCCTTTCACCGCAGGTGGAATGCGACTTTCAGTCCATGTTTGACTATACCGTCTTCTTTATCAGTGCGCTCTGGGACTACTATGAAGCTTCCTCAGATCTGGAAACACTGAAGGACTTGGAACCGGTCGCTCTGCGTCAGCGCGACCTCTTAAAGAAGTGCTTTGATGAGAATGATTTATTGGATCCGAAGCGCTCAGACCGCATCTTTGTGGACTGGAATCTGAGACTGGACAAACAGGCACCGGGGCAGGCCATCTATCTTTACGGCTTAAAAGCGCTGGTGAAAATTGAAGAAGCATTACAGAAAGATCACAGAGATCTGGACGCGGAAATCGAGGCGAAAACCAGAGCTGCCCGGACACTCTTTGATAAGACGCTAGGCGTATTTGTCAGCGGAGAAGAACAACAAATCTCCTGCGCTTCGCAGATCTGGATGATCTTAGCCGGTGTTGTGAGTGCAGAGGAAGGAAAAGAGATTCTGAAGCGCGTGGAAGAGATTCCTTACGCGGAAGGAATGAGCAGCCCGTACGCCTATCATCACTACATTGAAGCGCTTATTCAGGTAGGTGAAAAGGAAAAGGCATATACCAGAATGCATGAATACTGGGACGGCATGCTGAAAGAGGGGACGGATACCTTCTGGGAACTCTACAATCCCAAAGATCCGAAGGAATCCCCGTACGGCGGGCTGGTGGTTCACAGTTTCTGCCATGCCTGGAGCTGCACGCCGACCTATTTCTTACGGAAATACTATTATTCCAAAGATAATTGAGAATACATTGTTTCCTCCAAAGACGGCTTGTCCGTCTTGCGGAGGAAACTTTTTCTTTGCACAAAAGGAAAACAGGCTATATGGCCTGTTATAATCCGACTTTCTGAATGTTTTTGAAATTGAGTTTGGCAACATTACGGAGCTCTTCTTTTCCGTATTCCTTCACAAAGCGCAGGATGGCATCATCCACCTGGGCACCGGCACCTTTAGGGAAGTGGAAATGATACTGCTCGCTCATCTTCTCCATGCTTTTTAAAAAGGCGTAGCGGGAGATGATGGCACCGCAGGCAACGGCGAGAAACTGGTTCTCGGCGCGCGGGGTGAAATAGATGTTCCCGACAACATAGGGCATCCCGTTCAGATAGCGGTAGTAGGTCTTCTCTTCGCAGAACTGATCGATGACGATCTTTGAAGGAAGCTCCGTCTTTTTCGAAAGATTAATGAAGCACTGGTTGTGCAGTTTGGCCTTCATCTCGTTCATGTTGTTGGATGCGTTCACCTCATTGTATTTGGCGTTGTTCAGAATTAGCAGGGCATAGGGAACGCGCTCCATGATCTGCGGCGCAATGCGCAGAATCACCTCATCCGTAATCTGCTTGGAATCCCTGACGCCTAGCTCTTCCAGTAGGGAAACATCTTTGGAAGTGACCTTGGAGGCACAGACGCAGATCGGTCCGAAGAAATCCCCGGTTCCGACTTCATCGCTGCCGGCATGCTCCTCAAAAGAGCCTTCTTCTTTTAAAGTGAAGGCGGAAGCGTATTCTTCTGCGCTTTTTCCCTGAAAGACGGCTTTATCAGACGAATAAAGGGAAATCACGCAGCCCATCGGGTTGTACTGATGAGTGATATAGGGATTTTTGGGCGTGACTTCATATTCCCCATAGAGATGATGCAGAAGCTTTTTCTGTTCCTCATTTAAGACGAGTGAGATGGTGTTCATGGCTCTATTCTATCATATTCACTCTCTTTTCCATAATTATGTTAAAATAGTCTCGAGGTGATTTTCGATGACGATTCCAATGGATTGGACGCTATATATTAATATCGGGATCGGCGTTTTGCTGATCGTATTCATGTTTCTCGGCTATAAAAGGGGCTTCTTTGACCAGCTTCTGGACCTGTTTGGTCTTCTGGCTGCGTTCTTAATTGCCCATCATTTCTACAAGGCGGTTGCCAGCCGGATCAACATCTGGCCGCAGGGAGCATCCACGCTGGAAGGGACGATTCTGGAGAACTTCTTCTATGAACGCTTTAACCGCGGGTTGTGGTTTGTGATTCTCTTCTTTGCCTGCCTGATCATCGTGCTCTTATTACGACCGCTCTTTAAGGTCGTAGGGGAGATCCCGGTGATCAAGGAAGTGAACAAGTCGCTGGGGATGCTGGTATCCGTCGTCTTATTCGCCATCTGGATGTGCGTGGCAACCTATTTCCTTTCCACACCGCTCTTTGTCAACGGAAATGAGATCGTGGAACATACGGTCTTAAAACCGGTCAGAGAGGTCAGCGTGCTGGCGTTCCATGAGTTCTCGGATCTGGTGGAAGAGAATGAAGTGATCTCCTCCATCTGGAATATGGAGAACAATGAGGAAGTGACGCAGGAACAGGTGGATAAGGTTATTCACTTCTTTGAGGAACACGGCTTTAAAGCCCAGGATGTACAGGAGACGATCAATAAGATCTTACATAGAAATGGCAAATGATTTTCATGAATTTCAGCTGGAAGAAGTAAAACAGGCAGTAAGCTCTTACTGCTCTTTTTCCCTTGGAAAACAGCACATCATGGAGCTTGCGCCATCGAACAATTCGCTTTATCTGAACCGGGAACTCGCCCGTTTGAAAGAGATGATTGCCTTAGTGGTGCGCTATGGCTCTTTGCCGCTGGGCGGCATCCGCAACATCACCACGCAGCTGAATGCCTCTCTGATGGATGCGACGCTGGATGCACAGGAACTCTTATCCGTAGCCCAGCATGCTTACGTGTGTCAGAATGTTGTCAGCTTTATCAATAAGAGCTCTGATCTCTCATTAAGCGAGATTCATGAACTTTCGGATTCGCTGCGCGTCTATCCGGATCTCTCTGCTGAGATTCAGCGCTGTATCAATGAGAACGGTGAAGTCAATGACTCGGCTTCCCCGAAACTCAAACAGCTGCGCAGAAGCCTGAAAACGTGCGAGAACAATCTGCACAAGACAGCCCAGGAGTATGTCCGCAACAACTCCTCCAAATTAAGTGATACCATTACCACCAGCCGCAATGACAGGGTGGTTGTCTTAGTCAAGAATTCCGAGAAGAACACCGTCAACGGGTTCATCCACGGAGAATCCAATTCCGGCCAGACCATCTACATGGAGCCGGAATGCCTCTTAACGCTGAATAATGAGCGTCAGAGCATCCAGTATCAGATCCATGAAGAGATCCACCAGATCCTGACCAATCTTTCCCGGCGTGTCAAGCGCCATGCGGAAGATTATTTAAGAAATCTGTATACGCTCGAGCTTCTGGATTCTTTCAACGCCAGAGCCCTCTGGGCGAAGGATTATGACGGCTGCGTTGCGACGATCGGCGACACACTGACATTGAAAGGGGCCAGACACCCGCTTTTAGACCAGAAGACGGTGGTTGCCAACAGCTACCATATCGATAAGGACAAGCGGATGTTGCTCATCAGCGGGCCGAATACGGGCGGTAAGACGGTCTCTTTAAAGATCATCGGTCTTTTTACCGTATTAACGTACTGCGGCATGGCCTTAAGCTGTGAAGAAGCCACGATCCCGCTTTTTGATGAGATCTTTGTGGATATCGGAGATGAGCAGAGCATTCTGCAGAATCTTTCCACATTCTCCTCACATATGAACCGCCTGGCGGATATCTGCAATAAGGTTACGAAGAACTCTTTAGTCATTCTGGATGAGCCGGGCAACGGCACCGATCCGAATGAAGGGGAATGCCTCGCGATGGCGATATTGGATCATCTGCGTGCCGTCGGCTGCTTCTCAGCCGTCACAACGCACTTCTCCAAACTGAAGACGTATGGCAAGCGCTATCCGGAGATCCAGGTGGCCAGCGTGGAATTCAACCAGGAGGAATTAAAGCCGACCTACCGCTTCGTGGAAGGGGTCACGGGTCAGTCCAATGCTCTTGAGATTGCCCGCCGGCTCGGCTTAAGCGATTCCATCCTGGACAGGGCGAAGCAGCTGCGCGTCAGCTACCGGACTAGAGAAGAAGCTTTACTGGAACAGCTGGAAGTATCTCTTGCGGAAAGCAGAAGACACGAGGATCTTTTAAAGCAGAAGGAAAAGGAACTCGAAAGCGAACAGAAAGCCTTACAGAAAGAGCTGAATACCTACCAGACACAGAAAGACAGGTTACTGGACACGGCGAAGAAGGAAGCCGATGAATATCTGCAGGAAGCGCAGAAAGAAGCGGATCAGCTGTTAAAACTCTTACGTGAAAGCCAGACGGTGCACGAAGCCATCAAGCTGAAACATACGCTTGACGTCAAGGCAAATGCCGAGGAAGAAGAGGAAGAAGCGGAGGATCACGAATTCAAGGTGAACGATTACGTTTCCATCCGTAATTCCAATCAGCGCGGCGTGATCGAATCCCTGCAGAAAAATAAGGCGGTTGTCAATGTCAACGGCCTGCGCATGACGGTTTCACTAAACAATCTTTCCTATTTGAAAGAGAAACCGCAGCAGAAGAAGGAAAAGAGCCACGTTTCCGTGAAGAAGCCCGGCAGCATGCCGCTGGAGCTGAATCTGATCGGTTATCGCGTGGATGAGGCTTTACCGATTCTGGATAAATACATTGATGATGCGATCCTTCTAAAGGCACCGTTCTTACGGGTGATCCACGGGTTTGGAACCGGGGCACTGCGCAAGGGCATCTGGACGCATTTAAAGAATAACCCGTTTATTGAAGAGATGCGCTACGGCGGCGAGAGTGAAGGCGGCAGCGGCGCAACGATTCTGACATTTAAAAAGAAGAAATGAACAGAGAATACCTGGAAGCGAAACTGAGTGCTTTGCCGGAGGAACCGGGCTCATACCAGATGAAGGATAAGAGCGGGACCATCATCTATGTCGGCAAGGCCAAAAACCTGAAGAACAGAGTACGGCAGTATTTTACCGGGTCGCATGACAACAAGACGACCAAGATGGTAAGCAACATTGCCGATTTTGACTATGTCGTCACCAAGACGGAAAAGGAAGCGCTGGTGCTGGAAATCAATCTGATCAAGCAGTACACCCCGCGCTTCAATATCCAGTTCATGGATGATAAGACCTATCCTTACATCAAGCTGTCTTCCGATGACTTCCCGACACTGAAAACGGTGCGGGAGCGCAAAAGGGACCGCATGGCGCACTACTTCGGACCGTATCCGGATGTGACCAGCGCCAAAGAGACGATCACGCTATTGAATCAGATCTATCCCTTCCGCAAGTGCAACAAGATGGGAAAGAAGCTCTGCCTCTATTACCATCTCGGCGAATGCCAGGGGCCTTGCGTGGGTCTTGTTTCCAAGGAAGAGTATGAAGAGATGACCAGGCGTGCCTTGCGCTTCCTGCGCGGCGACACGCAGGATGTCATTAAGGAACTCAGCGCAAAGCGCGATGAGTTCAGCATGGCACTGGAGTTTGAAAAGGCGAAAGAGGTGCAGGAAACAATCGACGCCATTAACCGCACCATTGCCAAGCAGCAGGTACAGGTCAATAACAACGCTTCCCAGGATGTGTGGAGTTATATCGTGGAGAAGGGATACGTTTCCATTTCCCTGTTACTCATACGGGAAGGGAAGCTGGCCAAGAAAATTTCGCATCTGGATGCTCTGTACGATGATGAGCCGATGGATATGGTCATCAGCTATATGGCACTCTACTATGAGAGCCACGAGATTCCAAAGGAGATCCTCATACCGCAGGACTTTGATACATCCTCATTAAAAGATGAAGTGGAAGAGCGCATCTTCCGCCCGCAGAAGGGACATAAGGATAAGCTTCTGGAAATGGCGGAGATGAATGCGAAGGAGTATCTGAACCGCCACTTCACGGTAGTAAACAAGATGGATGAAGACGGGGAAGCCGCCATGAACGAACTCAATGAGATCGTCGGCAAACCGGTCCACCGCATCGAACTGTTCGATAACAGCCATATCAGCGGCAGCAATGCGGTCGCCGGCATGGTGGTATACAAAGACGGCAAACCTTCGAAAAAGGATTACCGCAAATACAACGTGCATAACGGAGCGGATGATCTCAGCAACATGCGCGAAGTCATCTACCGCCGATACTTCCGCGTCTTAAAGGATCAGCTGGAGCGGCCGGATTTACTGATCGTCGACGGCGGCGATCTGCAGATCCAGGTGGCAAAGGAGATTCTGGACTCGCTGTATATGAGTGATACGATTTCCATCTACGGCTTAGTGAAGGATGACAACCACGACACCAGCGATTTAATGGACTCTGACGGCAACCGCCTCCATCTGCGCAAGGATTCGCCATTATTCTATCTGTTGACCCGGATGCAGGATGAGGTGCACCGCTTTGCGATTACCTATCACCGTGAAAAGCGCTCCAAGAGTCAGGTGGCAAGTGCATTACTCGAGATTGAAGGCATCGGGGAGACAAGAAGAAAACTGTTATTAAAGAAGTTCGGCTCTTTCGCCAGAATCAAAGAGGCAACTCTCGAGGAACTCTCTGAGGTCATTCCGAAAGATGTCGCGCAAAAGGTTTATCAAACCTTCCATTCGTGATAAAATAAACCATTGAGTAAAGGCCATGAAAGAAAAGAGGATCCTGTTCATCCTGTGCGTCTTACTGATCGCACTGATCTGTTTTGTCCACATGAATCGTTCTTACGATCCTTTAAGCAGGTATCCGTATACGCTGACACCTGCCCAGCACGACACGATTGTGAAGAAACTGGACGATGAGGCGGTGGAATACATCATTGAGTATGCCATTCAGCCGGAGTATTTCATGGACTATATCAACTGCAACCGCTTTACGATCTACCGCATCATGGAGTATAACAACATCCATGCCAATGTTCCGTCATTGACCAATCAGCAGGTCGTGGATTACTACCACACGATGGAACGTCTGTGGGGAGCAGATGTCCATGCGGAACTCAAGGACAGCTATTATGTCCATGAGATTCTGGACTACTACCGTGATTATCCGGATGCTCCGACACTCATCAAGGATGCGGCAAACTATGAAACGTATGTGGATGCAGCGCATCCGGTCGGCTACTATGTTCCGAAGGATCTCGTCATGCTGGAAACAGGGTATGGCGAACCAATCGAACTGAGATCGGAAGCAGCTGCGGAACTGGATAGGATGTTACGGGCGATGGAAGCGGATGAGAGCGTAACGGATCTGGACGGATTCAGGATCCTGCAGGGATATCTTTCCTTCCAGACATTATATGAAATGAATCAGGAGAACCGGCCGGGAACCATTGATTACCAGCTCGGGCTTTCCTTTGTCTTTGACATGGAGAACGGATTATCCGACTCCAAGGTCTATTACTGGATGCTGGCACATGCCTATGAATACGGCTTTGCCCAGTACAGTAAGGAAGAACCGTATCACTTCCGCTATTGCGGCGTGGAGATGGCAACACGGGTACACAGAGCCTTAAAAACTTTCAGGGAATCGGTATGAGCAGAATTGGAATCTTTGACTCCGGACTCGGAGGCTACCATATTTATCACAGTATCAAAGAGGCGTATCCGAAACAGGATATCGTCTTTTTCGCTGATCAGGCCAATGTTCCTTACGGCAACAAGAGCAAAGAGGAACTGCAGCAGATCTTTGCGCAGAACATGCGCTTTTTCCGCTCGCAGAAAATCCGCACGGTCATCATCGGCTGCAATACGATGAGCTCCATGCATCCGCAGGTGGAAGGGATGCGCTTAGTCAACATCATCGATGTGACCGCCAAAGAAGTCCATGCGAAAAAACTTCTTGTTCTGGCAACCTGCTTTACGGCCAACAGCCATGCCTACCGCGACGCTTTGCCGTCATCCGAAGTCATTGAGATCGGCTTTGAGAATCTGGCAAGGCTGATTGAAGAAGGGGCAAGTGATGAAGCAATTTACGAAGAGATTGATTCAAAGCTCTCTGCCTATAAGGGCAGCCATATCCCGGCACTTTTGGCCTGTACGCATTATCCGCTGGTGAAAGACATCATTGAGGATTACCTGCAGGCGGAGACCTACGATTCGGCCAATGCCGTTATAAAAGAAAAGATTTATACGGAGGGTGAGGGGACTTCAGTGTTCTTCGCTTCCGGAGATACAGAGAAATTTGATGAAAAAGTGGAACGCATTTTTAAAGAGCATATTCAGAGCGAGAGAGTCAGAGGAGAAGCAGATGTACTTTGTTGTAACAAGTGATAATCACGGAAACAGTGAAGTATTAAAAAAGATCCGCAAGCGTCATCCCGATGCAGTCGCCTATCTGCACTGCGGAGACTCCGAGCTTCCTTTAGAAGAGATGGACGGCTGGGCGAGTGTACGCGGTAATACTGACTACTATCCGGGATATGAGAATCAGCGCGTTGTAAAGATCAACGATTCCCTCAGCGTCTTTCTGATTCACTCCAACCGCCAGTCGTTTGAGAGACTAAAGAATCTGACGCGTTTAGCAAAAGAAAACAACTGTCAGATCGTCTGTTACGGGCATACCCATGTCTTTGCGGTGGATGAGAAGGACGGGATCACGCTGATTAATCCGGGCTCTCTCTTTTATAACCGCGACCGCTCACCGATCAGCTATGCACTCGTGTATTTCAGTGAGTTCAGTAACGCGGTCACGGTAAAAAGAATGGAAGTGGGAAAGTGAAGTTATTTTCGAAACTGGACGCAAAATACGGCGACAGCGGTGTATGGCAGTTTATAAAGTTCAATCTGATCAGCTGTACGGTATCGCTGCTTCAGTTTGCCCTTGCCAATCTCCTGCCGCTTTTTTTTGACGGTCTGCGTGCACCCTTACCCGTCTTTTTAAGGGGAATTTTCTCAAAGGAAGTGCTGAATTTAGAGGAAGGCATCTACGTGATCAACGGTGTGGTCAGCTGGGGCTATGTGCTCCCGTTTTTCCTCTCCAATCTGATTGCGAATATCTACGGCTATTTCATTAACCGTACCACCACCTTCCGCTCCACAAGCAAGCCGTACTCCTTACCGGTTTACTTTATTGTCTTAATTCTTTTGATTCTCTTTACCACATGGGTGCAGGGAATCCTGAACAGTTATTTTGTCTCGCTTGGCTGGAAGACGCTCAGCAGGACCTTAGCGGCATCGTGTGCCGGATGGATCCAGCTCTTTGTACTCTTCCCGCTGGAAAAATTTGTATTATTCGAAAAAGAGGACTAAGTTATGAAAACAGTCACAGTCATTGTACCGGTCTATAATGCCGAAAAGGGGCTCTCCCGCTGTATTGAATCCATTCTGTCACAGGATTACCGTGAGATTGAGCTGCTTCTGATCAATGACGGAAGCAAGGACTCCTCAAAGGAGATTATGGATTCCTATGCGGTAAAAGACAGCCGCGTACGCTGCATTCATAAAGAGAACGAAGGCGTCTCCGCCACGCGCAACCGTGGCATAGAGGAGGCAAAAGGGGATTACATCCAGTTTGTGGATGCCGATGATTTCCTGCCGTATGAGTCAATCAAGCTATTGGTACGCCAGATGGAAGATGATGAGACGGATTTAGTTGTCGGAGACTTTTACCGCGTGGTCAATGACACCGTCACAAAGAAGGGCTCCATTGCCAAGGGAGGAATCTATGAGACGCGCGAATATGCGGATAAGATGTTACTGACGCCGGCCGACTTCTACTACGGTGTCTTATGGAACAAGCTCTACCGCAGGGATCTGATTGAGAAGTATCACATCCGCATGGATGAGAAGATCAGCTATTCCGAAGACATGATCTTCAATCTGGAATATCTGCTCCATGTACAGACAATCAGCATCCTGAAAGTGCCGGTCTACTACTACGTCAAAACGGAAGGCTCCTTAGTCGATCAGAACATGTCGCTTTCCAGCATCATCAAGATGAAGAGCAGCGTCATCGGCTACTACAACAACTTCTATAAACATATTCTGGATGAGGATGACTACGAAGAGAGACGCCCGATCATCTACGGCTATCTCTTATCCTTCTCCACAGACGGCTTCTCCGTCCCGATTCTTTCCGACAGCAAGCCTCTGGGCAAGGAGCGGGGGTATCTGCCGGAAGAGAGCACGGAGCTTTCCTCTTCCTTTATCTCCTACAGCTATCTTTCCTCAACCCTGACGGGGAGGTATCTGAATACGCTTGCCAGCAAGTATGCGCTGGACTTAAGGCAGATGAAGATCCTTTATCTTCTTTATTTGAAGAATGCCGCAACCACGGTGGAAGACTTGGCAGCGTATCTTTCCGAAGGGAAGATGGATGTGCTCTTAGCCGTTCCAAAGCTGCTCAGCAGCCGCTACATCAAGCTGGAAGTGGAGAATCTTTTAGAGGAAAACGGGACCCGCTATTCTCTGATAAAAGAGAATGAAGAGCTCTTACGGGACTTAAGGGCAGTCGGTGAGGATTATGCCTCCGTCGCCTTTGAAGGCTTTTCTGAGGAAGAAAAAGAAGCGTACCAGAGGGCAGAGAAAAAGATTGCGGAAAACTTGAGAAATGCACTGAAATAGAGACGAAAGTCTCTATTTTTATATGGGAAAATAACAGAAAAGGGGACCGGTTTTACCCGGTCCCCTGCTAGATACAAGATGGCGTCCACGGAGGGACTCGAACCCGCGACCCTGCGCTTAGAAGGCGCATGCTCTATCCAGCTGAGCTACGTAGACACATTGCTCAATTATATTATCATTATTAAATCGATAATTCAAGGTTATTTTAAAAAAAAGGGGAGTTTGCTATAATATACAAGTCAGGAGAAAACCATGGATCAGAACTACATTCGTAACTTCTCAATCATCGCTCATATCGACCACGGAAAGAGTACTCTGGCGGACCGGATCCTCGAATTAACGGAGACGGTAAAGAAGAGAGACATGGTCGCCCAGGTCTTGGATACACTGGATCTGGAGAGGGAAAGAGGCATCACCATCAAGCTGAATGCCGTTCAGCTGAAATATCATGCGGACAACGGTCATGACTATATTTTTCATTTGATCGATACCCCGGGGCATGTGGACTTTACCTATGAAGTTTCCCGTTCCTTAGCCGCATGTGAAGGTGCCGTTTTAGTGGTGGATGCCACTCAGGGCATTGAAGCGCAGACGCTCGCCAACGTCTACCTGGCGCTGGATAATGACCTGGAGATCATTCCGGTCATCAACAAGATTGATCTTCCGAGCGCGGATGCGGAACGCACGATCCATGAAATTGAAAATGTTATTGGTTTATATGCCGAAGATGCTCCGCAAATCAGTGCAAAAAACGGTACAAACGTCAAACAGGTGCTCGAATATATCGTAGAACGCGTCCCGGCTCCGCACGGAGATCCGGATGCACCGCTCAAGGCACTGGTCTTTGACTCCTATTATGATTCCTATCGCGGCGTCATTGCTTTGGTCCGCATTAAGGATGGAAGCGTAAAGGTCGGCGACTACATCCGCTTAATGTCCACCGGTGCGGAATACCTGGTGACGGAAGTCGGTGTCTCGCAGGTCAATGAAGTCAAAAAGGACCGCCTGGAATGCGGTGAGGTCGGCTGGATCGCCGCCAGCATCAAATCCATTCAGGATCTGCATGTCGGTGATACGATCACGCTGCGGGACAATCCTGCCAAAGAACCGTTACCGGGCTACCGCAAGATCAACTCGATGGTCTACTGCGGTTTCTATCCGGTCGATGCGGCAAGATACGAAGACTTGAAGGATGCTCTGGGACGCTTACAGCTCAACGATGCTTCCTTACATTTTGAAGCGGAGACATCACAGGCATTGGGCTTCGGCTTCCGCTGCGGCTTCTTGGGATTGTTACACATGGATGTCGTACAGGAGCGGCTGGAGCGCGAATACAATCTGAACCTGATTGCCACGGCACCGTCCGTCATCTATAACGTCTACTTAACAGACGGCACAATGGTACCGGTGGATAACCCGGCACATCTGCCGGATCCCAGCAAGATCGACCACATGGAAGAGCCGATGGTTAAGGCAACCATCATGGTACCGAAGGAATATGTCGGACCGGTCATGGAGCTTTCCAACAACAAGCGCGGCATCTATCAGGATATGGTCTATATCGATGATAGCCGTGTCAGCCTGGTTTATCTCTTACCGCTGGCGGAAATCGTTTACGATTACTTTGATAAGCTGAAATCCTGCACCAAGGGCTATGCATCATTGGACTATGAACTGGCGGATTATCAGCGAGGCGATCTTGTGAAGATGGACATCCTGCTGAACGGAGAAGTCATCGATGCCCTGAGCGTGATCGTTCACAGGGATCAGGCCTATAACCGCGGCAGTCTGATCACAAGAAAACTGAAGGATCTGCTTCCGAAACAGCAGTTCGAGATTCCGGTACAGGCAGCGGTCGGATCGAAGATCATTGCCCGCACCAATATCAAATCACTGCGCAAGGACGTCTTGGCCAAGTGCTACGGCGGTGACGTCTCGCGTAAGAAGAAGCTTTTGGAAAAACAGAAAGAGGGAAAGAAACGGATGAAAGCCGTGGGAAGTGTTGAAATCCCGCAGGAAGCTTTCATGGCTGTTCTTGCCCGCGACGAGAATTAAAACAGAAGGTAGAAATACCTTCTTTGTGTAAGAAGGGGGTCAATTGTTATGGATGATCTGGAACGGGACATTCAGGCCATGCGTGTACATAAGGGCTGGGATAAGACGGATACGGATCCGATTCTGGCCAAGAGCGTGGTCATTGAAGCGGCAGAGCTTTTGGAATGCTATCAGTGGGATGAAGTCAATGTCGACAAGGAAGCCGTCAAGAGCGAGCTTGCTGATGTTCTGATGTATGCCATCTCCTTATGCATGGACAACGGCTGGTACTACAAGGATGTGGTACGGGCCAAATTTGCGGATGTGGACCGCCGTTATCCGGATCTGAATGAGTAGGGCACTTTACGTTCATATTCCGTTCTGTGCCTCCATCTGCGCCTATTGCGACTTCTGCCGCGTCAAATATCATAATGGTCTGGCAGACCGCTATCTGGACGCGCTGGAAAACGAACTCGGACGCATCACGGATCCGCACTTTCATACGGTTTACATTGGCGGAGGAACGCCATCCGCGCTTTCCCTAAAGCAATTGGAAAGTCTCTTCCGGATGCTTGCGCCTTATTTACATGACGCAACGGAGATCACAATCGAAGTCAATCCGGAAACGCTGGATGAAGAAAAGGCGGCACTGTTTGAAAGAGCGGGGATTAACCGTGTATCTCTGGGAGTGCAGAGCTTTCAGCAGCGCTTACTGGACATTTGTGAGCGCAGACACACCAAAGCGGATGTGCTGAATGCACTGACTCTGTTACGGAAAGCCGGAATCCATAATATCTCCCTGGATTTCATCTACGGACTTCCCACGCAGAAAAAGGAAGAATTTCTGGATGATATGGCTCAGGCAGTAGAGTGCGGCGTGCCGCATCTCTCGTTTTACATGCTGACGATTGAAGAGCACAGCGCCTTTGGCAGAAGAGGGATCAAGCCGCAGGAGGAGGAAGAGAGCGACGAAATGTATTTTGAGGCAATCGAATATCTCAAGGAAAACGGCTTTCACCAGTACGAGATTTCAAACTTTGCCTTAAAGGGATATGAATCCGAGCACAACAAGATCTACTGGCGCTATGAAGACTATGAAGGTGTCGGCCTGGGTGCCAGCGGGAAAGTGGGCTCGATCCGTTATACCAATACCGGTAACTTCGCCGATTATTTTGAAGGAAAGTGGCGCGCGGAAGAGGTTACACTCAAGCAAAAAGACCTCTATTTTGAAACGGTCATGATGGGGCTGCGCCTGAAGGATGGCGTAGTGCTTGATCCGGATATCACCTCCTATTACAGAGAAGTCATCGGCTCTTTGAAAGAGAAGGGACTGTTGACAGAAACAGACGGCAAGCTTGCCTGCTCAGAGCAGGGATATTACATTCTCAATGATATCCTTTTCGAATTTTTGGAAGATTAGAAAGAATCCCGCCATGCGGGTTGGTAATTAGTATGTTAGTTTTTGCGGACCATTACAAGAGCAAGCTCGGTATTTACGATACGCAGAGTGCCATCAAGCTCATCAAGGACCGGTTTCAGAAGAATCTGGCGCGTGAGCTGGACTTACATCGCGTCAGTGCACCGCTATTTGTGGACAGCCTTTCCGGCCTGAATGATAACCTGAACGGCATTGAGCGTCCGGTTGCCTTTGACATCAAGAATCTTGACGGCAGCTATGAAATCGTTCATTCGCTTGCCAAGTGGAAGCGCATGGCTCTAAAGCAGTATGACTTCTATATGCATAAGGGGCTTTATACCGATATGAATGCCATCCGCCGCGATGAGGATCTGGATAATCTTCACAGCATCTATGTGGACCAGTGGGACTGGGAAAAGATCATCGCAAGAGAAGACAGATGCAGAGAATATCTGGAAGAGACGGTCCGCAAGATTCTGCATGCCTTAAAGAAAACCGAGGATGCTTTGCTGAAGAAGTATCCGCAGCTCTCTCCGGTTGTGAAAGAGGAAGTATACTTTATTACCAGCGAAGAACTGCTGCAGAAATACCCTGAGAAAAGCGCGAAAGAGCGCGAGTATCTTATCACCAAAGAGTACGGCACGGTCTTTCTGATGCAGATCGGTGACAAGCTCTCCAACGGGGAAAAACATGACGGCAGGGCACCGGACTACGATGACTGGAAGCTCAACGGAGATATCCTGATTTACCATCCGGTACTGGACTGTGCGATGGAGATCAGCTCCATGGGGATTCGCGTCGATGAAGTGTCACTGATCGAACAGTTGCGTAAGACACATAACGAAGAGCGGCAGTTTCTGCCGTTCCATCAGGCGCTGTTGCATAAGCAGCTGCCGCTGACAATCGGCGGCGGTATCGGACAGAGCCGGCTGTGCATGCTGTTATTACAGAAAGCCCATATCGGGGAAGTACAGGTCTCTGTGTGGCCAAAAGAGATGCGTGAAGCATGTGCGAAACACGGGATGTTCTTGTTATGAAGAGCATCTTTTCTTTCTCTTTGAAATAGGGTTATAATAAAGGAAACGAGGACCAATGAGAATACTGCTGATTATCTGTGTCATTTTACTGATACTTTTTTTGGCCGCGGGCGTGATCGGCGGCAGTATTTTCGTGGACATGGCGCTGAATGTGGACCGCATCCGCAAGAAGGGGAACCGGACGCTGACGAAGAATTCGCAGAGCTATGAGTATCCTCCCTATACTCCGGGGATCTACTGCAAGGATCCGAAAAGCTGGGTATTAAATCAGAGCAATTACCGCAACGTATTCTTGAAAAACGACGGCCTGAAACTGCATGCAGTCTATATTCCAAATGATTCCCACCGCTATGTGATCTGCTGCCACGGCTACAGCGGCAGTGCCATCGGTCTGGGACCGTTTTTACATAAGTTCTATCTGCAGGGTTTTTCCGTACTGGCACCGGACGCGAGAGCGCACGGGGAGAGTGAAGGAAAGTACACCTACATGGGACAGAGGGAGAAAAAGGATATCGTACGGTGGATCCGCTACCTCATTGAACAGGATCCGGAGGCGGAAATCGTTCTCTGGGGAATCTCCATGGGTGCTTCCACGGTGATGTTCACATTAGGTGAAGAACTGCCGTCAAACGTGAAGTGTGCCATTGAGGACTGCGGTTACTCTTCCCTTTACGGGCAGTACTGCTACGAGTGTCAGCACACGCTGCACATTCCATCGTTTCCGTTAGTCCTGTTTGTCAATCTAGTGACAAGAATCAAACTGAAACTCAATATCCGCAAGGCGGATACGAAGTATACATTAACCAGAAGCAAGACACCGCTCTTACTGATTCACGGAGATAACGATACCTTTGTACCGTTTTTCAATCTTCAGAGGAATTATGATCTCTGTGCGAGTGAGAAGGAGATGTTAGTCATGGAAGACGCCACGCATGCGCGCAGTTCGTCGTTCCATCCCGAACAGTATTGGAACAGCGTATTTCAGTTTTGCGACAGATATCTGTCAAAGGAAGAGGTACCATTATGACACAGCTGATCAAACGAAAATCACTTAAAGAACACCTTGCGGAAGAGTCACTTGCCCAACTGAAGGAGATCTCCCGCAACCTCTATCTGCCGGAGGAGAATCTGGAGCGCAGTGCTCTGGAAGAGAGAATCTATCTGGTTCTTTCCGACCAGAAAGCCATGCGCCGGCACTCCGTCAAGATGCTGGACAGGGAGTACACGTTCATCAAGCGGATGCTGAACTACCATGGTGCTTTAAAGGAAAGCGAGAGCGATGTGCGCTCCTATTATTCCTTCCTCTCTCTTGGCGCCGTGTATTATGCCGAGCATGACGGAGAGAAGTATATCGTCATGCCGGAAGAGATCTATCAGAACTTCAAGAAGACCAAACTGGAGAAGATGGAAGATACGATCGAGAACAACTCCCGCATTTACAACCTTTTAGTCAGCATGGTGGAACTCTACGGTGTCGTCAGCATCTATGATCTGATTGACAACTACAACCGCTTCTATAAGACCATGGAGGAGTATGTGGACAATCTGAATATGGAATTCTTCTTCACCATCAAGCGGGTCAACAGTATCCGTCCGAAACTGATCGATAACCAGCAGTACTTCCTCCATAAGAATATCGTGGGAAACAAGGGTTTGCTGAACAATATCATGATGGTCAAGAGAAATCATTCCCCGGCGATACTGGAAAAGCGTGAGCTTCTGAAATACCGTCACAAGGACTATTACGACAACAATGACGAGATCAAGGACCTCAAGAAATTCCTCTATGAGTTCAAGGGCAGTGAAGAGGTGGAACAGATCATCATCGAGATCCATGACGTCTTTAAGATGAACAAGACCACCGACCATATTTATGCGATTCTGGACAACCACGGGATCCGCATCAACGAAAAGAAACAGCAGCAGTTCTTTACCATCCTGATGGATGCCTACAAGAACATGCGGCTCTGGCTCAACTGCGGCTACACGCTGAATGAACTGGTACAGCTCAGGAATGAAGAATGAAAGAAGTAAGGCTGTCCAAACTCGTCCGTGCCATGCGTCAGAGCAGAAGTGATGAGAAGTATTACCTCAATATCAAAAACTACATGGTATTTTCATACTCACACCATGAGATCCGCTATCTGGACGAATACCGCATGGTGAATGTCGACGAGATTCCCGCGCTTAGGGAGCACTCCGTGCGCATTCCGCCCTTTACGGAAAAGGATATGATGAAAGAATACCTTTTGAATAAAGGGGAAGAGGAAGAGATGCGCTATGAGGAATTCGCCTTTTATCTTAGGGTAAATGAGGCGGAAGCGGTATATGAGGCGTTCAAAAAGAAGAGCTACCGTGAAAAGTGCATCGCGTTTGCGGAAGAAAATGATATAACATATATTGATGATCTGAAATAGGAGGAAATAATATGCCAGGAAAATTTGAATATGAGATCAAGGAAGAATACGGTGTGATCTCGGAAGGATACCAGGGCTGGACAAAAGAACTCAACCTGATTTCCTATAACGGTGCCAAACCGAAATACGACTTAAGAGAATGGGCTCCGGAACATGAGAAGATGGGCAAGGGCTTCACCTTCACCAGAGATGAGCTGCTCAATCTCAGGGACCTCATTGATATCGCTCTGGAAGAGGGCGAAGAAGAATAAAATAGTTGTTGACACCTCTTTTGGCTGGTGCTATTATAATTAGTCCTCTGACAAGAGGCCTTGTTAGAGGGTGAATGAAAGAGGTGAAATAAATGTTTAAGAAGTTTATTAAAAATTTATTCTACATCAAACCGGTCGCAGAATCCGAAATGTACAACATGCTGATTCATCGTTAATCAAAAACATATTGCAGTCATATTATAATGTAGAATCCAGGGACGCCAGAGCGTCCCTTTCTTTTTGAATTTGACAAGTAATAATACAAATAGTACAATTAGTACAGAAAAGGAGCTCGCAGGGATGTATTTGATTAACTTACAGGGAAAAGAGAGCATCAACGATCAGATCAAATCTCAGATCATGAGATTTATTGAACTCGGTGTTCTGAAAGCTGATGACAAACTTCCTTCCGTGCGGATGCTGGCGCAGGATCTCGGAATCAACCCGAATACCGTTGCCAAGGCATATGCCGAACTTGAGGAGGAAGGAATCATCTACACCATAAATAAAAAAGGCGCTTTTATCTCTTCGAAAGAGCTTCCTTCGAGACTGAAAGCGCAGACGGAAATGGTTCTCCGCTCTTTAAAAGATGACGGAGTGACCAAGGAAGAACTTCTTAAGATCATTGAATCTGTATACAAGGAGGAGGAAAATGCTTAAGATCAGTCATGTTTACAAGAATTTCGGCGATAAGCCGGTATTAAGAAATCTGAATTTAGAAATTGAAGAGGGCAGCATCTTCGGCTTGGTCGGAATCAACGGTTCCGGCAAGACAACCTTACTGCGCTGCATCAGCGGAGTGTATTACCCGGATGACGGGGAAATCCTCTTCAATGAGTTAAACACGTATACGCAGCCGGAAATCCGCAAGGACATCCTCTTTGTGTCGGATGACATGTATCTGCCGTCCAATGCGACGATGCGCTCGCTGCGTCAGTTTTACGAATCGTTCTATGAACTGGACGAGAAGGCGTACCGCAGTTATCTGAATCTGTTCCGTTTAAACGAGAACGCGCATTTCTCCGGTTTCTCCAAAGGAATGAAGCGCCAGGCATCCCTGGTTTTTGCGCTTGCCATCAAGCCGCGTTTACTGCTATTGGATGAGTGCTTTGACGGACTGGATCCGCTCGTGCGTCTGAACTTCAAGAAAGCCTTAATTGATCTATTGGAAGATAAAAGCACGACGGTGATCATCTCTTCCCACAACTTAAAGGAGCTGGAAGACATCTGTGACAGTTTCGGCATTCTGGATGACGGACAGATCAATACGTATGGAGACCTTTTGGAATCCAAGGAAAATGTCAGGAAATACCAGCTGGCATTTGAAGAAGAGAAGAGCCAGGAAGATTTCGCTGCACTGGATGTCATGAACTTCAAGAAGGAAGGCATGGTCTATACGCTTGTGGTGAAGGGGAATCAGGAAGAAGTGCACGACACGCTTTCCGCGATGCATCCGTTATTATTAAATGAGCTGCCGGTCAACTTTGAAGAACTCTTCATTTATGAAGTAGAAAGCAGAGGGCTGTTACATGAGTAAAAACTATCTGGGTTATCTGTTGAAGAGTAACCGTCAGTCGCTGATCTTCATCTGTATTCTGAACCTTCTGATTCTGGCAATATCGCTGTTCTCCATTCCCAATATCGGAAGCATCTATTTTGCCCAGGTCCTCATCTGTGTGCATGCAGGAGTATTATGCTTCTCACTTCCGGCAAGACTCTTCCACTTTGTGCATAACCGCAAGGCGGTCGACACCTTCTTCCCGCTGAGTGTCTCACGCGAGAAGATGATGCATACGATCCTGGTTTACATGATCGGTGCCGTTCTGATTCCGTTTATTCTGAGCACGTTATGCATCATGGGGTTTGAGATATTCCGGTATCACGGAATGCACATGAACTATGCGGCCTTTATCGGAATGATGTCATTGAGCTACAGTGCTCTGATTCTTTTCCACAGCATGGTCTACCTCTTTGCGAACAGCGTCTTTGACGGGGTGGTCATGATCGGGGCATACACGTTTGTGCCGTTATTGATTTATGTGGTCTGTGCGACGTTTATGGATCATGTCATCTACGCCTATCAGTATCCGTATCTGAATCAACTGAGTTATCTCTCTCTGACCTTTACCACTCTTGTGGAAGGGCTCAATATGATTTCGAAAGACTTCTTTGCGGTTGATGCGAATTATCTCAAGTGGCTGCTCTCGATTGTTGTTTATCTGCTTGTCAGCTATTTCGGATTACGCAGGGAGTTTATCGAGCGTAAGACGGAGCGGGCAGAGGCAATCTCCAATGAGTTCTTCTCTTATCCGCTGATCATTAATCTCTATGCGATCGCGCTGATCTTTGTCTCCGCATTCAACTATCAGAATTCGCTGGAAAGTTTGCGCTGGGTCTTATTGCAGAACGTGTTTATCTTCACGCTCTATACGGTTGCCAACTTCGTATACAAGCGCAAGATCATGGTAAGCCTCAAGTCTGTTATCGTCTTTGTCGTATCGCTTGCGGCCTCGCTCCTATTGGTAAGTGCGGCGTACCGGACGGAAGGGTTCCATCTTTCGGAATCCTATAACCACACACCGGAAACGATCTCCATCTACGCGCATCAGTATGTGACGTATGGCGGCGATGCAGAGAGCAATAACGAGATCCGTAATCTGCTTGTCTCCAAGGGCTACGAAGCGGACAGCGTCTATGTGGAGTGCAAGGGTGATCTGAAAAAGACAGATGCGCACTATGAAGAAGCAATCAAAACCATCAACGGACTGCGTGATAAAAACGTCCGTGAGCACTATCATCAGAAAGAGCAGTACTATCTCGGCATGATGAATCTGACGGAGAAAAAGATCAACGGAAGTGCCAAGCGGGATTATGACTATGAGATCAATCAGGCATCCGCGCTCACGCTGAGTGAGCTGAAAGAGCTCAACAAATTCTGCGAAGTCAAGATCTATCAGATCTACGACCCGGTGAAGATGGAATTCTTCGATGCGAATCTGTCGGATCTATTGAAGTAATACGTTAGGGACATGCGCTGCATGTCCTTTTTTTATGATTTTGGATGCTTTGCGGGTTTTGTTATTGTTCATAAAAATGAACAATGATAAAATAGATGGTAATAGAAGGTGATACCCATGGAAGAAAAGAAAAAAAATCTGATTGCCGTACTGCACATTTTAAGAGAATACTCCGATGAAGATCATATTCTGACGCAGAAGATGATTTCCAACAAACTGAATGAACTCTATGATCTGGATCTCGACCGCAGAACCATCTATAAGAACATGGAGATTCTGGAGGAATTCGGCTACGATATTTCCGACTACAGCGACAACGGTGTCGGCTATTATCTCGGGGACAGGGAATTCGATAAGAACGAGGTATTTTTACTCTGTAACGCAATTCATTCCTCGAACTTCATCCCGCCGCATAATTCCAGGGAACTCATCAAGAAACTTCTGGATACCCAGAGCAAATACAAACGGGAAGAATACGAAAAGTTCAATTATGTTGATAACAACAACAAGAAAGACAACAAGGAATTCTTCTGGAACATCGAACAACTCTCCGAAGCCATCACCCAACATAAAGTCATCTCCTTTGACTATATGCGCTACAACAAAGACAAGGAGTTAGTCAAGCGCAGGGAAGAACCTTACTATGTCTGCCCGTATTATCTGGTCTATATGAATGAGAAGACGTATCTCATTGCCCAGAGTCTCAACCATCCGGGCTTTGCCCATTACCGTGTGGACCGCATGCAGAAGATCCAGCTGGTCGATGATAAGAAATACATCGAACTGGAGAATCCGCAGGATCCGTATCAGTACGCGAAAAACAAGATCTATATGTATGCCGGTGAAAACATCCAGGTTACGATGCGCTGCGACTACGGCATCCTGGATGATATCATCGATATCTTCGGCAAGGATGTTCCGATCATCGAGGATGATCTGGATCACTTCAAGACAAGAGTTACGGTCAGCCGTCAGGGCATGATCTATCTTGCCCTTCAGTATATCGAATATCTGGAGATCTTAGAGCCGGAAAGCCTCAGGGAAGATATGAAGAAGTATCTTTTCAAGGGCAATATGAAATATATCTAAACAGGAGATTGAATGGATATCAGACATTTCAGCTACATCAATTACGGAGCACTGGATCTGCGCAATATCTACGCTTACACCTACGAAGAGCGTGACAGGGAATGGTATGTGAACGGTCACAGAATCTATTCTGAACAGGTACAGATGGATCTTACAAGACTTTTGGAAAGGTATCACGTCAGAGAGTGGTGTACGGAAAATAGTGCAGAGCCCGATTTTGACAGTCCTTCTTTCGATCTGGAAGTCGAATTCTATGACGGTGAGAGCTGGAATATCAGCAGGAGCGCGGATGAGATCGAAGTGTTTCCGCATTTCCTGCATGATTTAAAGGATATCTTTGATCCGTATGTCCGCATGTTTTCCGAAGAGAAGGGCAGCAAAGAGAACGGCAGATATCTGCAGAGCGTCGGCTGCTGCATCTCGCATAACGGACGCCTGTTCGACTACAACCTCTTTGAGAGCGTCAATGAGCTCTTTCCGAATTTCCACATCATGATCATCTCCGATACCACGGAGGAGTATACCGGGAATATCGAACATCTGGACCTTTCCAAAGTAGAAGAACTGATCCATCAGTATGAACTCGTCGCCAAGTTCGGTGAGGAATACGAAGCCCACGTTCCCGATATTGATGAAGATGACCCGCTCGAAGACGGAATCTTACTGGACCTCTGCTTCTCGGACGGTTCGCTGGTGCAGATCGTGCAGGATTTCAGCGTGATGGAAATCGAGGATTTCACCTATGACTTTATCTCCTTAATGATGGAGATCGTCGAGGAAAACAGCGACAAGCTGGTGCGCTCCTCGCTCTTTGATGAAGATTTCAAATTGGAAGATAAGTAAAAAGAGCTCGCTGAGCTCTTTCATTTGATATCCATGACAGGCATCCCGATCGCCCGTTTGAGAAATTCATCCTGGTCTATAAAGTGCATGGAATACACAACATCCGCGCGGTACTGCAGTTCACGGTAGGGCTTCGGAATCTGGTTGAAGCGGGAAGCCACTTTGACTTCCTCTTTTGCCAGCTCCTTTAAATACGCGCGTCCTGTTTCATTGAAGCCGAGCACCTGAATGAAATCAATGGGCGGGATCTTGCGGATCTTTTCGCGCTGCATCTGCGTTAATAAGCTAACAAGTGTCCGCTGTATTCTTGAGCGGGTATAGCGGCGCGTTACGACATGTGAGAGGAATTCCTCATAATCGACGTAAAGTTCCGCCTGTTTTACCAGGTGATTCTCAATGCCTTCATCCATAAGGAAAAGGGAAGAGAGGTAGTTCAGATCCAGTGTTAATAGCAGCGTACGGATCATCGGATAATAGTCTTTCATATTAACGATATGATCAGGGTCCAGCTCCATTGCGGCAGCCGAAGAGACATCTTCTCCGTTTAAGAAGGCCTTGCGGATCGCCTTGGCACTCGCCACACTTCCTTCCAGTTTTTCGGAGTGGTACTCCGTGGTGCGCTGAATGCTGTGAGGGGTAATTCGGGTGTTCTCAAGGGCTTTTAAATAGGAAATGGCCAGAATATCATTCGGCAGATATTCTCTTGCCAAAAGCCCGTATGCTTTCGGGAAGCTGATTCCCGTCTTCATGTTCTCTTTCAGATTGTCGATTCCGATCGGCATCTGCGCGATTTCCCTGAGTTCCTCGAGGTTATTGCTTTCGCTTCCAAACACCATGTCGCTGCAACCCGCCAGATCCAAGATCTTCACTCCCGCAGCGGCAAAATGGGTGGCCGCCTGATTGACATAAAGGAAGGGCAGTTCCAGCACGAGGTCCACACCGTTAGACAAAGCAGCTTTCGTACGGGCATATTTATCGATGATGGCAGGTTCGCCGCGCTGGGTGAAGTTGCCGCTCATGACCGCAATCAAAACATCGCAGCCGCTGATCTTCCGGCTTTCCTCAATATGATATCTGTGTCCGTTATGGAACGGATTGTATTCAACGACGATTCCGCATGCTTTCATAGACTTTTCCTGTTTCTCTATTACTTTATCATATTTTCTCACAAATCCCCGAATGGTTGTATAATGAAAAAAAGAGGATATTTATCATATGAAACAACAATTGACAGTCACCAATGCGCAGGACGGCGTTGTTCTGCACGGAAATCTTTTCTGCGATTCCGCTTCGCCGAAAGGACTCATTTTACTTTTACACGGAATGGCGGAACATAAGGAGCGCTACGCCCATACGATTGAAGTACTTACCAAAGCCGGGTATGCCGTTCTTTCCACGGATGAAAGAGGGCACGGGGAAAGCGCCATCGTCAAAGGCTATTTTGCCAAGGAAGACGGCTGGATGCGCAATGTGAGAGACCAGCATGCGTTAGTCGAAGAAGCAAGAAAATACGTGAAAGCTCCGCTGATCGTCTTTGGTCACTCCATGGGAACACTCGTTGCCAGAAGCTTTTTAAAGCGCTATGAAAGCGAGATCACCAAAGTCGTCCTAACAGGCACTCCGTCCAATAACAAGGCGGTCGGCGTCGCCATTTCGCTCTGCAAGATGATCAAGACATTCAAGGGAGAGGAATACCGCAGCCCGTTACTAAACAACCTCTGCTTCGGCGCATTCAATAAGGCGGTCGAAAACCCTAAGACGGATTACGACTGGCTGAGCATCAATGAGGAAAATGTCAATGCCTATATTGCGGATGACGATTGCGGTTATACCTTTACGGTCAAGGGATTCCAGGACATGTTTGAAGGCATGAAGGATGTCTACGGACTGGACGGGTGGAGCGTGAAGAAACCGGCACTGCCGATCCGCTTCTATAGCGGCTCACTAGATCCGTGTATGACAAATCTGGACGGGTTGAAAGAAGCAGTCGAGATCTTAAAGAAGCAGGGATATGCGGATGTGGACTACAAGGTCTATGAAGGCTACCGCCATGAGATCTTAAATGAAGAAATCAGGGATGAGGTCCTTGCGGATATTGTCGGCTTCTTAGGCGCCTGATAGGAAAAAACTTGTCAAAGGGAAGCATTCCGATTTATAATATTTAAGTTAAAAAACGATATAAGGAGAGTTATTTATGGGACGTGCACATGAAGTCAGAGCTGCCGCGATGGCAAAAACGGCAGCGATCAAAACCAAAGTTTATTCCAGATACGGTAAAGAAATCTATATTGCTGCGAAGAACGGTGTGCCTGATCCGGAAATGAACCTCACTCTGAAACATAAGATTGCCGAAGCAAAAGCCAACCAGGTTCCGGCAGACGTTATCAAAAGAGCCATTGAAAAAGCCAAGGGCGGCTCTGCGGAATCCTACGACGATGTACAGTATGAAGGATTCGGTCCAAGCGGATCCACATTCATCGTTCAGTGCTTAACTGACAATACGAACCGCTGCTTTACGGAAGTCCGTAACTGCTTCAACAAGGCCGGCTTCAATATCGGTCAGAAGGGTTCCGTCAGTTATCTGTATGAAACCAGCGGCGTACTCATCTTTGAAAGTGAAGATGAAGAAGGCATGCTCGACGCACTGATCATGGCAGATGTCGATGTGAAGGATCTGAGTGTGGAAGACGGCATCATGACGGTTTACACGGCACCGACGGATTTAAACAAAGCCAAGGAAGCCATCGATGAAATGATTCCGGACTGCAAGTATGAAACATGCGAAATCCAGATGCTGCCGAACGACTACGTAACGCTGAGTGATGAAGAATATGAAAAATTCGAACGCTTCATCCGCTTAACGGATGCCTGCGAAGATATTCAGCATCTTTACCACAACGTTAACGTCAGAGAATAAAAAATCAAAGAGAATGACCCGCCGGGTCATTTTTTTTCGTTGATAATTTATCATAACAAGTGCAACAGAAAAAAAGCGTCCATAGGACTCAAATGTTAAAATGTAAGTGACCAAACAAACATTAAGAACAGGAGAGGACTATGAACTATAATCATCTTACCATAAATGAAAGATGTTGTATTTTTCAATTCAAGCAAAGCGGGATGAGCATCAGGC
>JAZQFH010000022.1:0-35719 GCA_045539425.1 Erysipelotrichaceae bacterium
CAGAAGTGCAGAGGATCGCGCTTCTGTAGAAGATAGATAAAAGATAAATGGTACCCTGGGGCACAGGGGATCCGATAAGCTCGGGTTATCTGAACACATTGGTGTTCTTGACCGAGAAGCCCCCACCTCTTAACTTTTGTGTAGGTGGTGGGAGTATGTCACCAATATTGTAGTTATCTAAGACAACTGAAAAAATGGCACCCCCAAGGATGCCATTTTGTTTCATCTGGTATTGATTTAGTTATTGGAGCCGGACATATCCGCTTCAAAGAACTTCATGGATAAATCCGTTAATGTTCCGTCAGCCTTTAATTCGCCCAGTGCCTTGTTGATGGCTTCACGTAAGCTTGCCGTGTCATCACCTTTTTTGAGCGGAACGGCCGCATAGGAAGTGAAGCTGGCGACGATCTTGAGCGGTGTGTCGGCATGGACTTTCATGTAGTCATTGAAGGAACCTTCGGAGTTCAGCGTCGCATCAGCTCTGCCGTTCACAACGATATTCAGTGTTTCTTCCAGTGTTGCGGCACCTAAGACCGTTGCGCCGTATTCTTCCGCTGTTGCCGCATAGGAGCTTGTGATCGTGTTCGTTGTTGTCTTGCCGGCCAGATCTTCAAAGCCCTTGATTTCTTCATTGTCGTTTCTGACGATCAGAGCGACAACACTGTTGATGTAAGGATCCGTGAAGTCATATTTAGCTGCACGTTCTTCCGTCACATCGATGCAGTTGAAGACGGCATCATACGTTCCGTTATCGAGACCGATGAGAAATCCGTCAAAATCGCCTGTCACGAAATCCGCTTCCACACCCAGCTTGGCACAGACAGCTCTGGCAACTTCAACATCATAACCCGTGAGGTTTCCGTTTTCATCTTCATATGTATATGGAGCCCACATGCCTTCCGTTGCGATCGTCATCTTGCCTTTTTCCTGAATTCTGGCTAAGGCATCCTTTTCGGCAACCGGAGTATCATCTGCCGGTGTGTCCTTCTGGGAGCAGCCGATGACTAAGATGGAGAGTAATAATACCAGTACTACTTTGATTGCTTTTTTCATAAATAATTCCCCTTTCCTATTCTTTCTCCAGAAGCCTGAGGAAGGCTCTGGTTCTTTCTTCTTTCGGGTTGGCAAAGAACGCTTTGGATTCTCCCTCCTCCACGATTACTCCGCCTTCCATAAATATCGTGCGTTTCGACACGTCTCTGGCAAAATTCATTTCATGGGTCACGACCAGCATCGTCATTCCCTCTTCCGCCAGCTCTTTCATGACAGCGAGCACTTCTCCGATCAGTTCCGGGTCCAGTGCGCTTGTCGGTTCATCAAAATAGATGATCTCCGGATCCGTTGCCAGAGCTCTGGCAATGGCCACCCTCTGCTGCTGTCCGCCGGAGAGCTGCGAAGGATAGCTGTCATATCTGCCGGCAAGTCCGACCTTGTCCAGCAGTTCCCTGCCTTTTCTGTTTGCGATCTCTTTCGGTACCTTTCGCGCCACGATCAGACCTTCCGTAACATTTTCCAGCGCCGTCTTATTCGCAAAGAGGTTGTAGTTCTGGAAAACGAATGCCGTCTTGCGGCGGATGCGGGCAATATCCCGCTTGCTGACGGATGTAAAGTCGATCTCCTCGCCATCGAAGACCATTCTCCCGCCGTCTGCCTTGGCTAAGAAGTTCAGGCATCTTAACAGGGTGGTCTTTCCCGAACCGCTCGGTCCGATGATTGCGATGACATCTCCTTTTTCCACCTTCAGACTGACATCTTTCAGCACGTCGTTTTCATCAAAGGATTTCCGGATATTATAAACTTCCAACATATCTTCCTCCTTTAATGCTTCTCATAGCTGGAGAGCTTTTTTTCTCCCCAGTGTTGAATATACGTCAGTACCGTCGAGAAGATCAGATAGATGAGCGCAACCTCAAGATACAGCGTCAGAGCTTCATATTTTCTTGCGTTGATCATGCGCGTTGTCATCATCATTTCCGTCACGGTGATGTTGCTGGCAAGGGAAGTATCCTTGACCAGAGAAATCAGAGAGTTAAAGAGGGATGGGAAGGCCGAGCGCAGTGCCTGCGGCAGAATGATGCGGCGCATCGTCTGCAGATAGCTCATCCCGACACAGTAGCCGGCTTCCAGCTGTCCCGCCGGAATGGATTCCAAAGCTCCGCGGATCGTCTCGGCGCAGTACGCACCTTCATTGATGGAAAACACGATGATAGCTGCCGGAATCGGATCAATGAGGATGCCGATGGACGGAAGCCCGTAGAACACCACAAACAGCTGTACCAGAAGCGGTGTTCCCCGTACAAACCAGGTATAAAACCGTGCCAGATGACGCAGCACTTTCACGTTGGCAAACTGAATCAGGGCAGTGATCACCGCGATGACCATGGCCAGGGAAAAAGAGACGATCGTCAGCGGAATCGTCACGGTAAGACCCGGTAACAGTATTTTCCAGAAGGATTCACGGAAAACTTCAAAATTCATACAAACTCCCTAAAACAGAAATAGAGTTTTGCGAAACTCTATTTACACGATTATTATACATTACCTGTCAATATTTACTATTGATTTGCCCGCGGGAAAAAAAGAAAAAAACACAGACCCGAAAGCCTGTGTTATCTGCCTAATCAACTTCTTCTTTCCACATCTTTGCGCCTAGCGCATTCAGTTTTCCGACCAGATTTTCATATCCGCGTTCAATGTGTTCGATATCGTAAATCGTCGTTACTCCATCCGCCATCAGCCCTGCCACAACGAGGCTGGCGCCGCAGCGCAGATCCGTTGCCGTGACTTCCACCCCATAGAGAGGAGTCGGTCCGTAAATGGTGGATGACGGGATGCTGACACGGATGTTCGCTCCCATCCGGTTGAGTTCCGGACAGTGTTTGAAACGTTCCGCATAGATTGTTTCCCTCACTCTGCTTGCGCCATCCGCCTGGGTTAATAATGCCGTTAACGGCTGCTGTAAGTCCGTCGCAAAGCCCGGATAGGTCTGCGTCTGAATATCGACCGCTTTCAGCTCATTGCCGCCGTGGATGCGGACGTTGTCGATGTTGACTTCCATATCAACATTCATTTCCTTCAGTTTGGAAAGCAGCGATTCCAGATGCTGCGGAATGATGTTTTCCACAACCATGTCTTCCCCCGCTGCCGCTGCCATGATGATGAACGTTCCGGCTTCAATGCGGTCCGGAATGATTTCATGGAAGCATCCCGAGAGGCTTTCCACACCGTCGATGGTGATCGTTGCCGTACCGGCTCCACGGATCCTTGCCCCCATCTTGTTCAGCATGGTGGCCACGTCAATGATTTCCGGTTCCTTTGCGGCGTTGTCGATGATCGTGCGTCCTTTGGCATAGACGGCTGCCATCATGATATTGATGGTAGCCCCGACGGAGGCGATATCCAGATAGATCCGATCCCCGATCAGCTCATCCGCATAGATATGATACAGACCGCGGTCGTAATCCACCGTTGCGCCAAGTGCCTCAAAGCCCTTCAGGTGAAGGTCAATCGGACGCGGGCCGAGGTAACAGCCTCCGCTCATGCGGATCTTGACTTCCTTATATTTTCCAAGCAAAGCTCCCATAAAGTAATAGGAAGCTCTGAGCTTGGTAACCGCACTGTGCTCCAGAATCACATTTTTCATATTGGTCGGGTCAATAATCAGGTGTCCCTGAGCGTTCTGGAACACTTCAATATTCAACTCCTTCAGAAGCACCGTCAGACAGTCAACGTCGGAAATGTTCGGCACATCGCAGATCGTCACAGGTCCTTCCTTCGAAAGGATTGCTGCCGGAATCAGAGCTACCGTCGCATTTTTGGAGCCGCTGATTCGCACGGATCCGTTTAATTTATGTTTTCCTTCGATTTTATATACTTTTCTCATAACAGTCCTCTTACCACATCCATTATACTAAAATGCAGGAAAAAAGGATATCAGTAGATATCCTCTTCTTCGTTTTCGCGTTCGTAGCCTTCTGTGGAATTTCCATCTTCATCGACGTAATCCTCGTTATCGTAATCGCTCTTGGAATCATCGTCAATTTCAATTGCGGACAAATCAATATGTGTTTCGGAAAATTTGTGCCGGCTGCTTAAATCCCACTTGTTATCTTTGGAAGTAAAACGGTTGTCAAGCATCATGGCCTCATAGAAGGAAGCGATCTTACGGTATGCCACTTCTTCCTTAAAGCCCATGGCATGGGACACTTCTTCCCAGAGCTTGTTGAACGGAACTTCTTTCTTTCTTTTAGACAGAAAATCAAATGCCACATCAGTCATCGATCGACTGCTCATGTCTTTCCCCCTCACATTCTTTTTTTCATCTATTATGCGATAATCGGTATTTCTGAAAACCCTTTCAGAGACATACCTCTTTCGCTTGTAGATAATATCACAACATCTTTTTTCTGTAAACAGGGAATGAATCGAATTTCATCATGTTGTGTCAATTCGACCGTGAATACAAATTGATGTATATAAATGACGTGGATTTCAGTCAAAATCACTGCTAAAATACGGGTATGAAATGGAAAAAGCTCTACTGGATTCCGGTCATTTTTCTGATCGGTTTTATCTTCTCCAACTCCCTTTCCGACGGGGAAACTTCCGGCGGTCTTTCGGCTGCGCTGACGCTACGCATCTATCCGCTCTTTGAGTGGATGCATCTGCCGCTGAGCTTTTCCGCCGTTCACCATCTGATCCGCAAGCTCGCTCATTTTTCGGAATTCTTTCTGCTCTCCGTCTTCTCCCAGTTAGCCCAGCATTTCGCTCCGCTGCCTTTAAAAGACGAGGTTGTCTTACTGCTCCTGATGGTTCTGATTCCTTCCGTCGATGAGACAATTCAGCTCTTCGTCCCCGGAAGGGCCGGCATGATTCAGGATGTACTGCTGGACATGAGCGGCTTTGCGCTGGCTTGGCTGTTCTGGATCATTCTGTCTCATTTGAAACAAAAAAGAAGCTAGGCTTCTTTCTTAACATGTAATGTCCGATAGATGTATTCCTTATACGGTTCTGTTTTCAGTTTGGAGCAAATCCAGGCATTCGGCTCTTTTCCCGAGAAGAACAGGCGGTCCACCAGCACCGCTCCGTACGCCGGACCTCTCGCCGTTTCACACTCGCAGTAATACTTTTCCATATGATCAATGCATGCCGGACAAAGTGCCGCCGCCATGGCCGCAGGGTCTGCCATATCCAGATAGGCATCGCCGAAGCGCTGTACATTCAGCTCCATCAGCTGCTTGTTGGAATCAATGCAGAAGCGTCCGAGTTTCCCGCTTTCGCGGATCATTTTAATCTCAGCCGGCGTCAGCATCGCCTCTTCGCAGCACGCATCCCAGCCCACGAAAATCAGGTGTTCCAGCCCGGCATCCAGTACGATTTTGCAGGCTTCGGCATCCTGCCAGATGTTGAATTCCGCAACAGGCGAAACGTTCCCGACGGAGAGTCCCGCTGTCCCCATGACCCAGATCTTATCTGCCCGCATCATGGTCTCTTTCTCTAAGCGCAGTGCGACCGCCAGATTGGTTAAAGGTCCCAGGGCAATGATATCCACCGTCTTCGCCGGCTCGTTTCTCAGAACTTCCAGCATCTTAAGTACACCGTTGCCTTCGCTTGCTTTTAAGCGGTGCGGAATCAGTCCGATATCCCCCATACCGTCTTCCCCGTGGGTTTCGGCAGCGCCGACCCAGTCACGCAATAGCGGCTCATCACAGCCGCAGTACACCGGCGGATAATAGGAATCCGTATATTCCAGCGTTGTCAGGGTGTTGACGGTTGCCTGCTGCATGCGCACGTTTCCGCTGACCGTACTGATCATGACGATCTCATAATTCGGATCATTCAGCGCCATGGTAATCGCCATCGCGTCATCACTTCCGCAGTCGGTATCAATAATGATTTTCTTCTTTTCCGGCATAAGCTATTCCTGCCCTTTCCTATTTGTTATCTGCAATGAAAGACATACCGCCCCCAGAAGGCAGATGCCTGTTAAGATCTGTACATAGCGGAAGACTCCGCCGATTTCAAAGTGTTCAATGATGCGCCCCGTAATCAGCGGGGTCGCAATATCGCTCAGCCCGCTCAGCATGCTGGTAAGCGATGCCGCCATGGTAATGCGGCGGTAGCCGATGCGGGTGGAGATGGTAAAGATGATTCCGAATAGTACCGCAATGAAGATTCCCAGTAAGCCGAATAAGATATAACTTGTCAGGGAAAACGGGATTTTCAGTATGATGATCAATAGACACAAAGAGACACTCAGGTTCAGCATCAGCACTCTGATCTCGCTGATCCTTTTTAATAATGCCGCAAAGAGGAACGATCCCGCAACAGAGCCGACATTGAATACCGTAAGCAGGATCGAGGCGTCGGCTGCGGAGAATCCCCGCGCTTCCGCCAAAGAAGTCGTATAGGTGCAGAGGCAGTTGAAGATACTGCTGTAGCTCAACATGATGAGTGCGATGAGTATGGCGCTCAGCACCGTGTTTTTCACATAAAGCGGCGTTACCTGCTCTTCCGCTTCTTCCTTCTGCTCTTTCAGGCTCATCTTTCCTGAGGCAAAAAAGATAAAGAGCGGAATCAGTGCCATAAGATAAAACGCATAGTAGAACGGCTGTCCCGTTTTCAGCATGAGACTGATCAGAAACGGGGTGAAGAAATTCCCCACACCGAAGAGTGCCTGCCCCATGGACATATGCGTCGCATAGTTGTTTCTGTCCACCGCCGAGAAAAGGACCGGACCGCAGGTGTCCTGTGCCGCCAGACCGATTCCGCCGACAAAGGAAAGAACCATCTGAACGGAATAGCTGTGAAAAAGCGGGATTCCAATCACAAAGAGAAGAAATGCCAGCGCTCCCGCCTGCACCATCCGCTTTGCGCCGTATTTCTCCAGAATGTGACCAATCGGATTCACGCTGGTCACTCTGCCCAGTGCAAAGAGGCTGCCTAAAAGAACCACCTTGCTGAGAGGGAGGTCATAGTATGCCGTCAGCTGCGTCAGAGAGGACCCGATCAATAGACAGCAGGCACCCGCCACAAAATAGAACAGATAGGTTATGCTCAGGATTTGATTCCGCTTCATCTTAAACAGATTATATCAAATCACTCAACCAGAGAAAAAGGGCTTTCGCCCTTCTCAGCTTAAGATTCCCGAAAGCTCTTCCGTGATTGCCTTTTCCTGCTCTGCCGCATCCCGGAAAATCAGGACCTTTTCCAGTTCCTGTTTCAGACTCTCATATTCCGGGTCGTCTTCCTGCATGGCGGAAAAGCGGTGGATCTTGTCACAGATCTGATAGCAGTTTTCCACGATCAGATCGCTGATCTGCTTCACGGACTGATATTTCAGGTGATTGCGGAAATCCAGTTTTCCCTGGATCTCATCGTCCAGCTCATCCAGATAGTCTTCGAGCTGTTCGGTAAACTCCCGCAGATTCTTTTCATATTCCGCCAGATCATCCGGAAACATCATCAGAACCCCCTTTCCTTAATTACGGTTTGCGAGATAAGCTTCAATCTCATCCGGATCCTTGATGATTTCCTGGGAGAGACATTCATAACCGTCTTCCGTTACCAGAATATCATCCTCAATCCGGACACCGATGGCCCACTCGGCAATATAGAGGCCCGGTTCATCCGTGATGACCATGCCTGCCTTTAGAGGCTCATCTCGTCCCAGGCCGACATCATGCGTGTCCAGCCCGAGAGAATGGCCGATGGAATGCCAGTAGTACTGTGCGACTTCCTCGTGTGTTCCTTCCTTGATTAAACCGATTTCCTTCAGCTCCTTCGCATAGCAGTCCAGCGTCAGGTTGTTCAGCTGACGGATTGTAACACCCGGTTTAATATGTTCCATGACCGTCTTCTGTGTGCGTAAGACGATATCATAGATCAGTCTCTGTTTCGGAGAGTACTTTCCGCTGATCGGGAACGTACGGGAGATATCCGAGCAGTAGCGGTTTTTCGCCACACCCAAGTCAAACAGGATCATGTCATTTTCCTGCATGACCGAGTTATTGGTGGAGTAATGCAGCACCGTCGCGTTGATTCCGCTGGCGGCGATGGTTTTAAAGGAAACCGGCACCTGGTGGGAATTCAGCACGAAGGTATAATAGGCCTGCAGTTCGTACTCCTTCATGTACGGTTTCATATGGTCCAGCATATTTAAAATGCCTTCGTTGGTAATATGAATCGCTTCGCGCATCTGTTCGATTTCTTCCGGTTCCTTGACGGCACGCAGTTTTGCGATGATTTCATAGATGTTATACACATCCATCTCATCAAACAGCGGCATGCGGTCCAGAAGATCCACGCCGTGATGGATGATCGGATCTTCCTCGTCATCGACATAGACGGAAGTGATCTTCTCTTGCTCGACGATCTTTTCCATGTCGGAAGCGAGGTCATCCAGATAGCGGATATCGCTGATTCCGCTCTTCTCCGTTGCCTCTTCTCTGCTGATGGTTTTGGCATACCATTTTTCCTTAAGCGGATCCGATTTTTTGATATAGAGGATTTCCCTTTCCTCATCCCCTTTGACAAGAACCAGGACGACATCCGCTTCGTCAATTCCCGTCAGATAATAGAAATTGCGGTTGACGGAAAAATCATAGTATTCGTCTGCCGTATCCTTGATTTCCGCTCCGGCACATACAAACGCAATGCTGCGCTCAACTAACTGTTTCAGTACTTCTTTTCTTTTCTGCGTATGATATTTCATAACAAACTACTCCTCATCTGTATTGTTTAATAAGACCACCGCCTGGGCCAAAACCCCTTCGCTGCGCCCGACGTAGCCGAGTTTTTCCCCGCGGGTCGCCTTGACACTGATCTGGTCAATGTCTGTCTGAAGAGCTTCCGCGATATTCTTGCGCATCTGTTCGATATGCGGTGCCATCTTCGGCTTTTCAATCAGGATCAGACTGTCCACATTGACGACATGATAGCCTTTCTCCTCAATCAGCTTTCTGACTTCCCTTAAAATGATCAGACTGGAAATTCCTTTCCATTTCTCATCCGTATCCGGGAAATGATGGCCGAGATCGCCGAGGGCCAGTGCCCCGAGCATGGCTTCACTGATCGCATGTAACAGGGCGTCCGCATCGGAATGCCCCAGTAAGCCGAGCTCGCTTTCGATTTCCACTCCGCCTAAGATTAGTTTTCTTCCGCTTACCAGCTGATGGATATCGGAAGACTGACCGATTCTGAACATACTTCTCACTCTCCTGTGCTGCCTCTATTATACAACGAAGGCAAGGGACTTTCACAAAACACAATTCTTCCCATCAAATATAAAAGCGGCCGCAAAGCCGCTCTGTCCGCTATGATATACGGAGAATATTTCAAATATGATTAGAGTTTGATGAACTGATCGACATTGACCACGAAGATGGTAGCTCCGCCGACCTGGACTTCCACCGGGAAGGAGGCAAATCTGCCGACATCGTAAGATGCCGTTGTCGGAACCATTTCCGTTCTTCTCTTGCTTTCGGAACCGATGACTTCAATCACGTGTTCCACTTTCTCATCATCAACACCGACGATAATCGTCGCGTTTCCTGCACGAAGGAATCCACCGGTTGACGAAAGTTTTGTTGCCGAATAGTTGTTTTTCATTAATGCAGATATGACATTGCTGCTATCGTCATTTGACACAATCGCAAATACTAGCTTCATATTATTTCCTTCTTTCTATTTCTTAAATTTTACCATATTTTCAGAAATATGATAAATTTTCACATTTTTTTCATATTATACATTGAAGAGGAAGTGCATGACATCCCCGTCTTTCACCACGTAGTTCTTCCCTTCCGAACGCATTTTACCGGCCTGTTTGACCGCTGCTTCCGTCTTCAGCTCGGCGATATCTTCAAAGCTGTAGGTTTCCGCACGGATGAAGCCTTTCTCAAAATCGCTGTGGATGACGCCCGCACATTCCGGTGCCAGCATGCCGTCTTTAAACGTCCACGCACGGCACTCATCCTCTCCGGCCGTAAAGAATGTCTTCAGGCCAAGCAGATGGTAGGCGGCACGGATCAGCTGATCCAGACCGCTGACTTTGATGCCGAGATCCTCCAGGAACATTTCCCTGTCTTCCGGATCCATTTCCGAAAGCTCTTCTTCAATGCGGCAGGAGATGGCAATGACTTCACTCTTTTCCTGACTCGCATATTCCACAACTTTGTTGTAATAGTCATTTCCCGTCGGATCCGCCACATCGTCTTCCGCAACATTGGCGACATAGATCACCGGCTTTGCCGTTAACAGCTGGAAACTGCGCAGGATGATTTCTTCCTTCTTGTCGAATTCAAGACTGCGGACCGGTTTCCCGTTCTTCAGTGCTTCTTCCACTTTCTTTAAGACGGCATATTCCGCGACGGCTTCCTTATCCTTTGTCTGCGCCTTACGCTCCACTTTGGAGATGCGGTTCTCAATGCTCTCCAGATCCGCAATCATCAGTTCCATGCCGATGATCTCGATATCGCGGATCGGGTCCACACTGCCTTCCACGTGCGTGATGTTCTCATCGTCAAAACAGCGGACCACCTCACAGATGGCATCCGTCTGACGGATGTGACTTAAAAACTGGTTTCCGAGACCCTCGCCCTTGGACGCACCTTTGACAAGTCCCGCAATATCCGTGAATTCAAAGGTCGTATGGATCGTCTTACGCGGATGGAACAGCTCCGTTAATACTTCCAGTCTCTCATCCGGCACTTCAACGACACCAACGTTCGGCTGGATCGTCGCAAACGGATAGTTTGCAGCCTCGACATGAGACTGTGTAATAGCGTTAAACAACGTCGATTTACCGACATTCGGCAGACCGACAATACCTGCGGTTAAACCCATGATTATTCTTCCTCAACTTTCGCAACTTCTATCACTTTTTTCAGACTTTTTTCGAAATCGATCCGTTCCATCATCACGACGTGTCCGCATCCCTGACAGCGGATCTTGATATCGACACCCATCCGGGTGATCTGCCAGTATTTTGATTTATGGCAGGCATGTTCTTTTTTCAGCTGTACAATGTCATTTAAATGATATTCCATACCTATAACCTGTCACTTTCCAGAATGATGGTCACCGGACCGTCATTCAGTAATTCCACTTTCATATCGGCACCGAAGATTCCCTCTTCCACATGGTGTCCGAGCTCTCTCAGCATCGTATTGAAGGCTTCATACAGAGGCTTGCTGATATCCGGCTTCGCGGCTTCCTCAAACCCCGGTCTTCTTCCCTTTCGGCAGTTGGCATACAGGGTGAACTGGCTGATGGAGAGGATCTCTCCGCCCACGTCCTGAAGCGACAGATTCATCTTCCCGGCTTCATCTTCAAAAATGCGGAGGCCGCTGAGCTTTTCCGCTACTTTTCTGACATCTTCCAATGTATCGCTCTGCGTAAACCCGCTTAAGAGAAGAAATCCCTTTTTGATACTGCCGTGTACGCTGCCGTCAATCGTGACGCTTGCGCGACTGACTCTCTGTATGACCACTTTCATGTCCTTATTATACAATGATTTCAATTGAAAAGAAGAGCAAAATCCCTTCGCCGTAAGGCATTGGATCTTACTCTTCCTCTTTTAAAATCTGACGGATGCGGATCACTTTTTCCAGTAATGACTTCTTTTTCTTTCCCGTTAAGCTTAGGATTCCCTTCTCATACCAGGCGGTTCCGAAATAGAGAAGAAGCAATACAGCGATCACCGCAATCAGTAAGCTGATCAGAATTTCCGGGGGACTTACCACCGAGAGGATGATGCGGTTCGGCATGAACAGCATTGAGAAAAACGGCAGAAAAGAAAGGATCTTTCCCGCTCCTTCCCCCATCTGATACGGATCATTCATCGATAATGCCAGATAATACACCAGCATCAGAATCAGGTAACAAGGAGTCTGAATGGCGGCTCCTTCTTCCATGTAATGCACGCGGCTGGCCAGTATGGTCATAAGCAGCTGGATCAATAAGATGCCGAGGAAAAGGAACACAAAGATCTGCACGAAAGTCCACAACATACCGCTTTCGGCGCCGAACTGCCGGAATAAGCCGGCAAAGCTGTCCGCTTCCATCTGTAACAGACCCTTCCGGCTCAGAAAGTGAAGCAGGCCTTTTCCGTAATCATACTGGTTCCGTATGGTGTAAAACAGTAATACCTCCAAAAGCGTCAGAGCACTCTGCAGGATCACCGCCAGCCATCCGGCCAGCATCTTCGCATAGAAGTGCTGCCGCGGCGGGATAATCGTCAGCATCAGATCCAGAATCTTTCCGGTTTTCTCATAGATCACTTCCACCGCAATGGAAGTGCAGAAGCTGAGCGTCATGAAGTAGATGGAAGTCACGATCATAAACGCAAAGGTCTGCCGGTCCGCACTCATCTCATCCGACGCATGCAGCGTCTTTTTTTCCAGCACCGGTTCGGAAAGCTGGTCCACTTCATACAGTACGGCTGGATCATGCGTGCGGGTATATTGGTTTCTCTGATAATTCACCACCACCATGCGGATGATCGCTTCTTCATTCAGATCCACTCCGTACGCACTGATCAGCTGATATCCGCTGTCTGTCGAAGACAGCTTTACTTCCTTTCTTCCCAGCGTTTCATCCTGATATTCCTTTATGACAAACTGCTCCGTGTCTTGCGGAAAATCAGCGATATTCAGATACAGATTATGGGAAAGATAGATCGTCAGCGGCTCATTGGAGGCGGGGCTGAAATAATTCACGATTCCGTCCGCAAAAAAGATGCCGCCGATCAGAAGAAAGACCAATAGATTGAAGAAGACGGTGGATTTGTTCAGAAAGCGGCGCTTCAGGGAAAATAGCAGCAGCGTTTTCATAACAGCTGATTCTCCCGTATGATATCCTTCAAAGTCGGAAGCTCAATCGTAAAGGAATTCAGTTCCTCCGTTTTCAACAGCTTCCGGAACAGTTTCATCGCCTTTGTCTCATTTTCCATCATTAACCGCACCGTATTTCCGCTGACACTCTGCTGCACGACTCCGTCTTCCATATAGTAATCCTGCCTCTGATTGGATATGAGTGAGATATACCTTATAGGGGAACTTTTGCGCAGATCTTCTTCCTTCCCGTAGTAAACGCTCTTTCCTTCCCGTATGAGCAGAACCTTGTCGAAAAACTCTTCCATCGCATCAAACTGGTGCGATGAGAGCAGGATGATCTTTCCCTTTTCACTCTCTTCCCGTAAGAGTTCCTTGATCCGCTGGGCATTCAGAACATCCATTCCGCTCAGCGGTTCATCCAGTACCAGCACCTTCGGATCATTTAAGAGCGCACAGATCAGCTGGATCTTCTGCTGGTTCCCTTTCGAGAGTTCCGCAATACGCAGATCCTGATAGTCCGGGATCCCCAGCTTTTCCAGATAGAGATCCATCTCTTGTTCAATCTGCTGACTGCTCATTTTCTTCAGCTTCCCGATGAGTTCAATCTGCTCGTATACCTTCAGATCCTTATAGAGGCATCTCTCTTCCGGCAGAAAGCCGAAGAGCGGCTTCTGACGGAACGTCAGAGGTTCTTCGTCCAGGGTCATGCTTCCGCTATCGGGCAACAGAAGCTGCAGGAGGCATTTGAAGGTGGTCGTCTTACCGCTGCCGTTGCTGCCGACGACCCCGAGCACTTCCCCTTTTTCCAGAGAAAAACTGATGTCGTTGCATCCGTGTTTTCCGTCATACAGTTTTGTCAGATGTTCTACTTTCAGCATTGTCATATTTCCTATGGATACATACAAAAAAATGAGGAAAAATCCTCATTTTCATTTTTATAAACAATTGATTCCGCTCTTATTTCTTCTTCTTTTTGAAAAGGAAGAAAATCAGCAGAAGAGAAACGATGACAACTCCCGCAATCAGCCAGATCGGGAATCCGCTTCTTAGCACTTCTTCTTCAATCGGATCCGCCGGCACATCTGCCATCAGTGTCCGGGTGCTTAAGAGAAGACCGAAGAGAAGGAAGGTAATACTGTTTCTGATGTTTTTCATTTCCATAACGCTCCTATCATCACTGTAATCAAATTCGAAATCAAAGAAAGGCGGAAATGGTTCACTTCCGTTTCCATATAGCTTCGATAGAGGAAGTATTCACTCAATATGACAAGCGGCTCCCCTACCGTATACACCATCATTGTAGCAGTTTTCCCCATCAGCGGATAGAGATACACATAAGTTGTATTTAATATGAGGTTTGTTACCAGATTTGTAAGAAAGATCAGAAGCTGATCCTTTCCCTTTCTCACCCCTATAACATAACCGATGCTCATCTCAATCAGCGCATTGAGTAACGCAATCCGTAAGAGATACATCTTTCTATTCCCCCGCTTTCAAAGCGATTAACAACATGCCAAGCGAAACAAGGGAAGAGAGCGCTCCGAGAAGATTGCCGTATGTGATCGGTACAGGGAAATAGTTACAGAACACATATCCCAGAAAGAGCCCGAAGGTTAAAAGTCCGAAATCAAAGCCGATCAGCTCCGGCAGAGCCTTTGCCAGAAGGTACAGCGTAATCGGCATGCTCATGTTAAAGAAGAAGAACGCCAGCATGCCCCCTGCAGGAAGATTCCCGAAGCCAAAGAGGACCGCTGAGAGTAACAGCGAAACAATGACTGCCCTCCGCAGCGAATACTTTGTCGCAAAGAAGCCTCCGGCTGCTTTCCCCAGTGCCACAAAGACGACGCTGAGAAGAATTTCGGCAACCGTATCCTTCCACGCAAAGCGGACGGAAAGCGAAACATACGAGCGCAGTATGACAACCACAAAACATATCAGCATGATGATCACTGCCGCTTTGTTCCCTTCTTTCTTCCAGACAGGATTTTCCGCTTTGATTTCCGTAAAGTGATACAGCAGTAGAGTTAAAAGAGCGAGCAGAAGCAGCGCGATACTTAACAGGATCTTCTGATCGAGAATGGAGCCGAGTGCGAGTCCGATGGCGCCCGGCGCCACAAAGGAGCCCAGGCCTCTTCCCGCAAACCCGTTTTTCTCATCCTGCTCCATGGTAATCATGCCGCCGCCCACATGGAAAAGGGCATTTCCAAGACCCAACAGAATCAGAGAATATTTACTTCCCACTGTCAGAAAGATCACGCTCAGAACAATATACATATAGGAAAAGCGCTGCCGCAGCACCATCCGGTCCGCCAGGATTCCCAGCGGCATCTGCAGCGCAAAGGCGCAGAAGGTGTAAATCAGACCTTTATCTTCCGGACTCTGACGCAGGAAAAACACCTGATACAGGGAAAGTGCACAGATAAAATCCACCAGAAAATGCTGGAGGCATAAAATACTGATTGCGGTAAATGCGTTCCGTTTCATCTTTACTTTCATCTTACTATACTTTTTCATGTAACAAAACAGAACCATAAAAAAATGCAGATCCATTGTATAATACAGTTAAGGAGGTGCCGAATGAAAACAATCCGTTCCGTTATACTGCTATTGCTGTTATGTATTCTGATGCCTCAAACGCTCAGCGCAAACAGTGCGATCCGCTACTATCAGGGGAAAAGTGCCTCCGGAACCTTCCCGTTAAGTGAAAACCCGCTGAAGGTGACCCATGAATCGCTCTGTTTTGATATTGATGACTTCCCGGATCTCTATGTGGAATTCAAGGAAGACTACCATGCCTTCTATACCGCGGAATATACGATTGAAAACCCAAGTGATATCACGGTGAGTGCGGATCTTGCTTTCCCGATCGGCCCGCTTCCGGATTATGTGCCGGAAAACTACCGGGATCACTTCGGAAAATCCAGTCGGATCTTAGTGGACGGAAAAGAGATTCCCTACACTCTGCGCTACAGCTATGATCCCTATCATTCACTCGGTTACCGGGAAACACTGGATCTTCTTTCTGACCAGATGATCGAAGATGACTTTTTCCGGGCAGATCTGCCTGTCACAATGCTTTCCTACCGTATGACGGGAGATGAGACAGGTGGAAAAGCGGTTAAGGACTTTCAGTTTTTCTTAAAGAACAGTGATACCTCAGAATATCTGATGTCCTATTATAACAGACTTGACAACACGGATTCCAAGCAGGTGGAGGTAACAATCGATGCGGAGCGCAAGGATTCCTTCACGTTCTATCTGCTGGGTGATGCCGAATCTCTTCCGGAATGCATTCTGCTGGACGCGGAAGATAAGGAAATCGGAAGACTTTCGCCGCAGACGGAAAAGACAAATCTGAAGGACTTCCTCTTAATGGATGCCGCAAATCATCCTGACATCAGTGAAACGGATCTTTACAATATCTATCTGTCCTCTTTAGTGACACAAGTGGAACATCAGGAGCCGATACTTCAGATGCAGGGGCTTGGACAGGATTATCTTGCCAATTCATTTTTATGGTACACCTACTCGCTGGAAGTTCCGGCGCATACTACGGTGGTTCATTCCGTCACGGCACCGATCTTCCCGGACATTGACTTCAATTACACGATGCCCGTTTATCAGTATGAATACCTGCTCTCTCCGGCAAAAGGCTGGGGCAGTTTCAAAGATCTGGATATCCGGATCCAAAGCAGCCGCTATCTTCTGGAGACTTCGTTTGGAGAAGCAACCAAAGAAGAAGACGGAACTTACACATTGCATTTAGAGCAGTTACCGCAGGAGGAGCTGACGTTTAAAATCTGCGAAACGCTGCACCCCCAGAGAGCTTCCAGTCCTTATGCCATTTACTTCCTGCTGCTTTTCTTACCGGTGATTCTGCTGGTCCTTATCCTGCTCTTTGTGATTATAAGAAAGATTTTGAAAAAACAGCCGAAACGTAAAAGATAGTCTTCACGGACTATCTTTTTTCTTTCTTCAATAAGCGCAGGGCATTCAGAATACACAGCATGGCAACACCGACATCGGCGAAGGTTGCTGCCCACATGGATGCCTTACCCAATGCTCCGAGCAAAAGCACGATCAGCTTCACACCTAACGCGAAGACGATGTTTTCATATACGATCCGTCTCGTCTTTAAGGAGATGCTGCGGGCAACATCAATGCTGCGCAGGTCATCATGCATCAGAACCACATCCGCTGCTTCGATCGCCGCATCGCTTCCGAGCGCTCCCATGGCGATGCCGAGATCACTCATCTTTATTACCGGGGCATCGTTGATGCCGTCTCCGGCAAATGCCACGACATTCCCCTCTTTCTGCATCAGCTCTTCCACCTTCTTTACTTTTTCGTCCGGTAAGAGCTCACTGTACACTTCGCTCAGCTGCAGTTTTTCGCCGATTGCTTCCGCAATGTTTCTGCTGTCCCCCGTCAACATGACCAGCTTGCTGATGCCGTCTTTGCGTAAAAACTGTAGTGCTTCTTCTGTGGTTTCCTTCAGTTCATCGCTGATGGTAAGATAACCGGCATAGCTGCCGTTCACCGCCACATATACCACCGATTCATAGGAGGAAATCTCCTCGGCCTCAATTCCGTTTTCTCTTAAGAGTTTCCTGCTGCCGACCAGCACCGTATCCGGGCCGACTTTGGCACTGACGCCGCGGTTGGCAATCTCATGAACATCTGTCAGTTTGTTTTCCTGAATCTCTTTTCCGTATTTTCTGACGATGGACTGGCCGATTGGATGTGTGGAGAAGGCTTCCGCGTAAGCGGCCTTTTCCAGAAGTTCCTCTTCCTTCATCTCTGACGCATGAATGGAAGTGACCCCGAATTCTCCCTTAGTCAGTGTTCCCGTCTTATCGAAAACCAGGGTATTGATTTTGCCGAGCGTTTCCAGATGATTGCTGCCCTTGACGATGACGCCGCTGCGGCTCGCTCCTCCGAGTCCGCCAAAGTAACTTAGCGGAATGGAAACGACCAGTGCACACGGGCAGGATACCATCAGGAAGACCAGTGCCCGGTAGATGTAATCATAGCTCAGTTTTCCCTTTGTCAAAAGCGGGACGACAAAGGCGATGATGAGTGCCGCAAAGACAACAGCCGGTGTATAGACACGCGCAAAGCGCGTGATGAATTTTTCATGTTCCGATTTATGATCCGTGGCATCTTCCACAAGTTCCAGAATCCTGGATGCCGTGGACTGTTCAAATCCTTTACTCACGCGGATCTTTATAAGGGAATTGGAGGAGATGGAACCGCTGAGAACCTCATCTCCCGTATGTACATGTTTCAGAAGGGACTCTCCGGTCAGTGCCCGGCTGTCGATATCCCCTTCGCCTTCCACCACCGTTCCGTCAAGCGGAATCTTTTCCCCCGGATAGACGGCGATCAGGTCACCCACATCCACTTTGGAAGGATGAACTTCCACATATTCTCCGTTTACTTCCAGATGGGCTTCGTCCGGACGGATATCCATCAGGTCCGCGATACTCTTACGGGATTTCTCCACCGCAAGATCCTGGAAATACTCCCCAATCTGATAGAAGATCATGACGCCGCAGGCTTCCGGATACTCTTTCAGAAGAATGGCTCCGGCGGTCGCCAGTGTCATTAGGAAGTTTTCATCAAACAGCTGCCCTTTGCCGATGTTTTTTATCGCCTTCAGTATAACTTCATATCCGCAGAGCACATAAGCCAGTAAGAACAGCGGGATACGGACCCATCTTTCTTCCGGCAACAGGAGTGCTCCCGCAAAGAGAATGATGGAAATCAGAATGCGGTAGAGTTCCCATTTGGATTCCTCTTCTTCCTTCTCTTTTGCGATTTCCTCTTCCTTTATAAATTTGGCTTCTTCTCCGAGATCCTCACTGATCTGATTGAGCAGAGAAATCAGTTCCTCTTCCTCCAGATCACTTTCCACTTCCGCTTTTTCCTTGAGGAAATTAATGGATGCGGAATGAATCTTTTCATTCAGATTCAGATGATTCTCGAGCTTTGCGGCACAGTTGGCGCAGTCGATATCTCTTACCGTAAAGACATAATGATTTCCTTTATGCGTCAATGCTGTTTCGTTCGGGAAGAAGCGGGCTTCCTCGCCCATCGCTTCGCTGACGCTGTCGCAGAGACTGATCAGCTCCTTCTCATTCAGCGAAGATTCAATAACGGCTTTCTCCTTCATGAAATTGATGGTCGCATGATGGATTCCTTCCGTTTCATTGAGTTTCTTTTCCAGTTTGGCAGCGCAGTTGGCACAATCCAGGCCAACGACACGCAGTATCGTTTCTTTCTCTTCCAATTCACAGGAATCATCATCGCAGTGACCATCCTCATGGTGGTGGTGATGGTGGTGCTCATGATGTTCCTTATGTTCATGATGCTCATCCGTTGCTAAGTGGAACTGTGCTTCCTCTCCCATCTCTTCACTGATCTGATTGAGCAGGGCGACGAGTTCATCCTCATTCAGATCACTTTCCACAATGGCCTTTTCCTTCATGAAATTGATCGTCGCATGATGGATCCGCTGATCCTGATTGATTTTATCTTCCAGCTTGGCAGCGCAGTTGGCGCAATCCAGCTCTTCTACATGAAATTCGTACTTCATCTTCTTATTCTCCTACATGCTCCAGAGCCATATCGAAAATCGTACGGATATGATCGTCGCATAACGAATAGATCACACCCTTGCCCATTCTTCTGTAACGGACTAAGCGGCTCTGCTTCAGAATACGCAGCTGATGGGAAATTGCCGACTGTTCCATTTCCATGCAGTCCGCAATCTCCGCCACGCACATCTCTTCCCTTTCCAGTAAAAGGAAAAGGATCTTGACCCGCGTACGGTCTGCGAACACCTTGAACAGTTCGCTCATGTTATCTACCACAATTTCATCGGGAATCTCGTTTTTCAGATTCAGGACTTCTTCTTCCGTCATATAGCTGTATTCCTGCATATTGCTCACCTCAATATATGAACAGTTGTTCATATATTCATTGTATTACATATCATGGATATGTCAACCGCAAAAAAGAAAAATACCGGATTTTCCGGTATCTGATTTCTTAAGATCTGTGCTGATAGTTGTTATAGATCTCGTTTTTGGAAATGCCCGTCATCTTCGCCACTTCCTTGATGGCACTGGATGCACTCATTCCCTTCTGAATCTGGGCATCGACCAGGTTATTGATCTCATTGACAGAAAGGGTCAGCCGCTTTTCTTCGGTATTACCTTCCACCACAAGGACCATTTCCCCTTTCAGGCTGTCGGCAATTTCGATGATCTCACTGATCTTGCCGCGTATGAATTCCTCATGCAGCTTCGTCAGTTCCCTGGCCAGACACATTCTTCTGTCTCCCAGCTCCTTGTATAAACGGTTCAGTGTTTTCTGAATGCGGTGCGGTGCTTCATAGAAGATCAGCGTCTGCTTCAGGGAGCGGACCTCTTCCAGTTTCCTGGCGGTTTCCTTCTCGGATACGGGCAGAAAGCCGAGATAGATAAATTCATCCGTCTTTAAGCCGCTGGCCACAAGCGCATTCAGGAAGGCGCTGGCTCCGCTGAGCGGTACCACGTTAAAGCCTGCCTGCGTGACAAGTTCCACCAGCCGTTCTCCGGGATCATTGATCAGAGGATATCCCGCGTCCGAGACCAGAGCGACATTCTTCCCGCTTTCCAGAAGGTCCAGGATGCCCTGGGCACTGTTTTCCTCGTTATGCAAATGATGCGAGATCAGTCTTGTATGAATATCAAAGTGACTTAAAAGCTTCATTGTATTCCGGGTATCTTCTGCCGCAATGACATCCACCGTGTTTAAAACATCGATGGCCCGCGGCGTCAGCTCTTCCAGATTTCCAATCGGAGTTGCGACAAGAAACAGTGTCGGCATCTCGTTTTCAAAGCTTTTCTGTCTCTGGATCATTCCTTTTCCTTCTCTTTCTCTTTCTTTAAATCCGGGAATAACTCATCTACCGTTAGGAAGAGTGCTTCTTCCTTGTTTTCAATCTTCACCTGTCCCGTCAGCACGTTCAGGGAAGTCATGCGGTAGGTCTTGTTCTGATACTGCACCTGGGAATTCATCTTCGGTAATCCTTTGCGCAGTTCCTTGTAGTTGTCATCCTCATATTTCAGACAGCACATCAGTTTTCCGCACTGTCCGCTGAGCTTCTGGGTATTGAGTGCCAAAAGCTGGTTTTTCGCCATGTTGATGCTGACGACGTCAAAGGAGTTCAGGAAGCGGGAACAGCAGGTTTCCATGCCGCAGTTTCCAAGTCCTCCGACGAGTTTTGCCTTATCGCGCATGCCGATCTGGCGCAGCTCAATGCGGCACTTCAGGGCGCTGGCGAGTTCCTTCAGAAGTTCACGGAAGTCCACGCGCTCATCCGCCACATACACAAAGATGGCTTTGGAGCGGTCCAGTGTATATTCCGCGCTGATCAGGTTCATGTCCAGTTTCAGCTTATCCACCAGTTTCTGGCAGATTGCCATCGCATTCTTGGCCAGTTCGATATTTCTCTTTCTATCCTCCAGATCCCTATTGGTCGCCTTGCGGATGATCGGCTTGAGCGGGAGACGGATTTCAAGCGTGCTCTCCTCTACCACATCTCCGACGATTTCCCCGATTTCCAGACCGCGGATCGTTTCGACCACGACCTGATCTCCGGATTCCAGATGATTTGTATTGGTGCCGAAGTAATAGGTTTTCTTGGCATCGTTAAAACGTATGGAAGCCACATACTGGTAATGTACTTCCGGAACGTTGTTTTCCTTCTTGGCAGTTTCTGTTCTTTCTGTCATTGTATCTCCCTTCTATAATCCGTATATCATCTCTTCCAATACCAGTGCGATATTGTTTCTTGCGTTCGGCATCAGTTTCTGCTGGGCATTAAAGCACACAAGAAAACTGTTATAGTTATTATAATTGGTTTTCGCAAAGAATTCTAATTTTTGGTCATACCAAACGTCTCCGCTCTTTTTTCCCTTTAAAAGATCGTTGAAAAACAGCGTCAGCATATCCGCAAAGGCCTTAAAGACCGCGCGGTCTTTTTTCTTTTTTACCAAAAGCGTGGTTTCCAGTTCCAGTAGTGCAGCTTCCTTGCTGACGGAGAGCTCGTTCAGAAAATCGAAGAAGATTGTCTTCGCGCTCTGGAATTCCTTTTTGTCTTTGACCTGCGCAACGATGGAGATGTTGCGGTAGATGTTTGCCAAAAGATATGCGTCCAGCTGCTCACAGCCTTCCGCAAGGCAGTAGCGGTATACCGCTTCCGTGTCCAGCGGGCGGAACGGGATGCTCTGGCAGCGGGAAACAATCGTCGGCAGAATTCTGTCCGGCTGTTCGCTGATCAGGATCGCCGTCACGGCTTCACTCATCGGATCTTCGATGAACTTCAGAAGCTTGTTCTGTCCTTCTTCCGTTACATGTTCCATTCCGTCAATGATGAAAACCTTGCGGTTGTATCCTTCCAGTCCCGTCTTTTCAAAGCGGTCCATGATGTTTTCCACACTCTCGCTCTTAACGGTTTTCTCTCTCCCGTCCACATAGATGAGATCCGCATAGCTGTTGCGCTCGATTCTCTGACAGAGATCGCATGTTTCGCAGGCAAAAACCTCCCCGTGCGGGCAGATGATGCTTTTGGCCAGCAGGTAGGCCGTTTCCTTTTTATGTGTCCCGCGCTGCCCGGAGAGCAGATACGCATGGGACAGTTTTCTCCGTTTCAGACTGTTGTAAAGCATCTGATAAACGATCGGCTGTTCCTGCTTCAGAATATTTTGAAACAATACGTGTTCACTCATGACTTAAGATCTGTTTCTTTACGATTTCGTAGGCGTCTTCTATGACTTTTTCCTTCGGCTGGGAAGCATCCACAACGCGGAAGCGTTCCGGGAAGCGTTCCATGATGGTATGGTATCCTTTTTCCACCATCTGATGGAAGGATAGCTGTTCCTGATCCAGGCGGTCCTTGAATTCACGGTTCTGCAGTCTGGCCAGTCCCTTTTCGGCACTGATATCCAGATAGACCGTCATTTCCGGCATATAGTCATCAATCGCGAACTGATTGATGCGGTAGACTTCCTCGATACCGATTTCACGGGCGATTCCCTGATAGACCAAGGAGCTGTCCACAAAGCGGTCGCAGATCACCACCTGGTTTTTCTTTAATGCCGGGATGATCTTCTCCACCAGATGCTGGCGGCGGCTGGCCGCATATAAAAGGGCTTCCGTCCGGTTATCCATAGCCGTGTTTTTCGGATCCAGAATCACGCTGCGGATCTGTTCCGCGATATCGATTCCACCGGGTTCCCTGGTGTAGATCACATCAAACCCTTCGTCTTTCAGCTTCTGATAGACTGCCGTTGAGACCGTGGTTTTTCCGCTTCCGTCCGGTCCTTCAAATGTAATAAAAATACCTTTTGTTTCCATAGAATCACCTGCTCCTTCTATTATAACATACCCCGTTTTTTTGAAACATCTTTCCGGGTGTTCGTGAAGTGCTTCCCTGTGGTAGAATGAGATGGGAAAAGAGAAGGAAATCATATGAGTCAAAAAGATGTCAGCCGTCTTACGGAAATCACGAAAGAATCCACACTGGTCTATGAGGGACCGGTTTTCAAGGTATACAGCGATCAGGTTGAACTGCCGGACGGGCAGATTGCCAAACGGGATGTTGTGAAGCATCTCGGCGGAGTCTGCATCGCCGCCAGAAAAAAAGACGGCACCATTCTGATGGTGCGTCAGTACCGCTATGCTTTACAGCGGGAATTCCGGGAATTCGTTGCAGGCAAGCGGGAGCCAAATGACACTCCTTTAGAGCGTGCCAAAGCGGAGCTCGAAGAAGAGACCGGCTACATTGCCCACCACTGGGAATACATGGGTCACTTTATTCCGACGTGTGGATATGACAATGAGAACATTGAACTCTTCTATGCCGATGATCTGGAATTTGTCGCCCAGCATTTGGATGAGACGGAATTCCTGCAGGTCTTCTCGATGCCGCTTGAGGAGATCATAAAAGAAATCGAGGACGGTAAGATCCTCGATGGTAAAACGATTGTACTGGCTTATAAGCTTGAGCGTCTGTTACAGAAACAGCTTTAGGAAGCCGACGGCTCCGTACGCTGCCAGCGTAACGATGATGCCGCACATGATGACACCAACCAAAACCGCCGCAAAGGCGCGTTTTTTTTCGACGTTCAACAGTGTCGAGATCAGACTTCCGCTCCATGCCCCGGTTCCCGGAATCGGCAGACCGACCAGCATGACGAGTGCCAGGAAGCTGTACTTGTTGACCGTTTCGCTTTTTTCCTGCAGTTTCGCTTCATATTTGGTGAAGAATTTGCCGAAGAGTTTTGTTGTCTTCAGCCAGCGGACCAGCTTCAGTCCGAAAATCAGAATAAATGGAACCGGCACCATGTTGCTGACGATACAGATCGGCAGAACCTTGTACCACGGCATTCCGATGGATGCACCGAAAATAATGGCCCCTCTCTCTTCAATCAGAGGAATCATTGAAATGACAAATAAGGCGAATTCATTTCCCAGAACGGAAAAGAAATTGAAAATAGCTTCCATAGAAGTCCTCCATGCTTTTTAATGATACAGGATGTGGAAAACCCCGTCAATTATGGGTTATACTTTTTGAAAGAGGTAATACTATGGAAAATAACACATTAGCGATGGCGATAGCAGCCTATCGCTCCAATACATCAGAGGAGAATCTCGGTTATCTGTACCGTCAGCTGCTTAACAGCACGCTTGCGATTCCCGTGATCATTGAGCAGAAGCAGTTTGCCAGTGATGCCGAAATTCTGAAAAACGAGACGCATATCAATCTCTATGTCATGAAAAGCAATACCGGAAAGCGTTATTATCTGGCGTTCTCCTCAAAGGAAAACCTGAATGCCTTCCATAACGGGGAGATGGAAAACTCCATTCCGCTGAATCTCCATGATCTCTGCCGTCTGCTTCATAAGGATGAGCGGATTGCCGGTATTCTGTTAGATCCGGAGAGCGGAAACATGGTCTTTGAGCGGGAGCTGCTTTTCACACTGGAGGAAATTGAGAGTGAGCCTCAGCAGCTGAATTAGATGTATAATAGGTTTTTAGGAGATTAACAAAATGAGCAGTTTTAAAGATTTAAGAATTGTTGATAACTTTTATCAGACTTCTTCCTTCTTCCCGATGCCAACGGTCTGTATTTCTACAGTCAACGAAGACGGAAGTTTAAACGTTGGATCCTATTCTCTCTGTTTTCCTTACTACATTGCCGGCAAAGACCGCTATGCGATGATTCTGGAATGCAGAAACAATTCCAATACCGGGCTGAATATCTTAAGAACCGGAAAATGCGCCATCAACTTCATCACGGATGAACGGGCCACCTTCAAGGAAGCCGTCCGTCTGGGTTATCCGGGACCTTCCAAGGAAAAGATGAAGGATTTCAAATGGCCGGTGGAAAAAGGCCTTGCCGATCCAAATGATCCGGAGCGTCCGCTTGTTCTCAGCGATGCCTTCCAGGTATTTGAATGCACCTGGGCAAGACACCTCGAAGGAGCAGAACGTTTCAAACCGGAAGATATCGATGACGGCTATGCCGGTCCGTATAATGACTTTAACGGTCTGACATCCAAATACGGTGCCCACTATGTCTTATATATCGACAAGATCCTGATGAAGGAAAAATACTACAACGCCATCGTCAACGGTGTGACAAAGAAAGATTTCCCGAATGTTCCGGTCGATTACGGATACCGGGATTCCACCAATTTCTGGTACACCCAGTTCCCGCGTTTCAAAAAGCCGATTGCCGAACCGATTCCGGCACCGAAGGAAGTAGACCTCGGATCCATCCGCTTTGCGGCAGACCGGATCGATGATAAGATCAAGTTCACGGATGACGCCTTAAAGAACTTCGTCAAGGTTCCGCGCCCGTTCTTAAAGACAGTCTTAAACGGATGCGTTGCCTGGGCAAAGGAAAACAATGTCACGCTGATCACGGATGAACATGTCAAAATCATCAATGACAAGCGCAACAAGGAAAAACAGGAAAGAAAATAATACGCTAATCAGCGGGAAAAACCCGCTGATTTTTTTATTTTTGTGCTTTCAGAACGCTCTTCAAAACATATGAGGATGCGGACATATTTTCTTCCGCCTTCCGTCAGGAAACCGGAAAGAGTATTTCCGAATATATCTGCGAGTGCAGGATGAATCTCGCTGCATGCCTCTTGTCGAGCACTACGCTTTCTATCCAGGAAATCGCCTCGAAAGTCGGTATTCCGGATATCAGTCTTTTTTCAAAAATGTTTAAGGCAAGAATGGGCGTTTCCGCCTCTGTTTACCGGAAAATGGAACCGAGGACGTAAAAAGCAGAATCAGTTCTGTTCTGATTCCGCTTCTTCTTTATTTAACAGATATTTCACCGCATAGGCTGCACACAGTAATCCTGCCGCATTCGGCACAAAAGGAGAACTTGCCGGCGGTGTTTTGCTTTTCTGGGTTGTTCCTTCTTCATTGACAACCGTGTTCTGAATAACGAGAGGCTCTTCCGTGGAAAAGACAACCGGGATGTTCAGACTCATATTCCTCTTTCTCGCCTGCTGACGCATGGCTTTTGCCAGAGGATCATATTCCGTTTTCTTCAGTGTTGTATACATCAGTTTGGAGGGGTCCATCCGGTTTCCCATACCGAGACAGGAAATCACCGGGATATCCCGTTTCTGGCATTCTTCAATCAGATCCAGTTTGCAGGAAATCGTATCGATTGCATCGATCACGAAGTCAACTTTTCCATCCGTGAATACCTTTGTGTTTTCCTTATTGAAAAACTCCGGATAAATGCGGACATCGCACTGCGGAGAGATGGAGAGAATTCTCTCTTTCATCACTTCCACCTTTTTTCTGCCGATGACATCATTTGTGCTGAGGATCTGCCGGTTCAGATTGGTGGGTTCCACTTCATCGCTGTCAATCAGTATCATGTGTCCGACGGCAGAGCGGGCAATTCCTTCCGCAGCCATGGCTCCGACACCGCCGATTCCCACGATCATTACCGTTTTTTCCTGCAGGGATTCCACCTGCTCTTTTCCCCAGAGGAGTTCTAGTCTCTGCCATTGCCGATCCATTCCGCTATCTCCTTCATTACGTTTTCCGGATAAGCCGGATCCGTAATATCAAACCAGTGGACATTCATCTGATTCTGAAACCAGGTATACTGTCTTCGCGCAAAGTGACGGGAGTTCTTCCGGATATTCTCCAGCACCTCTTCCTCACTATTATCCTTATTATAATAGGCCTCCCATTCCCGGTAACCGATTCCCTGGGAAGAACGGAAGCGGAAAAAATCCGGGTATTTTGTGATGAGAGTATCCAATTCTTCTTTTAATCCGTTCTCCATCATCTTTGTGACCCGCAAGTTGATCCGCTCATAGAGAGATTCCCGCGGCATGGTCAGACCGATGATATAACTGTCATAGATCTCTTCATGTTTCTGTTTGGCTTCCGTCTCGCTTTTTACGTTTCCGCTTTTTGCGAGGTGGAGTGCCCGTATGAGACGCTTGCGGTTATTCACATGAATCGCTTCGGCGCTTTTCGGATCCGCTTCCTCCAGCTGCCGTTTCAGCTCTTCATTGCTGTAAGCATCATATTCACTCTCATCCAGCACAGCCGTCTCGGGGAACTCATAATCATAGAGTGTCGCCTTGATATAAAGACCGGTCCCGCCGACGATCAGCGGAAGATTTCCTCTGTCGCTGATTTCATCGATATATTTTCTGGCTCTCTGCTGAAAGTCATTCACATTGTATTCCTGATCGATGTTCAGGATATCAATCAGATAATGCGGTACCCCCTGCATTTCTTCCTGCGTCACTTTGGCGCTTCCGACATTCAGTTCACGATACACCTGAATGGAATCGCCGCTGATGATTTCACCATGAAATGCCCTGGCAATTTTAACACCAAGGTCACTTTTCCCGACACCTGTCGGTCCGGCGATAACCAATACTTTTTTCATCGTAAGAATTCCTTAATCAGCTGCTGACGGCTGATATGGATAAAGGTCGGACGTCCATGCGGACATTTATACGGATTCACGCATTGCTGCATATGGTTCAGGATGGTTCTCATTTCTTCCATTGTCAGTCTGGTGTTGAACTTCACGGACGCATGGCAGGCCAGAGACTCCAGCGCATGATCACGGATAATCAATAAATCCGCTTTCCGCTCATTTTTAAAGATATCCACAAGATCGGACAGATAAATATCCAGATCAATGTTATGCATCCAGGTCGGAATCTCCCGTAAAACAATACTGTCGCTGCCGAAGAGTTCGACATGCAGTTGAAGATTCTGACACATTTTTTCAAAATCATTGAAGCTGTTCACAACGGATGTTCCTACCTCTTTTACAAAGGGCAGTAACAGCGGCTGATATTCCACTTCCTTTTCCATAAAACGCTTCTGGAACAGTTCGTAGTTGTAACGTTCCTGCGCGGCATGCTGGTCGATGATATAGAGACCGCTCTCCGCTTCGGCAAGAATATAGTTCCCGTGCAGCTGCCCGATTACCGTCATCACCGGCAATCCGTTGGCATAATTCTGCACCTTTGGCTCTTCTTTGTTTTCTTCTTTTCTTGTTTCCTCTTCCTTTTTCTCTACGGATGCAGGGACATTTTCCGTTTTGTATTCCGAAACGTATTTTTCCTCTTTTTCTACTTCCTGCACTGTATTTGGTACAGAGGATGGCTGTTTGAGCGGTTCATCAAAGTTGAAATTCGCAAATTCAACTTTTTCTTTCTGTACAGGAAAACGTACTTCCGGTGCATTCATGCTTTTGTGCAGGGAATCCAATAGAGTTTTGCGGATCAGATCTTCCAGCTGCTGCTCCTTGGAAAGACGGATCTCCCATTTGGTCGGATGAACATTCACATCCACCAGATGTGCATCACTCTCCACGTTCAGGACGACGATCGGATATCGCTCGTTAAACAGATAGTCACTGAATGCTTCCATGATCACCTTGTTGATCCGGTAGTGACGGATCAGACGGTGATTTACAAACAACGTAATATAGTTATTGGAGGCACGGGTAACATTCGGCAGGACATAGGCTCCACTGATCCTGAAATCGTAATCTTCATTCTCAAAAAGGATCACATTCCGGATTACTTCGCGTCCATACACATTACTCATGACTTCTTCCAGCTGATTTGAACCGTTGAAACTTAACAGTTCCTTGCCGTCCGCAACCAAACTGAAAGCGATCCCCGGATAACCCAGGGCATATTTTTCCACAATAGAGGAAACAATTGCCGTTTCATACTGTCTTGATCTTAAATGTTTTAAGCGGGCCGGAGTTTTCTGGAACAGGTTTTCTACCGTGATCTCTGTTCCTTCCGGGCAGTACATCGGTTTCGCTTCAATCAGTTTCCCGTACTGAATCTTTACTTCCGTACTGTCGTTTCCGTCATTTGTCCGTAAAGTCACTTCGGAAACGGAAGCGATGGAAGGAAGCGCCTCTCCGCGGAATCCCATGGTCTGAATCGCAAACAGTTCATTTTCGCTTCTGAGCTTACTTGTCGCATGACGTTCAAAAGCCATCGTGGCATCCTGGGCATCCATTCCGGTACCGTTATCTCTTACCTGCAGAAAAGTGATCCCGCCGTCCCGGATCGTGACTTCGATTTCCGTTGCCTTTGCATCGATGGAGTTTTCTATCAGCTCCTTTACGATTCCGCTTGGCCGTTCCACCACTTCCCCGGCTGAGATCATATTCATCAGATGTTCGCTTAAACGCTGAATTTTTGTCATTAGGATTCTCTTTTCTTTATTTCTTCCTGCAGATCACTGATCATCTGCAGTGCAGCGATCGGTGTCATGGAATTCACATCGATCATTTTGATTTTTTCTTCAATTTCGTTCGACTTCTCCGGTACGATACTTTCCTCTTCCACTAACAGGGACTGCTGAATCACCTTATGATTGCTTTCCAGATCCTTCAGGATCGAAGTGGCCCGATTGATCACGCCCTCCGGCAGTTTTGCCAGTCTGGCAACATTGATACCGTATGATTTATTTACTTTACCTTTCTTTACATGGTAAAGGAAGGTAACGGTTTCGTTTTCCTCGTGTACTTCGACAAAATAGTTCACGACTCTGTCGATGCTGTCTTCCAGACGCGTCAGTTCATGATAGTGCGTCGAGAACAGCGTCATGGCTCCGATATGTCTGGCAATATACTCAATCATGGACTGGGCAAGTGCCATACCGTCATAAGTCGATGTTCCTCTTCCGATTTCATCGAAAATAATCAGTGAGTTCTTTGTTGCATTCTGTAAAGCATTATTCGCTTCACTCATTTCCACCATGAAGGTAGACTGCCCGCTTAAGATATCGTCATTCGCACCGATTCTGGTGAAGATCTGATCATACAGCGGTGCATCCATCTTATCTGCCGGTACATAGCATCCGATCTGGGCCATAATAACCAGAATCGCATTTTGACGCATATAGGTACTCTTACCACCCATATTCGGTCCTGTCAGAATCATGATGCGTTTTGTCTGGTCCAGAGTGAGGTCGTTCGCAACAAACCGCTTCTCCTTCATCTCCGTATCCAGAATCGGATGACGTCCTTTCCGGATTTCAATCGTATTGTTCTCATTGAATGTCGGCAGACAGTATTTCTTCTGGGAGCTGACAACGGAAAGAGAATAGATGACATCGACCAATGCGACAGCATCCGCAATCTTCTGTAGTTTCGGCAGATACTGCTTCATCTCCTGAATCAGCTGAGCGAAGAGTTCCTCTTCCAGTCCCAGTGCTCTTTCTTCCGCATGCAGGATATTATCTTCAATTTCCTTTAATGCCGGCGTGATGAAGCGCTCCGCATTCACCAGAGTCTGTTTCTTTATATATCCTTCCTCTGATGGAATCATCGGAATAAAGGACTTACTTACCTCAAAATAATAACCAAATACACGGTTGTATCCGACTTTTAGGGTTTTAATTCCTGTTTTCTCTCGTTCTGTGGCTTCTAAATCCGCAACGATGTTTTTCCCTTCCCGCTGGATCTTCCGGTATTCATCCAGTTTCTCATTGTAACCGTCAACAAACATTCCGCCTTCTTTTGTGGAGATCGGCGGATTGTCCACAAATGCATGTTCCAGTTTCTGCTGCAGGTCCTTGCAGAGATCCAGCTCATGAATATAGCGGAAAGCATCCATATCTTTTAGTATGCCAAAAGTTCCTTCGAGAACATTCAGTGATTTTGAAAGCCTCAGGCCATCTACCGCATTTGCATTTCCGTAGGCAACTCTGGCAATCAGACGTTCCATATCATAGATTTCAGACAATTTTTCTTTTAAATCATTCCTAAATCTGAAATTATTTTTAAGATAAGTGATTGCTCTTTGTCTTTCCAGGATTTTATCTTTATTTAACAATGGCTTTTCCAGCCACTTCTTTAACAGACGTGCACCCATGGCCGTCTGAGTATGATCCAGATACTGCCACAGCGTCATGCTCTTGATGCTGTTTCTGGCGTTCTCCACGATTTCCAGATTGCAACGCGTGGAATAGTCCATCTGCAGGTACATGTCATCATTATCAAAGATGACAGGACGCAGATGATCCAGCATACGCAGTGATGTATTACTTAGATAGTTCAACAAGATTCCATAAGCTTCCAGGTAATAGAACTCTTTTACCTCACTGATTAAAGGAAGATAACGCTCTTCGATTTCAGTCTTGTCACAATAAGAGATTGTGATTCCTCCCATCTCTCTCAGAGCCATGATATATTTCTCATCAAAGTTTTCTTTGACAACGATCTCGCGGATATTATCTTTCAGAAGCTCTTGCTCAAGCTTAACCAGATTTCTGTCGATCCGCTTCAGGTAAGTTTCTCCCGTAGACATTTCACAGATGGCAAAAGCAAGACCGTACTGATAGTCGATAATAGATGCGATATATACACTCGTCTTGTCATCGTTATCATCCATCACCGTTCCCGGAGTGACCACGCGGATCACGTCTCTCTTCACGATTCCCTTCGCCAGTTTCGGATCTTCCATCTGTTCCACGATAGCTACTTTATATCCTCTCTGAACAAGACGGTTTACATAAGAGGTTGCTGCATGATGAGGAACACCGCACATTGGAACCCTGTCTTCCACACCGGCATTTTTCCCGGTAAGAACAAGGTTCAATTCGTTGGATGCTATCTTGGCATCATCAAAAAACATTTCATAAAAGTCACCAAGACGGTAAAAGACAATAGCGTCCTGATAGTTCTTTTTCAGTTCCAGATATGCCTGCATCATTGGCGAATACTTTTCCATACGATAACCTCTAACCTATTATATCAAATATCATTTTTCTTTTCTTACTATAATCTTTGGTTCCATTTCTTATTATAATCTTATTTTTCTTTTCTCTTCACTCGTCCTTTTTCCCTTAAAAACACGTTTCCAAATTCGCCTTGGTTTTACAGTAAATCAGTACGAATTCGTATTTTACTTTTTCGGTACGTTTTCGTACAAGTGTTTTTGTCGCTTGTTTTCGCTATTTTTAGCCCTTTAGAGGCATTTTATTATAATCTTATCTCTATGTGCCATTTACATCCGTTTTCTCTGAATTAAGCCCTGTATTGCGGTGAAATATTATCCTGATCTTTGCTTCTCTCTTCTCCTCCTTTACAAGGTATCTCCAATCCCATAATACAGATATCTTCTCTTCTTTCTTTCGATATACCCTGCTCTATCTCCGCTTGATAAGATTTAATCTGCAGGTTGTCTCTTGTGTACTTTGTTCTATCTTCTCCTTTTATTCTCTTAGCTCTTCATTGAGTTTATACAGCCTGCTTACTATAATTATGTAAAAAGATACTAGTCTTTTATCTGTGAGGTATGTATGCTGGATAACAAAGGATTTGATTTGTGGGCTGATGAATATGACCATGCCGTAGCTGCTTCGGATGAAGATAACACTTATCCGTTTACCGGCTATGGAAAGGTTCTCTCCAGTGTTTTTCATACGGTTACGGAACAACCCGGAGCAGTCATTCTCGACATGGGTTTCGGCACCGGAGTCTTAACCACAGCACTCTATAGGATCGGATGCACTGTCTATGGTCAGGACTTCTCCAGCCGTATGGTTGAACTCGCTTCCGAAAAAATGCCGGAGGCTCATTTGTATCTCAAAGACTTTTCCGAAGGTCTTGCTGAACCGCTGCTGAAAGAGCGTTATGACTTCATCATTGCAACATACTCTCTCCATCATCTGAGTGATCCTCAGAAGCTTTCTCTCATTCAGTCTTTACTTCCCTTACTGGCTCAAGGTGGAAAACTGCTGATCGGTGACATCATGTTTCAAAGCAGATGTGATCTGGAGCGATGCAGGGATATGGCAAAAGACGAGTGGGACGAGGAAGAAATCTATATTGTGGTTGATGAACTCCTTTCTTCTTTCCCGCATCTTAAATTTACTCCGCTATCCTTTTGTTCCGGGGTCATATGCATTTCTAAACCTGAGTAATTCCAACTGAATCTACATGTTTTATCGCAGCGCTTTTTCCTGTGCGAAGACATTTATAAATCACACGTTTTTCACTCAGTTTCCCTCGCTAAGCGATTTGTATTTAGCTTATCCTAACCTTTATAATCATCCTAAATGCCAAACTGCCTTTTTGACATTTTTTATGTTTATCGTAGCCATATATATCTAAACTGTATTTATCTCCACTTTCGTTAATTCCATTGCTCTTTCTAATAGTATCAAGGCGAGTACATCTCCTTTTTGTCTATATATCATCTGATTTGTACCTGCATGAGCAGTCTGTTTCACAGCTATGGAAGCGCTTTTATTAAACTCCTAAATTTTATTCATATTATTCTGCTTGCTATTCTTTAGCTTTGAACACTTCGTTTTTACGTTCTTTAGTACGAAAATGGATTCTAGCTATCAAATCCGTTTTCGTACCACTTGTTTTACTCTATTTTAGCCTCCGTTTCCTTCTTCCGGCCAGCCTTACACACAATCTCCTGTCTATCTTCCTTTTTCTTATACATATGTCAAACATCCTATAAGATAACGTTTACGAATGCTTTATCAGGCTGTTTCTAAGGTTTATTTGCTGTAACAATGGAATTGATCACCCTGTTTCCTGCTCTATTGCGTGATCTCTTTTGTAACTATAAACCTCATATTATACTTTTAGTAATATATACTATTCTGTATTCTATTTTGTTAATTATAGTCACTATATTATTTATATCATCATCTGACTGTCCATATACCTTACTCTATATCACTTTTTCAACCTTCCTGTTTCTCTCCTCTGTATCTATATGTTCTTCTAACGATATATATTCTTCATACCCTTTTTCGCCTTATACATTCCGGATCTTTACCGATACCTGCTTTCCTTCGGATGCATATATCTTTTTATTCTCTTTATTAATTATTTAATAATTAACTTATATATTCATTTTTGACCCTTGGTCGTTTTTGTATTGCATCACTCCTTCTCTATTTCCATTTGATTCCATATATTTTTACTGCGATCTCTCAGATCTGTGATATCTGTAAATAGATTGAATCAGATTATACTTCCGGTCTCTTAAGAATGTTTTGTTCCAAAGACCAGTCTTTGGTTGTTCCAAATAAAAACAACAGGAAGATCTATCTGTCGTTGACTCATGATTCTGATTTTCCATTTTATGCAGTTATGTATCTTATATACTTTATATTCACATCGTTAGTGAATATTGTCTTACCTTATATGAGTATTCTAATTTCCAGATGATGTTATATTTCTGATATGCGTACATATATGATACCCACACTATATTTAACAGGTTTTCCACGTTACAATGAATTACCTGATTCTTATCAAATCAGGATTATCCGCAAATATAAACAGCGATAAATTCCATCCCCCGGTATATTGGTTCGTTTCTTCTGGTCTCAGTGTTCTGCATTTACTCATATAATTTGACTATTATTCTTTCAATAAGTGTCAGTTCTTCCTTATTAGCTCTGGTTACCATATCATGATTTCTCACGTTTTTACGTTTTAATAATTATTCCTAAATATCCATTTTACATATCTTACCCTTATAGCTGATCGTTTACTGCCATTATTCGTATGTACATGTTTACGCTTTGTTTCGCACCAAGATACCGTTTGACACGATCCTTACAAATGCAGCAATTCTTTCTTCACTCAATACGACACCTGTCTTAAAATTTGATGCTTGGCTAATTTCGTGTACAATGGCATTTTTAGATATTTTCACTCCTCCGGGACATCTTCAGCCACTATCAGTTACATATTTTTGAAGTACATTTACCTCTCTGTTGATCTGTTTACAGGTTATTGCAGCTCCAGTTTTTAACTATATTTATCTGTTATCAACTCATCCATGTCGTATCTCTCCACATATTTATCTGAGCTTGCTCATGAGCTGTTTCCGGTTTATCTATAACGTATTTCCATGAAACCTTTAGACATATCCTTTCCGTTTTGTCTGTCTATTCTAGCTTGTAATATAACGGTTTCCATTCAGATTCTTTATCACTTATCTATATAGCCTTCTTGAACACCTTATCTGTTACCTCTTTTTTTGCTTAAAATACCAGTCTTTATCCTCTGTTATTTTTGTGTTTTGGTACGAATTCGGATTTGTGTTTTTCAGTACGTTTTCGTACATCTAAAAATCATACTTTTTTCGTGTGTTTAATGCCATTTTTGGCATAGATAATTTATCATAACAAGTGCAACAGAAAAAAAGCGTCCATAGGACTCAAATGTTAAAATGTAAGTGACCAAACAAACATTAAGAACAGGAGAGGACTATGAACTATAATCATCTTACCATAAATGAAAGATGTTGTAT
>JAZQFH010000023.1:0-19095 GCA_045539425.1 Erysipelotrichaceae bacterium
TCATTGTCGATGAAGAAGCAGCTTTGTTTTATTACTGCGGAGTCAACAGCTATCCGACTTCTTTCATTATTTCTCCGGATGGCGAGTTCCTGGCTTATGCCAACGGGGCGTTGTCTCTGGATGGTTTCAATCAGTTTTTTGATTACAGCAAGTCGCTGTATGAGAAAACGGATTCCGGAGCGGAAGAATGAATCATGTTTGTATCATTTGCTTGGTAAGATTTCGTAAAATCTAAATAGGAGGTTTTGTAAATGAGAAAATTAAGAACTATCATCATGGCGATGCTGGTAATCGCAATGGCTGTTTCTGTAGCAGCTTGCGGAAAGAAGAGCGACAACTCGCTGGTCGGTATCTGGGAGTATGCGGACACGGAAAGCGATCTTGGTGCCGTCTATGATCTGAAGGAAGACGGGACCGGAACCTATACGATGAAAGTCGGTGAAACCGAAGTAACTTACGAGTTGAAATATGAAGTGAAAGACGGGCATCTTCTGGTGACCTTTGTCAATAATGAAACGTTTACTGAGGATGATGTCTTTGATTCTGAATTCACTTTACAGGATGCCAGTACGATGATCATCAAGGATTCTACTGGCATGGAAATGACGTTCAACAAGAAATAAGGATCATCCCATTGATCGAAGCACAAGAAACGAATCTATTCGATCTGTTTCTCACGAGTATAAGATCCTCTATCCTTTCTGCCTAAACGACATGTATGAAGCAGATTCCGATCATTTTAAGAAGAAGCAAAACCAGACAGTAATAAAGAAACTCCCATTCATATGTTTACTCACCCTGGCTGACAGCAGGTTCTTTTGGCATGGATGAACGATCCTGTGTCGGCACCATGCGTGTTAGATGCCGGACAGGACGCATTGAAATTCTTAATCTACAAGAAAGGCATAGCTTCATTTCAGCATGGCTTTCTGGACATCTGTCAGCTGCAGAGCGTCCATCAAAAGATCGTTGGCTTCTTTTGCAGTCTCGCAGTCGTTCTTTTCGCAGTAATCTTCCTGCACAAGCTCATCGATGTTGTCGTATTCTTTTTTTATCACGGCTATTTACCTCTTTTCTAGGTAAACTTCAGGCCTTCCGCTTACAAGGAAAATTATAGCTATATTCTTTTTCAACGACCGCCCACTTTTGTGCCTATTTTTTCTCAGATTATTCCCACGGGTTTCCACATTTCCGGGCGTTTTCGACGATATGTTTTAGTTATCACCATTTTTGCAGATTTTTACGTAAGTCTTCACAGATATTACATAAGTCTTCGTCAAATTGGGGATAAATTGGGAGAAACAGGGGTATTTTGCCTTTTGAAATGTACAAAATTTCCCGTTTTTTCCTCCAAATAGCCTTACAAAAGCCTTCAAAGCCCTTCAAAAGGCTTCATTTCGATGGATTTACGTATGTTTTTTCGTCTTAGTCAGCACTCCGCTGCTTCATCGTCGGGAAGAGGATGACATCGCGGATGGAATCCGATTCCGTAAATAACATGCATAAGCGGTCAATACCGTAACCGATACCGCCTGCAGGAGGCATACCGTATTCCAGAGCTTCGATGAAGTCCATATCGATATCGTTTGCCTCATCGTTTCCGAGATCTCTTTCTTTCAGCTGTTCTTCAAAGCGTTCCAGCTGATCGATCGGGTCGTTCAGTTCCGTATAGGCATTGCACATTTCCTTGCCGGCAATGAACATTTCGAAGCGGTCCACAAAACGCGGATCTTCCGGATTCTTCTTTGTCAACGGGCTGATTTCCAGCGGATGTCCGTAAAGGAATGTCGGCTGGATCAGTGTTTCTTCGACATATTTTTCGAAGAAGGCGTTGATGATGTGTCCGACCGTGAAGTGTCCTTCCACTTCAATGCCGTGTTCTTTTGCTAAAGCCGTTGCTTCTTCGAGGGTGTATTCTTTCTTGAAGTCCACACCGCATGCTTCCTTAATGGCATCCGTCATGGAAATACGTTTCCAGTCACCTTCGAGATGGATCTCATGTCCGTCCCAGTTGAAGACCGTCTTGCCGAACACTTCGTTCGCAATCGTCTTGAACATGTTTTCCGTTAAGTCCATCATGCCTTCCAGGTTGCTGTAGGCAAGATAGGCTTCCATTAATGTGAATTCCGGATTGTGTTTCGGATCCATGCCTTCATTACGGAAAACTCTGCCGATTTCATAGACCGCTTCCATACCGCCGACTAAAAGTCTCTTTAAAGGCAGCTCCAAGGCAATACGCAGATACATGTCGATATCCTGGGTATTGTGATGAGTCACAAACGGTCTGGCGCTGGCGCCTGTCAATAAGGTTGTTAAGACCGGGGTTTCCACTTCCGTGAAGCCCTGGTTATCCATGTAGTTGCGGATGCACTTGATGATCTGCGGACGCAGGAAGGCCGTGCGTTTGCTTTCCTCATTCATGATGAGGTCGACATATCTTCTTCTGTATCTCTCTTCCACATCCTGTAAGCCGTGGAATTTTTCCGGCAGCGGTGTTAAGGATTTGGATAAATGGGTATACTCATTGGCCTTGACGGACAGCTCGCCGCTGTCAGTTTTGACAACTTCCCCTTTAATTCCGATAATATCGCCGATATCGCTGGCTTTGAAGATCTCATAGACATCTTCGCCCACCGTCATCTTGTTCACAACGATCTGAATCTGTCCATCCTTATCCTGAATATGCATGAAGCCGATTTTTCCCATACGGCGCTTGCTCATGATACGGCCGGCCACGGAAACGATCACCGCTTTCTCTGCCAGCTCTTCCTTCGTGCATTCGCCATACGCTTCTTTCAGGCTCTTGCTGTTGGCGTCTCTTTTGTATGCCTGTCCGAACGGGTCAATACCCTTCTCCTTTAAGGCATTCATCTTTTCTCTTCTGACCAGCTGCTGATCGTTTAATACTCTCTCTTCCATCTCTTCCTCCAAAACTTTCTCAAAAAATAAAAAACGTCCGATCTAAGGACGTTAACACGCGGTACCACCTTAGTTCATGAGCCGATAGCCCATGCCCTCTGACCCCGTAACGCGGGGATGCGATTCACTCCGGGTTTTTATTCATCTGTGTTGCGCATCTCTTTCCACCCACCAGAGATTCTCTCTGCCGCAGACTGCAGACTACTCGTCCCCATCCTTATGACAAGACTATTTTAGCGAAAGAAGGTTCTTTCGTCAACGAATTCCGAAAAAAAGGGAAGTCCTATGCTCCCCTGTTCCGTAATGCTTCGATTGCTGCCTTCTGCTCATCCTTATCCAGTAAGAGAATCTGTTCATAAGAGCCCAGAAGCTGAATGATTTCATCCTTTGTACGGACATGATTCAGAAGGTCTTTCATCCGGTTATTGTACGGAAGTCCGCTTAAGTACCAACCGGACTGGCCGCGCATTTCCCGCACGCCGATGTATTCCCCTTTCAGGTCAATGAGCTTGTTCATATGCGTCACTAACATCTGTAAACGTTCCTGAACGTTGACCTCGCTCTTCCTTCCCGTGATCAGCTCCTTTACCAGCCAGGGATTTCCGCAGATGGCTCTGGCAACCATGACGCCGTCGCACCCCGTCAAAACTTCCATGCGCATCTTGTCGTCATAGGAATCCACATCCCCGTTGCCAATCACCGGAATGGATACCGCTTCCTTTACCCGGCGTATGACATCCCAGTCCGCTTTTCCTTCATAAAGCTGTTTGCGGGTTCTTCCGTGTACCGCAATGGCACTGACTCCCGCCTTTTCCATTAAAACGGCTACTTCCGGGGCATTGATGCTGTTCTCATCCCAGCCGGAACGGATCTTGACCGTAACCGGTTTCTGCACATGGGTCACGATTTCATGAATCAGTTCGTACGCATACTGCGGCTCCCGCATTAAAGCGGACCCGGCACCGTTAGAGGTGATCTTCGGCATCGGGCATCCCATGTTGATGTCAATGATCTCACAGCTGACATTCTGATCGATATACTCCGCTGCCTGCACCATGGAATCCATGTCATGCCCGAACAACTGCATACTGAAAGGATGCTCCTTCTCTGAGACTTCGAGCATCTTCATGGTTTTTTCATTCCGGTAACAGATGGCCTTATCGCTTACCATCTCACTGTACACTAAAGCAATCCCTTCCTGAATCACCAGTTCACGGAACGCCTGATTGGTAATGCCTGCCATCGGCCCCAGAATCACATCATTTTTTAATTCGATCTCACGAATCTTCATGCTTTCTTCCGTTTTTCACTTAAAAGCTTTGTCAGATCTTCCTCACTGAACTGATATTTGGTATTGCAGTAGCGGCAGACGATCTCGCAGCCGTGATCTTCCCGGATCATTTCCTCAAGATCCTCTTCCTTCAGTGTCGTCAGAGCTTCCATCATGCGGTGTTTGGAGCAGTTGCACTCAAACTTCAGGTCTTCCTCTTCCAGAATCTCGATTTCATCTCCGAAGATCTCATCCAGAAGTTCCTTCGGATCCCTGACTTCGTCCACCAGCGTGCTGATCGGTTTCAGGCCCAGGATGATATTCTCACAGAACGAGATATCCGCTTCCGTTGCCTGCGGCATCATCTGGATCATGAATACACCGGCAGACTTCGTCGTCATGTCATCATTCACCAGTACACCGACGCTGATGGCTGTCGGAATCTGCTCACTTACCGTGAAATAGTAGGCAAAGTCTTCCCCGATTTCCCCTGTCTGCAGAGCCGTTGTCCCCGTAAAGTCATCCTTTAAGGAAATATCACGGATGACGCGCAGATAACCGTTGGTTCCGACTGCCTTGCCGACATCCAGTTTATGCGTCTTCTCGTTCACCAGCATGACATGCGGTTCGGAGACAAAGCCGCGCACTTTCCCGTGCGGGAACGCATCGACCATGATCGTGCCGAGTTTCCCTCCGCCGTTGATCTGAATCGTGAGTTTTTCATCGTCACTCTTCAACATGCCGCCCATGACCGTCGCAATGGAGAGCGTTCTTCCCAGAGCCGCCGTTGCCGTCGGCCATAAATCGTGATGTTTTCTGGCTTCTTCCACCAGATCTGTTGTATATGCCAGATAGACACGTGCGTGTCCGTCCGCAATTAATCCTTTGATCAGTTTATCCATATTTCTTCACTTCCCACTAGATTATAGCACATTCCCTTCTTTGGAAAAAAAGATGCGTTATTCCGCATCTTTTGTTTCATTCACTTCTTCTGCTTCAACTACTTCCGTCTCTTCTGTTTTCTCTTCGACCGGTTTCACTTCTTCAGCAGCTGTATTTTCTTCCTCTTCACCGAACACTTCCTTCGCGCTCTTACCTTCCGCTAATGCGTAGATTTCTTCGCTGGTCAGTGTCTCATGTTCCAGAAGCGCATTTGCGATCTTATCCAGTAACTCACGGTTTTCAAGGATGATTTCCTTTGCTTTCTTGTAACAGGAATCAATAATCCGGCGGACTTCCGTATCGATTTCAAAAGCCACACCGCCGGAAACATTGCTTGCGGCGGAATAGTCACGTCCGAGGAAGACGCTCTGCGTACCGTTATCGTATTTGATCGGTCCGAGGTCGCTCATTCCGTACAGGGTGACCATGTCTCTGGCCAGCTGGGTTGCCTGCTCAATATCGTTGGAAGCACCCGTACTGATTTCATTGAAGACCACTTCTTCCGCAACTCTGCCGCCTAAGTAGCCGGTGATCATCGCCAGAAGGGAATTCTTCGTATTCAGCAGCGTTTCTTCCTTCGGTGTCATTAAGTTATAGCCACCTGCCATTCCACGCGGAATGATGGTGACTTTCTGAACCATCTGCGCACCGTCCAGTTTCAGACCGACCACCGCATGACCTGTTTCATGGTAGGCCACCAGTTTCTTTTCCTTTTCCGTATAGGTACGGGATTTCTTGGCCGGACCCATCATGACACGGTCGATGGCTTCATCCAGAAGATCCATCGTGATCTCTTCCCGGTTATTTCTGACTGCCAGGATCGCAGCTTCATTCAGTACGTTTTCCAGATCGGCACCGCTGAAGCCCGGCGTACGTTTTGCCAGAGCGTTCAGGTCGATCTCTTTCGAGAGTTTCTTATTGCGGGCATGAACGCCGAGGATCGCCGCTCTTCCCTTTCTGTCCGGCAGACTTACCGTAATCTGACGGTCGAATCTGCCCGGTCTGAGTAATGCCGGGTCCAGAACGTCCGGACGGTTGGTTGCCGCAATGACGAGAACGCCTTCGTTTTCATCAATGCCGTCCATCTCAACCAGAAGCTGGTTCAATGTCTGTTCTCTTTCATCGTGACCGCCGCCGATACCGGCACCTCTCTGACGTCCGACCGCATCGATCTCATCGATGAAGATCATGCACGGAGCCGTCTTGACGGCATTCTTGAACATGTCACGGACACGGGATGCACCGACACCGACAAACATTTCCACGAAGTCGGAACCGCTGATGGAGTAGAACGGAACATCCGCCTCACCGGCGACCGCCTTTGCCAGTAATGTCTTACCTGTTCCCGGAGGACCGACCAGAAGGATGCCCTTCGGAATACGGGCTCCCATGCGGGAGAACTTCTTCGGGTTCTTCAGATACTCGATGAGTTCCGTCATCTCTTCTTTTTCTTCCGTGCAGCCTTCAACATCATCAAAGCGGACACGGATATCCTTCTCCAGTCTGGCACGCGATTTGGAGAATTCGAAGGCATTGTTGTTATTGCCTCCGCCCATGCGTGACACTAACAAAAGCGTAAATCCGCCGAAAATCACAATCGGCAGAACATTGGTCAGAAATTCCACAAAGGGATTGGTCTGATAGGCGCTGGCAATGGAAACTTCCGCCTTCTTGCCGGCCGTCAGTTTTTCCACCAGGTCGTTATTGGCCTGCTCGGTATTCGGAATCCGCGCAGTAAAACCGACCGTTTCTCCCTTGGCGTTCTTGTAGGTACCCTTGACATCAATTACAACAGAGCTGATCGTCAGGCTGGCTTTTTCAATGCGGTCTTCCGCGACCAGTTCCTGGAACTCGTTATAATTCAGATGGGTGGTTGCGATTCCGCTGCTCATGCTCATGATGGAATATAATGCCATCAGCACGATCAGATACGGAATGATATTCGTCCATTTTCTGTTATTCACTTGGCGCTTCAACTCCTTATTTGTAGCATTCTTCTTTCAATACACCGATGAAAGGAAGATTGCGATACTTCTGGTTGTAATCGAGACCAAATCCGATCACAAATTCATTCGGAATGTCAAATGCCACATAGTCCGCAGTGATTTCCGTTGTTCTGCGTTCCTTTTTATCCAGCATCGTGACAATCTTCACTTCATTTGCGCCGCGATCCAAAAGCATCTTGCGGACCTTGGTCAGGGTCACACCCGTATCGACAATATCTTCAACAAGAAGGATATTCTCTCCGACAATATCCCTTGTCAAATCCATGATGATTTTGACGTTTCCCGTGGTTCCCGTTCCCTGATAGGAAGAGACGCACATGAACTCCAGTTCCACGTCCAGGTCGATCCGTTTGGAGATTTCCGTCATGAATGGGGCACTTCCCTTTAAAATGGAAACCAGGATCGGCGGTTTCTTTCCTGCGTAGTCTTTCGTGATCTGCTCTCCGAGCTCTTTGCAGCGGGCAATGATATCCTCTTCAGTCAGCAGAATTTTTTCAACATCTTTATGCATACTGATTCCTCCACACAGTTATCAATATTTTATCACAAACAGATTGGGATTGTTAGAGTAATGATATACGTCGCAGCCCAGCCCCGAAACAAAGATCACCTCATTTTTGGAATTGACCACCACCGGCCATAAGAGCCGTTTCACATAGGGAATCCTGCGGTCAATGAAGAAACGGTTGACGCTTTTTGTTCCGAAACGCATGCGGATCGCATCCCCTGCTTTCGCGTTGCGGATCAAAAGCGGATAGTCCTCTTTGCTTACGGTGACACCTTCAATCACTTCCCCGCTTTCTTCCAGCGAGAAATACGGTGTCTGAAGCTTTTCTTCGGCGTTTACTTGGTATGCGAACCCTTCCGGTTTTTTCATAATATCCAGTACGCCGTAGTCCAGCGTTAACAGCTGTCCGGAAAACTCCTGATGGAAATTCTCCCCTTCCAGAAGCTTATGGTCCGTCTCTTTTAAGCGCAGCAAGGAGAAATGTCTGGCGTCAATTCCGTGCTGCAGAAGATAACTCCGCAGCATCTCCAGCCGCATGTTCTCTTCTTCTTTTGCGTATGCCTCTTTCGCAAACGGATCAAAACAGCGCTCTGAAGCTTCCTTCACTTTCTCGCGGAATAAAGCCATCTGCCTGTTTTCCGCTTCGATCATATGAAGCAGTCCCTGCTTTTTCTCTTCATCCATATCCGCAAGCACATCGTGACGGATATGATTCCGCCTGAGGGAAGTATCCAGATTTGTCTCATCTTCGCCATATCTGACGCCATGCGCTTCGCAGTACGCTTTCAGCTCTTTCTTATCAAACGGCAAGAGCGGATGGAGCACCCGGAGGCTTCCTTCATAAACGCTCTCTTCAGCAATCCCCCAGTAAAGCGGCACGCTCTTGCGCTCCTTCTGCAAGAGATACGTCTCCAGATGATCATCGCGGTGGTGCGCCGTAACGACGGCATCCAGGTTACATTCTTTTACCGCTTCTTTGAAAAAGTCGTAACGCGTTTTGCGCGCCCAGGCTTCAAAGTTTGAAGTGCAACGCTCTTCCGGTGAGAATATTTCCAGGGAAATATGATGCTCTTCGCAGTAATCCCTTACGATTGCCTCATCCCGATCGGCACTTTTGCGGACGTGATAATTCACGTGTGCCACGACAAAAGAATATCCCTGCGTATAGCAGAGATTGAGCAGTGCCATGGAATCCGCTCCGCCGCTGACGGCGAGCAGATATTTCTGATCCTTGTTGAGATGAAGTTCCATATGTTCATTGTACTATAGACAGAAAGAAAAAAAGCACCTGCGTGCTTCTATTCTTCCGCTTTTGTTTCTTCCGGCATTTCCTCTGCCGTCTCTTCTTTTGTTTCTTCCGTGACTTCTTCCGTTACGGCGTCCGCCAGTGAGACAATCTTCGGCCAGCCGAAGACTTTATGCGCCAGCGTCAGGAGCGGATGGTATTTTCCGTTTACCATTCCCGTAAATTCAATAAAGAGATCGAAGAAGAACAGCAGGATGATCAGGAGAATCATTCCCAGTTTTTCATTTTTATAGGTGATCAGCGCATCCACGGAGAAGAGGAAGGTCACAACATAAAGGACCAGTACCGCCTTCAGGTGTCCGAGGTTGAGCCGGTACATCAGTACATGATGCATGTGTCCGCGGTCCGCGACATCGAACTTTTCCCCTCTGAGCTTGCGCCGTACGATGGCAATCAGGGTATCGGAGATCGGCACAAAGAGCACCATGATCGGGAAACCCAGCGTGATCACCGTTGCCGTCTTGAACCCCATCAGGGAGAAGCAGGCAATCATGAAGCCGAGATATAAGGCACCGCAGTCTCCCATGAAGATGGAGGCCGGATGGAAATTGAAGATCCAGAATCCGACAATACTGCCGGCGAGGATGATGGACATCATCCAGATATCGATACGCATCATCTGATAGGCAATGATGCTGATGGTAAAGAGAACGATCATGCAGATGCCGCTGCTTAAGCCGTCCAGTCCGTCAATCAGGTTAATGGCATTGGTCACGCCAATCAGCCAGAAGAAGGTGATCAGCAGGTTGACTGCCCCGAGCTTGATCGTAATGCCCAGCGGCAGATAGATTGCTTCCAGAGAGATACCTCCGACAGCCATCGCCACAACCGCTGCCAGACACTGAAAGAGCAGCTTCACCTTCGGCTTCAGGTCAATCATGTCATCCACCAGTCCGGTGATAAAGACAATGATTCCTCCCAGCATGACACCGTTGATTGTCTGGTCAGCCCGGAAGAAATAGGCCAGAGCGATATTGAAGGCCAGGAAAATGGCGACCCCGCCGATGCGGACGATCTTGCCGTGATGTACCGTACGCTTGTTTTCCTCCGCGTAGATTTCCAGATCCAGCCCGAACTTCTTGACTAAAGGCACAAAAGCCACCGACAGACATGCCGGCAGAACAAAGTACCATAAGGAAGATTTCAAAAAGTTAAAGATCGTGCTCATACGTAACCAGTATTATATCATTTCAGCTCATTCATTAATAGTAGAAGTAGTAGCACAGCTTCATGATGAACTGCGCCATCAGAAAGCCGAGCGCCATGGAAAGGAAGATGTAAAGCAACTGTCCCTGTACGGTTCTTCCCTGCTTCAGAAAACGGTTGAAGTCCAGTGCCTGCAGGGCATAGAACGCCAGACCGAAACAGACCAGATGAACGAGAACCTGAATCACAAAAAACGTCATAGCTTACTCCTCACCCTCTAGTATATCATTTATCACTGCCCATTTCCGCTCTAAATCCTCGAGGCGCATCGCCGCATTGGCTGCGGAGGTGGAAGGTAAAAAGTAACAGGGAAGCGGCAGGCTTTCCTTCTGATACTTCTCATAGAGTTTTGCGGCAAGCGTGCCGTTACAGAACACCGCGCGGATCTTTGATGCTTTTACGATGTTCTTTAAATCGGAAGGCACCGCATTGCGCACGGAACTGTCAGAGGAGCCGACAATATCGCACTCCTCTATCACATCATAAAGCGCAATGTGATTGCGCTTTAAAAACGCCTTCTTCTCATACAGAGTGAGCGGTTCCGCTTCCTTTCGTAAGGAAGAGAGCACTTTCCAGAAGCGGTTCTGCTTATGCCCGTAATAAAAGCCCGTTTCCCGTGAGCGGACAGACGGAAAACTTCCCAGAATCAGAATGCGGCTTTCCTCATCAAAAAACGGAGGAAAGGGATGAATCACATGCGTGTAGCTGTTTCTCATTATTCCCATTTTAGCACGTGAGTTTCCCTATTATAAATAAGGATAAGGTTTTATTCACTTTGGGAAAGAGATTTGGTATAATTTTACAGTGTTATACAGGAGGTATTTTTATGAATAAATATCTTGAGCGTCCAACGTTTCCGAAAAAGGCAGTGGTCACTGCCGGTATGCCTTACGGCAATAAATCTCTTCACTTCGGTCATATCGGAGGTGTCTTCGTTCAGGCTGACACCTATGCCCGTTTTCTGAGAGACAGAATCGGAAAGGACAACGTTGTATTCGTCAGCGGTACGGACTGTTACGGCAGCCCGATTGCGGAAGGATACCGTATCAAAAAAGAAAAAGAAGGTTTTGAAGGAACGATCGAAGACTATGTCAACATCAACCATCAGAGCCAGAAGAATACCTTGCAGAACTACCTGATCAGCCTGAACCTGTTCGGTGCCAGCGGTCTGGGCAAGACCAAAGAGGTGCACCAGGAAGTTACCAATGAGATCATTACCCGGCTGTATGAAAACGGCTGGCTTGATAAATCCGTCACCCGTCAGTTCTACGATGAGAAGGCAGGATGCTTCCTCAACGGCCGCCAGGTCATCGGTAAATGTCCGATCCAGGGCTGCCAGAGCGAAAAAGGCTATGCCGATGAATGCGATCTGGGCCACCAGTACATGCCGGAAGACCTCATCAACCCAAAGAGCACACTGACCGGGGATACACCGATCATGAAGGATGTCACCAACTGGTATTTCCGCTTAACGGACTTTGACGAGATCTTAAAGAACTATGTCAACATGATCCAGTACAAGGACAACGTCCGTCCGATTGTTTCCAAGACCATGAAGGAAACCCTGGCGGAACCGATCATCTATGTCATCAAGGATTATCTGGATACCTATGAACATCTGAAAAAGGAACTTCCGCATCATGAGATCTTAGTGGAAGAGAAAAAGAACTCCTTCCAGCTGACATTCGACAAACTGAAAGACAGAGAGACAGCCTGTGAAATCCTGACAGCGCACGGTGTACGCTACCGTACGGGCAAGACACTGGTCCCGCTCCGCCTTTCCGGCAATATCGAATGGGGTGTGAAATTCCCGGATCTCGAAGGTCTGAAAGACCTGACGGTCTGGGTCTGGCCGGAATCCCTGTGGGCTCCGATCTCCTTCACAAAAGCTTATCTGAGCTCCATCGGCAAGGATGAAGACGAATGGAAGAAATACTGGTGCAGCAAGGATGCCGAAGTCTTCCAGTTCATCGGACAGGACAACATCTATTTCTACGGCATTGCCCAGCAGGCAATGTTCATGGCTCTGCAGGGAAAAGACAACCTTTCCATCACACCGGAGGAAGGTCAGATGACCCTTTCTACCCTGGCAGCCAACTACCATATTCTGTTCTTAGACAAGAAAGCCAGTTCCAGCGGCTCCGTCAAGCCTCCAATGGCAGCGGACCTTCTGAACTACTATACACCGGAGCAGCTCCGTGCTCACTTCCTCGGTCTGGCACTGGACAAGAAGAGCGTCAGCTTCATGCCGAAGCCGTTCAATCCGAATGCCAACCCGAATGAAGCGGACCCGGTCTTAAAGGAAGGCAACCTGTTCACAAACGTATTGAACCGTCTGGCCCGCTCCTGCTTCTACACGGTGCAGAAATACTATGACGGCGTCTTACCGCAGGGTGAAGTCAGTGCCCAGGTCTTAGACGAAGCCAGAGAAGTCTGCCTGGACTACGAACGCGCCATGTACAAGATCGATACCCACAAATGCATGGATATCCTCGACAGCTACATTCGCTTAGGCAACAAATACTGGGCAAGAAACTACAATCAGGCAGAAAAGGAAGGCAATGAGGAATTACGCAAACAGACACTGATCGACTGCTTCCACATCGTCCGCACCTGCTGCTTATTGACCCATCCGATCGTTCCGCAGGGAACAGAGATGATGGCCGAATATTTAGGCGCATCCGAAGACATCTTCAACTGGGAATACTTCGATGCTCCGCTCAACCGCTTCATTGAAGAAGGCAAACCGTTCAAGGTACTGGAACCGAAGGTAGACTTCTTCAGCAAGCATCCAAGTCAGTTTGAAGAAGGGAGATAATCATGGATTATCAGAAATTAGCCGATTTACTGTTCCCGCAGATCACCAAGACTCCGCAGGAATATGAAGATATGTTTCCGAAACGGGATCTGCCGAAGGGTGCGGAAGTCCTCCGTATGGCACCGAGCCCGACGGGTTTTATCCACCTCGGAAATCTCTACGGCACTTTAGCCGATGAGCGCGTGGCACACCGCTCCAACGGCATCCTCTACTTACGTATCGAAGACACCGATGACAAGCGGAAAGTCGACGGCGCGGTGGAGACACTCTTAAAGACATTCAAATACTTTGAGATCCCGTTCGATGAAGGCGCGGAAGTCGATCCGAACAACGGCAACGCCTACGGTCCTTACTATCAGAGACAGCGTGCCGAAATCTATCAGTGCTTCGCGAAGGATCTCGTATCCCGCGGCCTGGCCTATCCGTGCTTCTGCTCGGAAGAGGAACTCGATGAGATCCGTCAGAAACAGACGGAACTCAAGGTTACCACCGGCTACTACGGTGAGTGGGCAAAATGCCGCAACCTCACATTAGAGGAAGTTGAAAAGCATCTTGCGAACCACGATCTCTTCACGGTCCGTCTCAGAGCCAACGGCGACATCAACAAGAAGCACAGCTTCCACGATGAGATCAAGGGAGATATCACGGTAACCGAAAACGATCAGGATGTCGTTCTCTTAAAGCAGGACGGAATCCCGACATATCACTTCGCGCACGCCATCGATGACCATCTCATGCGTACGACGGTTGTCCTGCGCGGTGAAGAATGGCTCGGAACACTGCCGGTCCACATCGAACTGTTCAATGCCTTGGGTTTTGAACGTCCGAAATATGCCCATACATCCCAGTTAATGAAGATCGACAACGGCGTCAAGCGCAAGCTCAGCAAGCGGAAAGACCCGGAGCTCTCTCTGGATTACTACCGCCACCTCGGCTATCATCCGTATGCCGTCAAGATCTATCTTATGACACTTCTGAACTGGAACTTTGAGGAATGGTTCCTCAAACATCCGGATACACCGATCGAGGAATTCGATTTCAAGCTGAAGAACATGGGACAGTCCGGTGCGCTGTTTGACTTGGCCAAGCTGGACAACATCTCCAAGACCTACCTTTCCAAATTCTCTCTGGAAGAGATGAAGGACTGGCTCAGAAAGTTCGCACAGGAATTCCGTCCGGACAAATGCGACATCTACTTCAAAGATGAAGCCTATCTGGACAAGATCCTCTCCCTGGGCATGGGCCTGGAATTAAAGAAGAGAAGAAAGGACTACGTGTGCTGCACGCAGATTCTGGACAGCATCTCCTACTACTTCGATGAGCTGCATCATCCGGAATACTCCTTCAAATATGAGAACGATCTCTGCTTAAAGATCATTGAAGATTTCGAAGCATCCTACGATATCAACGACAACAACAGCCAGTGGTTTGAAAAAGTCAAAGCCATTGCGGAAAAATACGGTTTCTGCACGGACATGAAAGAATACCGCAACAATCCGGGCAATTATCCGGGAAGCGTCAGCGATGTCGCGGAAATCATCCGCATTGCCATCACCGGTTTAAGCAATACCCCGGACCTTTATACAATTCAGAAGATCATGGGCACGGAACGTTCCATGCACCACTTACAGATGGCGAAAGAAGCGCTGAAATAACACCATGCGTTATCCGGAATTTTTAAAGAAACATGACACGATCGCCCACGTTGCACCGAGCTTCGGTGTGACGGGAGAGCCGTATACAACACAGTACTATGAAGCCAGAAGAAAATTTGAAGAGCTCGGCTATACCATAAAGGAAGCCGAAAGCCTCTACAAAATGGGCAAGGCCGCCAGCAACACCGCGGCAGCACGCGCGAAAGAATGGATGGATGCCTATCTGGATGAAACAGTGGATTTTGTCCACTCCGTGGCCGGAGGAGAGCTGATGATGGAGATTCTTCCCCTCATCGATTTCCATACCCTGATTCACGCCAAACCGAAATGGTTCATGGGCTACAGCGACAACACGTATATGACATTTCTGCTGAATACCATCTGCGATGTTGCCAGCATTTACGGCAACTGCGTGGAAAACTTCGGTATGGAAAACTGGCATAAATCCCTGAAGGAATCCTATCAGATCATGCAGGGAAAACGCCTGAGCCAGAAGAGCTATCCGAAATTCGCCATCAATGACGTCAGCCACATCGAAGGCATGGAGCTGGCGGATTACGATCTGACGGAACGCAACCGCATCTTCACCTCTACCGGGGAAGATATGACACTCAAAGGACGTTTGATCGGCGGATGCATGGACTGCCTGGTGACCCTGGTCGGTACACCGTACGATATGGTTGAGGAATTCAAGGAACGCTACAGCGAAGACGGAGTCCTCTTCTATATGGAAGCATACGACTACAGCCCAGTCGGCATCGTCCGCACCCTTCTGCAGATGAAGGAAGCAGGCTGGTTCGACGGCTGCAGCGGAATTCTCTTCGGCAGAAGAAAACAGCGCGATCCGTTCTTCGGACTCACCTATGAAGAAGCCCTGCATTCCGTACTGGATGATCTGAACATCCCGTACGCCTATGAAATGGATTTCGGACACGTACCTCCGGCATGGACGCTCATCTCCGGAAGTGTCGCAACCGTGGAAATCAAAAACCATAAGGCAAGCATTACATATGAATTGAAATAGTCGTGTTCTTCACGGCTATTTTCAAAAAAGAAAGGAAACAGTGCACATGAGAATCTTAGTCACAAACGATGACGGCATTACCGCTCCGGGGATCCGCTCTCTGGTTAACGCCTTAAAACCGCTGGGTGACATCACCGTCGCAGCCCCTGCCGAACAGCAGACCGCCAAGGGAAATGCCATGACCTATGACCGGAAGCTGATTGTCGAGCGCTACGATTTTGAGGAAGGCATCCCGGCATACAAGGTATACGGAACACCTCGGGACTGCATCTATGCGGCACTGGACGCCTTCATGGAAGAAAAACCGGACCTGGTGGTTTCCGGCATCAATGAAGGAGCCAACCTTTCCAACTGCTGCGTCTCCAGCGGAACCATCGGAGCCGCTACCGGTGCCTATGAAGAGGGACTTGTCGCCATTGCGACTTCCCTGGACTTCGGAAGTGAATATCCCTACGACCGCTTTGCGCCATACATCAGGGATATCGCGGCCTGGTTTGTGAAACAGCCGTTCTCACACGATTTCATACTGAGCGTGAACCTGCCGAATCCGAAAGACGGAATCGTCAAAGGTGTCACGGTCGGCGACTACGGCGGCAGGCAGGTCTTCCTTTCCAAATATGTCATTACCGATGAGACAGACGGCAGAATCACGCTGACCATGCAGGGAAGCGGCGTCTCTTTTGAGAATGTCACGGAGGATCTCGATCATGACATGTACGCCCTTTCCCAGGGGTACATCGTTCTGACTCCGCTCGATGATGACGTCGTAAAAAAGGATTCCCTCTCGCAGTTGAAATCCTATATCACACATATATAATAAGTATCCACCAGCCAAGCTGGTGGTTTTACTTATGCGGGCATAGCCCTGCCCCCACAGCAGCGCTTTACAGCGCAAAATGTGGTCTGCGACGTGCTCTACTTCTTAGTACCCGTAAACGGATCCTCTATTTCCAGTGTTAACTGCTCGGCTATCTGGTCTTCCTTTAATTGATTCTGTATGTATTCCTGTATCTTCTTGGTGTTCTTTCCTACTGTATCCACATAATAGCCTCGACACCAGAATTCTCTGCTTCGATACTTATATCGCAGATTCCCCCATTTCTCATATATGATTTGTGAACTTCTTCCTTTCAGGTGTCCCATAAAATAACTCACGCTCATCTTCGGCGGTATCTCCAGCAACATATGGATATGGTCTACGCAGACCTCCGCCTCAATGATGTTCACGCCTTTTCATTCGCACAGATCTCTTAGTATTTTCCCTATTTCCAATCTCCTTGAATCATAAAAGGCTTTTCTCCGATACTTCGGCGCAAACACTACATGATACTTACAGTTCCATTTCGTGTGTGATAAACTATGTATGTCATCAAGTTTACTTGTCATGACTTCCTCCTCCGTTCTATTTCTTATCGTAGTTTCGCAGACCACGATTTCATTATAACGGCGGAGGTCCTTTTTTTCATTATCTCTCCGCTAAAGCTTTCTCTCACCCCTAGCCAAGCTAGGGGTTTTATTTGACAAAAACAGAGAAGACCACGTGTCTTCTCTTAACTTTTAAGCCGATTTATCTTATAATTTGATATAGAGATAAGTAAAAAAAAAAGGAGTATCATTATGAAAATCACACCACTGCAGAAAGCCAGATACGAATATCAGCCGAAATTACCCGGTATGCTCCGTCACGGAATCAAAGAGATCTGTGTCAAGGAAGGCGAAGCCACGCAGAGCGTAGCGGACCAGGAAAAGATCCAGGCATTATTCCCGAACACATACGGCAAAAAGGAAATCACCTTCCAGAAGGGTCAGAATACTTCCGCTGCCAAGAAGCAGGTGGTCGGCGTAATCCTGTCCGGCGGACAGGCACCTGGCGGACACAACGTCGTCTGCGGTTTATATGACGCATTAAAAGCAACCGATCCTGAAAATGTCCTTTACGGATTCAAGAACGGCCCGATCGGCTTATTAAAAGATGACTATCTCGTCTTTGACGATGAATATATCAATCAGTACCGCAATACGGGCGGCTTCGATATCATCGGAAGCGGCAGAACAAAACTGGAAACGGAAGAACAGTTCGCCGTTGCCGCAGAAGTCTGCAAGAAACACGGCATTACTGCCATCGTGATTATCGGCGGTGATGACTCCAATACCAACGCCGCAGTCTTAGCCGAATACTTTGCGGCACATAACACCGGCGTACAGGTCATCGGCTGCCCGAAGACGATCGACGGTGACTTAAAGAACGAAGACATCGAATGTTCCTTCGGTTTCGATACGGCAACCAAGACATACAGCGAACTCATCGGCAACATCGAACGTGATGCCAACTCCGCCAAGAAATACTGGCACTTTGTCAAGGTCATGGGCCGTTCCGCTTCCCACGTCGCATTAGAGTGCGCCCTGGAAACACAGCCGAACATCTGCCTGATCTCGGAAGAAGTCGCAGCGAAGAAGATGTCCCTGTCCTCCATCGCGGACTACATCGCAGACGCCGTCGCAAAACGAGCCGCCAACGGCAACAACTTCGGTGTCGCCATCATTCCGGAAGGTGTCGTCGAATTCGTTCCGGAATTCTCCGCCCTGATCAAGGAAATCAACGAACTCCTGGCCGGCTCCAAGGCAGATGCCTTCAACGCTCTGGCTACCTGGAAAGAGAAATACGCCTTCATCGAAGAAGGTTTATCCAAAGAAGCCATGGAAGTCTTCGCCATTCTGCCGGAAGGCATCCAGCAGCAGCTCTTCTTAGAGAGAGACCCGCACGGAAACGTTCAGGTATCCCTGATCGAATCCGAGAAACTCTTCTCCGCTTTAGTCAAAGCGAAACTGGAAGAGAGAAAGAAAGCCGGAACATACAGCGGCAAGTTCAGCCCGCTGCACCACTTCTTCGGATATGAAGGAAGATGCGCCTTCCCGTCCAACTTCGATGCAGACTACTGCTACTCCTTAGGATACAACGCCTTCATGCTGATCCAGTACGGATACAACGGATACCTCTCCAAGGTCTCCAACCTGTCCAAACCGGCAGAAGAATGGGTCGCCGGCGGTATGCCGATCACGAAGATGATGAACATCGAACGCAGACACGGCGAAGACAAACCGGTCATCCGCAAGGCTTTAGTCGAATTAGACGGCAAACCGTTCAAATACTTCGAAGCCAACCGTGATACTTGGGCAGTCGAAACAGCTTACACATATCCGGGTGCCATTCAGTACTACGGACCGACGGAAGTCTGTGATTTGACAACCAGAACACTGGCGCTCGAAAAAGGAGAATAATACTCTTTCATTCAAGACACCAAACGGGAAAAAACTTTCCCGTTTTTTCTTTGTCTTTTCCTATAATATATATAGATAAATAAGAAGGTATTTTCATGAGCAAGCACTACATCGATATGGATAACTATCCCAGAGCCGCACATTTCGCCTATTTCCGCTCCC
>JAZQFH010000024.1:0-30965 GCA_045539425.1 Erysipelotrichaceae bacterium
AAAGTCTCCTGGTACGAGATTATTTTACCAAAAGCCCTCAGGTTCGATTCCCTTGGGCTTTTTTACTTCTTTTCCATTAAAAAAAGGGCTGTTAACCTTTAACTCCCGAATCATTTTAATTCGAGGTTTTTAAACAGCCCCCTTTTTTAATATCCTTCTGTGCGGTCAACCACATTGTTCAGCGGAAGATGATCCCGGTAGCGAATCAGGTTTTCCATCATGATTTCAAAGAGCAGCTGACGCGTGATGATCGCGTTTTTCTTTCCGGAAATATGCGGTGTGATATGCAGACGTTCTTTATCATAGAGCTTACTCTCAGCCTTAAGAGGTTCATCTCGCTGCACATCCAGATAGACGGAAGAGAAATATCCTTCCTCCATAGCCTGCAGTAAGCCGTCTTCCTCAATCAGGGAACCGCGTCCGACATTGATCAGAATGCAGTCTTTTTTGCATTTTGTCAGCATTTCATAATTCAGAAGTCCCTCGGTTTTATCTGTATGCGGTAAAGCGCAAGCAAGCACATCCGCGCGTGGCAATGCTTCCGGAAGGTCTTCCACGGTATATGCCTCATCGATATAGGAGGAGCATTCATGCAGGTTTCTGGTTACGGCAATGACATGCGCACCCAATGCCTTTACGCGTTTCGCAAAGTTTGTTCCGATATCGCCAAGTCCCAGGCAGACAATGGTGGAGTTGTAAACGGTGTTCATCAGGCCAAGATCCGTATACTGATGCTTTTTCTGCAATTCATCGTATTCCAGTAAACGCTTCTCGGATGAGAGAAGTACTGCCAGCATGTATTCGCTGATGGCGATACCGTATACTCCGGACGCATTCGTTAACTGGATTTGCTTCGGAATGCTGAGATACTTTTCGTTTCCGGCGGACTCCAGCTGAAGCCATTTCAGTTTTTTGAAATTAGGTAAAAGCGCTGGACTTGGGTTTCCCAGAATCACTTCCGTTTCAGCGTAGTAGGGGGAGAGATCTTCTCCATAGGAGGAAAATGCGATTTCGATTCCTTCAAGCTGTTTCAGCTCTGTTTTTTCTTCTTCACTGAATGGGTTCAGACATAATACGTTCATAGGTAAGCACCTCTTTCATTTCCATTATAAGCGATACCGCTCTTCCTTTGTGATTTAAGAATGAAAAAGGGAAGCAGTGCTTCCCTGTATTCTATTCGAGTTCGAATGCTCCGGTATAGAGCTGATAGTAAGTTCCCTTGAGATCGAGCAGCTGTTCGTGCGTTCCGCGTTCAATGATCTTACCGTGATCGAGAACCATGATGGCATTGGAGTTACGGACCGTGGAAAGACGGTGGGCAATGACGAATACCGTTCTGCCTTTCATCAGGTTGTCCATGCCTTTCTGAACCAGTGCTTCCGTACGGGTATCGATGGAGGATGTGGCTTCATCCAGAATCATGACCGGCGGGTTGGCAACGGCAGCGCGGGCGATGGAGATCAGCTGACGCTGTCCCTGAGAAAGCTGTGAACCGTTATGCGTTAACATGGTGTTGTATCCATCCGGCAGACGGGTGATGAAGTCATCCGCATTTGCCAGTTTGGCAGCTTCGATGCATTCCTCATCCGTGGCATCCAGTTTTCCATAGCGGATATTGTCCATGACCGTTCCCGTAAAGAGGTTGACATCCTGTAAGACCATACCCAGAGATCTTCTGAGATCCGGTTTCTTGATCTTGTTGATGTTGATGTGGTCATAGCGGATCTTGCCGTCCGGAATGTCATAGAAACGGTTGATCAGGTTTGTGATGGTTGTCTTACCCGCACCCGTGGCACCGACGAAGGCAATCTTCTGACCCGGCTTGGCGTATAGCGAGACATCGTAGAGGACCTGTTTATCCGGTTCATATCCGAAGTCGACATCCACCATTTCAATGTCACCGGCAAGCTGTGTGTAGGTCGTGGTGTCATCTGCCTTGTGGTAGTGTTTCCATGCCCAGTGACCGGTGTAATCCTTTGTTTCCTCAATCGTACCGTCTTCTAAGATGTTGCAGCGGACGAGCATGACATATCCGTCATCCTCTTCGCTCTTTTCATCAATCAAAGCGAAGACACGGTCGCTTCCGGCAAGTGCCATGGCTACCATGGAGACCTGCTGCGAGACCTGGGAAACCGTCTGGCTCATCTGTCTGGCTAAACCCAGGAAAGAGATGATAACGCCGATGGATAATGTATTGATTCCCGTCAGGGAAATATTGGTTACCTGTAAGGAGACCATTAAGCTTCCGACGATGGCAAGGATAACGTAGAGAATATTTCCCATGTTTGCCAGAATCGGCATCAGTGCGTTCGCATTGCGGTTGGCACTTCTGCTGTCTTCAAATAACTGCTGGTTGAGAACATCGAAATCCTTTTTGGCTTTTTCTTCATGCGTGAAGACCTTAACGACCTTCATGCCTTCCATCATTTCTTCGATGAATCCTTCTTCATCGGCCAGCGATTTCTGCTGCTGGATCATGTAGCGGGCACTTCTGCCGCCGAATTTGCCGGTGATCTTGAACATCGCAAAGATGACTGCGAGAACCACAAGCGTGAGCCAGAGGCTGTAGCGCAACATGGTGAAGAAGACAACAACCAGAGACAGCATGGACTGGAACATGTTCGGGATACTCTGACCGACTAACATCCGGATCGTATCCACGTCGTTGGTGTAGGTGGACATGATTTCCCCGTGAGAGTGAGTGTCAAAGTAGCGGATCGGGAGGGTTTCCATGTTGTCGAACATCTCATCGCGGAGGTTCTTGATGGTTCCCTGACCGACACCGGCCATGATCTGACCCTGTACCGTACTGGCTAAAATTCCGATGACGTAGATGCTGGCCATGGTGACTATCAGTTTCAAAAGCTGTTTTTCAACTGCCGCAAGACCTGCGGTAATACCCGGCATGACGACATCGTCAATCAGCTGCTGCATGAATGTAGCCGCAACTACCGTGGAGAAGGCGGAGAAAAGTAAACAGACGGCGACTGCCAGAAGATGGAATTTATAGTGTCTGAACACATAGATCAGTAGGCGCTTCAGACTCTTCATGTCAATCTTTTTATTTGTGACAACTCTGCTTGGTCTAGGCATCTGCTCTTTCCTCCTTTCCTTTGGTCTGGGAATCAAAGATTTCCTTGTAGATTCCGTTATGTTTCAGTAACTCTTCATGATTGCCGTGTTCGACGATCTTACCGCTTTCCAGAACGATGATCTGATCGGCGTCCTGTACGGAAGAAATACGCTGGGCAATGATGATCTTGGTGGTTTCCGGAATATATTTCTTGAAGCCTTCCCGTATCAGGGCATCGGTTTTGGTATCAACGGCACTGGTGGAGTCATCCAGAATCAGTACCTTCGGTTTTTTCAATAGGGCTCGTGCGATACATAAGCGCTGCTTCTGTCCGCCGGAAACGTTGGTTCCGCCCTGGGAAATCATGGTGTCATAACCGTCTTCCCGCTGCTCGACGAATTCATGCGCCTGGGCAAGCTTGCACGCTTCAATGATTTCTTCATCGGTTGCGTTTTCATTTCCCCAACGCAGGTTTTCCTTGATGGTACCCTTGAAGAGGACGTTTTTCTGCAGAACGACGGCGACCTGGTCTCTGAGTGCTTCCAGATCGTACTCTCTGACATCCACGCCGCCGACATAGACGGCACCTTCGGAAACATCATAGAGCCGGTTGATCAGCTGGATCAGGGTAGTTTTGGAAGAGCCGGTACCGCCGATGATACCGACAGTTTCGCCGCTTTTGATATCCAGGTTGATATTGGCAAGGGCACGGCGTTTGCTCTTGGGGTTATAGCGGAAAGTAACATTGTCGAAGACGATGGAGCCGTCCTTGACTTCCTTGATGCCGTTTTCCGGAGAGAGCAGGGTGCTCTTATAAGTCAGAACTTCATAGATACGGTTCGCAGCTTCCGTTGCGAAGGTGATCTGCATGAAGACCATGGAAAGCATCATCAGACTGGATAAGATCTGGATGCCGTAAGTTGTTAAGGAAGAAAGTTCGCCGGTCGTTAATTCCGTTGCGCCTGTTGAGACAATCAGGCGGCTTCCGAGATAGGAGACCAGTAACATCGAAGTGAACATGCACGTCATCATCAGCGGTCCGTTTAAGGAAATAATGCGTTCCGCAAATGTGAAGTCCTTGCGTACCTCTTCGGATGCCTTGTTGAATTTCTCGATTTCGTAGTCTTCTCTTACGAAGGATTTGACAACGCGGATTCCCGCGACGTTCTCCTGAACGGAATTGTTCAGAGCATCATACTTCTTGAAGATTCTGCGGAAGATCGGATGCGCAAGTTTGAAGATTCCAAGTAATCCTGCCGCAAGCACCGGAATGATGCCGATGAAGACCAGAGCCATCTTATGATTGATACGAAATGCCATGATGACGGAGAAGATCAGCATTAATGGAGCACGTACCGCCATGCGGATCAGCATCTGGAAGGCGTTCTGGATATGGCTAACGTCACTTGTCAGACGAGTGACTAAGGAAGAAGTGGAGAACTTATCGATATCGGCAAAGGAGAACTCCTGTACCTGATAGAAGAGGTCTCTTCTTAAATTCTTCGCAAACCCCGTGGAAGCACTGGCTCCGTAACGGGCGGAATTCGCACCGCAGAACAGGGAAATCGTTGCGAGTACGATCAGAATGCAGCCGTAGCGGATGACCGGATCGATGGAACCGCTGTGCATGTGGTCGATTAATGCCGCCATGATTGTCGGAATGATGCATTCCATTAATACCTCTCCAACCATGAAGAGAGGGGTGAGTATGGTTTCCTTTTTATATTCACCGATTTTTTCCATGAACAGCTTAATCATTGCTTACCTCCTGCTGTACTGCTAAATTCTCATACATCTGATTCAGAAGGAGAAGGAGCTTGTTCCTGTCTTCTTCCGAGATATCCCGCTCCAAATCTTCCCGGAGCTGCTTTCTTAACCTGTCTACTTTTTCGCGGAAAAGGTATGCCTGTGCGGTCAGTTCCACGATTTTTATGCGGCGGTCTACCTGGGAAAGGTAGGATTTGACAAAACCGTTGTTTTCCATTCGCGTAATGATGCCGACAATGGTCGGATGAGACACGCTGAGGCGTTCCTCAATTTCTTTCTGTGTCATTGTGCCGCCGTTTTTTTCCAGTGTCCAGAGCACATGAGCCTGCTGAAATGTCAGATTGCAGTCTTTCATTTCCGCGTCCATCCGCTCTTTGATCCGGTTATTGATATATTTTAATAAATACCCGATATCCTGATACATAAAAAAATCCTTTCTGTAGCACGCTACACATTATACAACTCTGCTCTCGTGTTTTCAAGAGAGTTTCCACGAAAAAAAGACAGCCCGGAGGCTGTCAGAGTGTTTCATAAATCTGCAGATAGTATTCGCTGTCTTCTTTCTCCAGTATCCTTCGGATTCCCTCCAGTACGGTTTCATCTTCCAGGTAGGAACAGATCATAGGGGAGAACTGACGGTGTGACATGCGGAGGATTTCCGCAATACATTTCTTAAAATTCCCTTCATAATGATCCGTCAGATAGGATACTACCGCTACAAGATCTGTCATAAGACGGTATTCGGAATTGTTGCGGACATATTCTTCCGCAAAGCCGTCGGAGCCGTCATACCAGTTATGATGTCCGAGACAGATATCGGCATACCGTTCCGTGGAAGGATGCTGTTTCAGCTCGTAATAGCCGGTGGAAGTGTGGATCTTATAAATATGATACTCATCTTCCAGATATCCGCGCATGTTTACAATGCGCTGCAGGTTCAGTTTGATCAGTCCGAAATCATGATAGAGTCCGCATTCATATGCGTACGAAAGCAAAGCCTGTTTTTTCTCATCTTTCTCCGTAAGAGACCTGATAAAGCTGATGTCGTCAAAGAAACGGCAGTCAGTTTCAAAAATCCGTTCCGCAAAGAAGCGGGTGAGTTCCGCTGAGCGCAGTGAATTCAGATACAGTTGTGCGGAAAGATGCGGTAAGAGCTCCAGTGAGATTTCCTTGAAGGAAGGCACGTCTTCGCATTCATAATAATCGGTCAGAACAAGTGCCGTGTTGTATGCGAGATAGTCATTGAGCACGCCGGCAGGGAAATTCCGCATGGTCTGCATCATCTTGTCGTAGGCATGATTGAGAAAGCGTATATGCTTTTCGCGGTTACGTATGGTGGGATTGCGTTTTAAGAGCGTTCCGTAATAGATGGCAAGCTGTACATTTCCATACAGGCCGCTCATATCGTACTGGTCATAGGGAACGGAATCAATCAAGTGTTCCATTCGCTCCAGTGTCGTATATAAATCAGTGAAGCCGCATGCATATTCCATTTCATAATACGGCCAGAGCCAGCGGATATTCGGGTTATTGTTTTCCTTTTCCGGCTCAAAGACGATGTGGCATGCTTCCAAAACGGAAGAGAGTTCTTCCGTTGACAGATTCCCGCGGGAAAGAACTTCCCTGCAGGAGGAAAGCTGTTGGTAAGTACGCCGCTGATAAACGTCCCATGGCAGTTCCGGTGCCAGCGAACGGTAATAGTCGTCTTTGGTAATCTCGATGACCCGGTTCGCCACCGAAATCTTCTTCTTGAGATTTTTCGGCAGACAGATGCCGATATTTGCCAGTGAACGGATGATATATCCCCGTGTTTCACTATCTGTGATTTCCTCAAAATGTCTCAGGTATCCGGAAGCCTCCGTAAAGACCATTTCATTCTGGAAATAGAAAGGATTGGAAATCTCCCGCGGAAGACCCTCAACGGCACGGTTCCGGTAATACATTCCCATACCGAGCTTATAGAGTTCTTTGATGATATTGTTTCTGTCTTTGCGGAAGCGGTAGAGTGAAAGCAGGGAATCGTGTATCAGGATATAGATTCCGCAGTCCAGATTGGTGCTCCAGTCTAACAGCTGATCAGAGAATTCCTCCAGCTCCCGTATCGTATTCTCAGAGGCATTATGAAGATCATCCAGCGTAACAAACAGATAATCGCTTAAAAGATGCAGATTCTCTGACCGTAAGGAAAGAATCCTCTGCCTGTTATCTATCTGCTGAGCAACCCAGCTTTGATAATCCGAACGTTTGACTCCGTAAAAATTGCTGAGCTGTTCAATTTCCCTGAGATTCTCAATGTATTTCTTCTGATATTCCTGCATGTCAGAATGCCTTTCTTAGAGTACTCATCAGTTTTTTGACGTCGATCGGTTTGGCGATGTGTCCGTCCATTCCGGCTTCCTTCGCTTTCGCGATATCTTCGGCAAACGTATTTGCGCTCATCGCATAGATCTTAATGGATCTGGCGTCATTGCGCTTGCTGGAGCGGATCATCTTGGTTGCATTGTATCCATCCAGAACAGGCATCTGGATATCCATCAGAATGAGATCAAAGAATCCGCTTTCCTGTAAGAGGTACTGATCCACGGCATCCTGTCCGTTTTCCGCGGAAAAGAGCTCTGCACCGGTCGGCTTCAGAAGTTCTTTGGCTATCATCATATTGATCATGTTATCTTCCACAAGAAGAATTCTCTTTCCGCTCAGATCAATGACGCTGTGCTCTTCCGGAGAATTGTTCTGAATGGAGAGGGCTTCATTGAGCGCGTTAATGAGAGATTTGCGGAAAAACGGCAGCGGAATAAAGGAGTCGATGCCGGAACGGGTTGCCCGGTATTCAATTTCTTCCCAGTTGTCGCTGCTGATGAGAATGACGGCAGTATTCGGAATTGCCTTTTTGACGTAAGACGCCAGTTCATAGAAGGTTCCGTTGGATTCATAACGGGAACCGATGAGAAGGGCGGAATAGGGCTCATTGCCGTATGCACTCTCGGATAATAGATTGATGGCATCGGAAGACGATGTGACGATTGTATATTCGAGTTCCATCTCATCAAAATAGAGACGGTAATTCTGCTGAATCAGAGGCTCTTCCTCAAGAACCAGCAGTTTTTTATTACGTAAGGCATCCGTGTTAAGATCAATCAGTTCATAACGGACCGGAAGGCGGATCTCCACCGTGGTTCCTTTCTCGAGCTCGCTCTGGATCGTAATGGTTCCTTCCATGCTTTCCACAAGTTTTTTCACGATGCTCATTCCCAGACCGGTTCCTTCGATTTTGGAAATCGTGGAGGAGATGGCTCTTTCAAACGGGGTAAATATTTTTTCCAGGAATTCCTCACTCATGCCGATTCCGTTATCCTTACATATAAAATTCAGCCATAGTCTTCCGTCAAGGGACTCTTCATAGAAGGAAAGGGAGATTTTCCCGAACGGGTTTGTGTATTTAATGGCATTATTGATGATATTGACATAAATCTGGCGGAGTCTGGTAGCGTCAACATAGATATTCTCATAGTTGATATCGTGGATATCCAGCTTCAGTTCATGATGCTTCGCTTCGGATTGCGGAGTGATGATCGTCATGGTTTCATGCAAAAGGTCACTGAGCGATGTCAGTTCCTCATTGATCATCATTCTTCCCGAGTTGATCCGTGACATATCCAGAACTTCGTTGATGAGGCTGAGAAGATGGCTGGACGCAACGGAGATCTTATCCAGGGAATCGGCAACACGGCTCTTTTCATCGATGTGCTTCTGGGCAATGGCAGTCATGCCGATAATGGCATTCATCGGGGTGCGGATATCATGACTCATGTTGCTTAGAAAAGATTCTTTTGCCAGGTTGGCTTCCTCCGCTTCTTTCAGACGGATTCTGAGTTCTCGGACTTCGACAGATTCCTCCGCTTCACAGATACGGAGTTCCGTATCTTCCGATAAGCGGATCACGGTGTTTTCCGGATTCAGAGAAAAACCATCGGAACAGTACAGGTATTCCGTCTCTTCGCCGTTTTTTCTCAGGACAGCAAATTCCTTCGCCATAATGATCACCTCATCAATTCTATAGAAGAATTATATCATAATTCGCATCATTTAAAAAAAAGCGAACAGGGGAGAACAGCGGGAATAACAGAATTTCATGTTATAATAGAAAAGCCTTTGATTTAAGGGAGATTAAAGTATGACAATATTTTGTACAATATACTATATTTTAAACTATATTAAGACAATTCCGCAAATTGTGAAACTGATACAGACGAAATCGTCCGGTGACTATTCCTTATCCATGATTCTTCTTCAGCTGATTTCCATGGTGTCCTGGTCGCTCTATATCTTCACTTCAAAGCAGAGTGTGATCGTATATATCGGGACGGTTCTTGACCTCGTGATTCTGATTTTTACGGACATTCTGATTGTGAAGTATTATCATAGCCGTACCCAATCGGTAAAACAGACGGAAGCGTAATACGCATATGTGTATATATACATCAATGCAGACAATGAAACCCAAAAGTCTGTTATAATAGTCAAAAGAGAGAGATTTATGAATTATAAACGGAATTTGTTATTTATACTCATATTATTCATTCTTTCCGGCTGCACGAATAAGCCGGATGAGAAAGATCTGACAAAGCTTTCACCGAAAGTTGACATATCGGTCGGCTCTGCAGCCGTAAGCTGGGAAGTGCCGATGAATCTGGAACCTGCGGATGAGGTTTACTATCTGACATGTTACACGGCGGATGTGAAAGATAATCAGATCACGCGCAACGATAAAGTGTTTGAGACGGAGCTTACCATTCCGTATTTCAATGCGAACCGACACATCAGCTACTACTGTCAGGAAAATGAATACTTCGGATATTTTATCTATGATGTCGTTGCCTATGTTGACGATGAGATAATGGCATCCGGCTCCAGCGAACCGTTTAAGGGAGAAGATGTCTTCCCGATAGAAAAGAGCATTGAGATGGAAGGGCTGGAAATCAACAGCTTCTCCTATGTCTCCAATGCCGATTACGTTGAAGGCAATTTCAGCTTCCATATTCTGTTACAGAAAGACAGCATCGTTCTGTATGCGACCTATTTTGACGGGGTAACGCTGGATAAGAAAACCGTGGAAAAAAACATTACGCTAGAAGAGTGGGAAGGATTATTGAAATTATTGAAAGACGGCTCGCTCTTACGCTATAAGGTCAGTGATCCTGAGATCGAAATGCTGGATGGGACAGAGGAGTATTTCCGCCTTGGCTGGGTTAAACAGACACACCAGCAGGAAAATTACATCCGTTTCTATCCGAATAACAACAAGGAAGAGATATCCAAATACCTACACGATTTGGCAAATTCGATTTATAATATAGGTAACGAATAAAGGAGCAATCATAATATGGCAAGTATCATTAACTTAGACAATGCGAAACAGATTTTAGATAACGGTATGGAACAGGCACAGCAGTTATTAGATGATCCGTCCAAAATTGACGGCTTATTAATGATGGTGGAAGAAAAATGCCGTGAAGTTCCGACGATCGGCAATGCGTTAGGCGACATTCCGCTGATGATCTCCATGATCAAGGACTATGTGACAAAAGAATATCCGGAAGTATCCCTGAAGGTTGTCGCAACACTTGTATCCGCATTTATCTATCTGGTAAAGAAGAAAGACATCATTCCGGACAATGTACCGATCTTAGGCGCACTGGATGATATCGCAATCATCGCTCTGGCCTTAAGAATCTGCCAGCCGGAACTCTTATCCTATAAACTCTGGAGAGAAGACAAACTGGCAAAGGCTGCACAGTAGGAAAGTGAAAAGAGAGAGCAATCTCTCTTTTTATATTGCATTTATTTTTGTTATTTCTATAATAAAAGAAGTGGATTTTGGAGTAGTTATTATGAGAAGTCAGGAAACAATTAAAGAAAAGCAGGATCTTGCGGTAAATCTGAAGCACAACGGTCATAACTGTGCCCAGGCGGTCTTGGCAGCGTATGGTGAAGAGCTGAACATGGATGTGGAAGAGCTGAAGAAATACGGTGCTTCTTTCGGTGTCGGCATGGGGTGTCTGGAAGCAACCTGCGGTGCACTTTGCGCAGCACAGATGATCCTCGGCTTAAAGGAATATGAAGGTAAGCCGCTTTTAATGCGCTCACGCGACTTTCATCAGTCGTTTGAAGAGAAATGCGGAGCTACCATCTGCAAAGATCTGAAAGGAATCGATACCAATCAGGTCCTATGTGAGTGTGATGACTGCGTCAGAAATGCCGTGCTCTTACTGGAAGAGCAGCTGCACTTTTAAAACCAGCAGAAGGGAGATATCCCTTTTTTTCTATGCTATGATAACAGTAGGGGGATCGATATATGGCAAATCAGGATAAGAAAGAAACAGGCAGAAAACTGTCTGCGAGAGAAGAAAAAAGATTTCGTGAATTTAATGAGAAATGTGAAAAATGGGTCGCTGACGGATACACCCGTACGGATCTGACGGTCAGTATCGTCAAGGCAAATGTCTTTGCGATCGGGATGTTTATTCCGCTCATCGTAATCTTCGGAGGTCTGTTTTTTCTTGTGAACCGTAACCGTTTTTCCTTTAACGGAAAAACCATGATGCTGGCATTGACTGTTTTCTATCTTTTGTCCATTGTGATCCATGAGGGAATTCACGGCATTACCTGGTCGTTATTCTCCAAAAACGGCAATAAGGATATCGAGTACGGTTTTATGGTGGAATATCTGACACCATATGCGACATGCAAGGAACCGCTATTGAAAAAGCCTTACATTCTCGGTGCTTTAATGCCCTGTATCATTCTGGGAATCATTCCTTCGATTCTCTCCATTGTACTGAACAGTTTCTCCATGCTGGTTTACGGAATCATGATGATTGCGAGTGCCGGAGGAGATATACTGATCGTGTGGGAGATTCTGAAACACCCGTCAGACAAAAAGCAACAGTTCTACATGGACCATCCGACGCAGGCAGGCGGTGTTCTCTTTGAAAAATAGACAGCTGCGCTACATGATTCTGGGACTTGCGGCAGTTTTGCTCATGGTATTGATTGAGCAGGTGCTTTTACCGTCCTATTGTGTTAAAAGCGCAGCAAAGATCATTCTCTTTGCGGGACTGATCTTCCTTTATGCCGTTGAGAGTAAAGAAGAACTTCTTCAGATCATCCGCTTTCATAACAGAAAGAACACGAAACTGCTTCTTATCATGCTGAGCGGATTTGTCATGATTCTATTGGGCTTCTTTCTCTTTCAGGACCGCATTGATCTCAGCGCCATCAAGCAGCGCTTATATGAGAAGGAGGGGCTCACAAGAGAAAACTGTCTTTATGTCTTTGCCTATATCATGCTTGTGAATTCGTTTCTGGAAGAAGCATTCTTCCGCGGCTTTCTCTATCATATCGCTAAGACTAAATATTCCGTTCAGGCAGGATATCTTTACAGTTCCTTATTATTTGCGCTTTACCATATCGGCATCATATCCTCCTGGTTTGATCCCTTGATTCTGGTGTTGTCACTTACGTGTCTCTTTCTGAGCGGAGTGTTTCTACAGTTTGTCTCCGTATACTTTGATGATCTGAAAGCCAGCTGGATGATTCATCTGTTTTCCAATCTGGCCATTAACACCATCGGTTTTATTGCGATTTTCTATCATTAATGCTTTACAGCGTTGTGTTTTCTGTTATAATGAATAAGCCATAAAGAGTGTACGAGGGACAAGCCCTGTGACTACACAGCAACCTTCCGGATAATGGGAAAGGTGCTAAAGCTTGAAACGATGGGTGCATTTATTCATAGCTGATACCCATCGTAACGATGGGTTTTATTTTCTCCTCTTTGTGGCCGCAGGGAGGACTTTTTTATTTATGAAACATTATTATTTTACAAGTGAGAGCGTGACGGACGGACATCCGGATAAAATATGCGACCAGATCGCCGATGCGATTCTGGATGAAGCACTCAGACAGGATCCAAACAGTCACATGGCCGTGGAAGCAACCATCAAGGATGATCAGATCTTTCTTTATGGAGAAGCGAACACAAGTGCAAACATCGACTATGAAGCCATTGCCTTAAGTGTCTTAAAAGACATCGGCTATACGGAAGAATACCATGTCACAATGAAAATCGGTGTACAGTCGCCGGAAATCAACTCCGCTGTTGCTCACGAAGGTATTTCAGCAGGGGATCAGGGGATGATGTTCGGCTACGCTACCAATGAAACGGAAGCATATATGCCCGCTCCGATCTATTATGCGCACCTTCTCAGCAAGGCTTTAAAAGAGCTGAGAGACACTGACGCCAGAATCCGTCCTGACGGCAAGACACAGGTGACGGTGGAATATGAAAACGGGAAGGTAAAGCGGATCGATTCCATTGTGGTTTCTTCGCAGCATGTCGCCACCATCACCCAGAAAGAGCTGAGGGAGCTCATCATGGAGAAGGTGATCAAAAGGGTGATTCCGTCTCATCTTGTGGATGAGAATACCAAATACTATATCAATCCAAGCGGCTCTTTTGTGATCGGCGGCTCGTTCGGTGACTCCGGGACCACGGGCAGAAAGATCATTGTGGATTCCTATGGCGGCATGGGAAGAGTGGGCGGTGGATGCTTCTCTTCCAAGGATCCCAGCAAGGTCGACCGCTCGGCTGCCTATTATGCGAGATATGTTGCCAAGAATATCGTTGCCAATCAGCTTGCGGACCGATGCGAAATTCAGCTGTCCTATGCCATCGGCAAAGAGAAACCGCTCTCAATCTATGTGGATACCTTTAATACCGAAAAGGTCAGCGAAGAGAAACTGATGGATATCATTTCCCGCAACTTTGATTTCTCCGTCTCCAATATTATTGAAGAACTCGATCTCAGAAAACCGATCTACCGCAATACGGTCAACTTCGGACACTTCGGAAGAGAAGGGTTTTCCTGGGAGAAAATCAAGGAACTGCATTGAGGACAGTTTCTGTTGCCTGTGATCTGACTGTGAGTTATATTTGAATCAGGAGAATCACAATGAATAAAACAGAAACATACCGCATTCTGGATGCCACACAGCTGAAGCTGATTGCGATGATTTGCATGCTGATCGATCATCTGGGAGACTTTTTCCCCAATATGATCTGGATGAAAGCCATAGGCAGGATTGCCATGCCGCTATTTTCCTTCATGATTTCCGAAGGTTACTTCTACACGCATGACAAGCTTGCTTATCTGAAGCGGATGCTGATCTTTGCGCTGATCAGCGAGATCCCGTTTGATCTGTTTATCTACGGGAAGCTCTACTGGAATCATCAGAACATCATGTTTACCTTTGCCATCTGTATCATTGCGCTGTTATTACGGGACAGAATCGTTGAAAAGAAGAAGGATTATACAGGCCTCTTATTGGGAAATCTTGCGGCATTGGTAACTGGTGCCGTATTGACCCTGTTGTTACGGACGGATTACAGCTTCTATCCGGTTTTACTGATCCTGCTGTTCCATCATTTCCGTGACTATTCACACTTGGTGAAAAATCTGATCGTGTTCGCATTCCAGGTTGCGACAAGAAATGTCGGGCACTATATATTCGGTGCCTTAAGTGTGATTCCGTTAGTTCTTTATAACGGCAAAAAGGGGAAGGGGTTCAAGTATCTCTTCTATGCTTTCTACCCCGCACACTTCCTCATACTGTATCTGATTCGCTTATTGATCATAAAGTAAAAGGATATTCCTGATGATGGAATATCCTTCTTATTTTATTCTTCCCTGGCTTTTTCCTTCTCCCTGGCGCGCAGGGCGGAGGCAAGACGGCGGTAATTCATTGCTTCAAAGAAGCCTGCGTTCACCGTTTTCTCCGAGTCGATCGAGCCCTGGGTGCGCTGGGCGTTTCCGCTCGCGTCCAACTGCTCCACGTAGCGCTCAAAGATGAATTCCACTTTATCGTTTTCCAGCTGATTCATCCAGCAGTGTTCGATTTTATGGTAGGACTTGGAGCGGTAATCCATACAGAATTCCGTCGGTTTGACATATTTGACCGCTTTGACCTGGGCATATGTTTTCCCGCCTTTTTTCAAAGGGACTTCCGCCTGATAGGTGCAGCCATGGGATAACTGCTCTTCCGTCGGTTCTACACCTTTCGCTTTTTTATAACCTTCTCTGAAGGATTCCGTAAATGCATCAAACAGCGCAGTCTGAGAACAGCGCAATACAATTCTCTTCTTCATATGCTTTTCCTCTTTTTATTCATTATATCGTTTTTTCGCTATGTAGAATAGAGAAAGAATATGCCGTGGAAAAATCGCGTTACAAAACACATATTGCATAGTATAATAGACAATGTTATGAAAATGACGGAAAACGACATGAGGATTTTTCATGAGATCCTTAAGCCATATTTAACACACGCGGAAGTACAGAAGATGCGCGATTATATTGCGCACGGGAAAATCACGGTTCTGCGGCACTCTCTGGATGTCGCAAAAGAAGCGTATCTTCTGAATAAAAAATACGGATGGAATGCGGATCTGCACACGCTTTTAATCGGGGCTCTGCTCCACGATTTTTACGGCTATGACTGGCACTCTCATCCATTAAGCTGGAATATCTTCAAAATGCACGGCTTCACGCATCCCGAGGCAGCCAGAAAGCATGCGGCAGAAGTGTTCGGAGTGGATGTGATAATTCAGAATGTGATCGTATCCCATATGTGGCCATTGACGCTGCGCTCATTTCCGCAAAGCAAAGAAGCGCGTATTATCTGTCTGGCGGATAAGATCTGCGCAACAAAGGAGACGGTATTCAGATGATCTTACAGAAGATGGTGATCTATTTTACGATATTAAGTTTTATCGGGTATATCTATGAGTGCGCGGCGATGACGTTCTGGCTCGGGCACTGGGATAACCGCGGCTTTCTTTACGGCCCGATCATCCCGATTTACGGGGCAGGGGCACTGTTTGCGACAGTATTCTTTGAGTATGTTCTGAAAGACTACACGCCGCTTGGCGTATTTCTTACCGGAATGATCGGCACGGCGGTACTGGAGTATATTGTTCATTACACCATGGAAAAGCTGTTCCATAACTCCTGGTGGGATTATTCCAAATCCATTCTGAATATCAACGGAAGGGTATGCCTGCCGGCATCCATCGGATTCGGAATCGGTATCATGCTGATCATCTACGGCATCAACCCGTATCTGCTCTTCATTTTAAACCGGATGAATCAAAGATTACTGAACTCTTTTGCCGTCCTGTTTACGGTACTTATCGCTCTTGATGTTTACTATACGGTAAAGAACCAGAGAGGCTATATCGGCAGAATGGACCGCTATACGAAACTGTTTAATGCCAGGATGAACTCTCTGATCGGTGTACACAAGGCTTTCAATGTCTTTGTCTACCGCATCTTTGAAATGATTGATAAGAAAGACCGCTCACAAATGTGAATCCTGTTCGATTTCGAACCGGATTGCGGACGTAATAACGGGGTTGTCCCGAGGTTACATACAGAAATCATTGCTTTTCACAAAAAAGAAGTTATAATAGATGTATGAAGCGAAGATATGATATTTTCACTCATCCAAACATAATTGATTAGTTGCAATCAAGGCAATACAGGGGAAGTATTGCCTTTTTTCATAATTGGTCATAAAAGTAGAAATACTTTGATAATAACTTTAGAAGGGAGAAATTTTATGAAAAAGTTATTGACATTGTTGCTCGCACTTCTTCTGATGATCACCATCACGGGATGTTCGGGCAAGCAGGGAGGAGAGGATACTCCGAAGGAAGATGAAATTCTGACGGAACTCAAGGAACCTGTAACGATCACGGTCTGGAATACTTATACGTATCATCAGCAGGAAGCGTTCCAGGCAATGGTTGATTCCTTCAACCAGAGTCAGGATAAAGTCACGGTTGTTTACGAACCGCAGGCATATCAGGACTTTGACAGCAACCTTCTGAACGCTGTCAGAAACGGTACCGGACCAAACGTCACAAACCGTTATCCGAGTTCCGCGGCAGCTTATATTGAAGAGAATCTTCTTGTGAACCTGACACCGTACATCAATAATGAAACAGTCGGTATTCAGGGATTCAAGGATAATCTTGTCGGTAAGGTTTACGAAGAAATCACACAGTGGGGTGAAGACTCCGTCTATGTATTCCCGATCATCATCACATCGGAAGTTCTCTACTATAATAAAGACATCTTCACTGAGTTAAACCTCCAGGTCCCGAAGACTTGGGAAGAGCTCGCAACGGTCTCCAAGACGATTTATGAACAGAAAGGTATTCCGGGCTGGGGCTCCGACTCTGAAACGGATACGATGATCGACCGCGTGATTCAGCTCGGCTCCTCCTTCATTGATGCCAAGGAACACAAGGTAGCCGTCGATGAAGCGAAATTCAAAGAAGCATTAGAGTGGTATCTGACAGGCTTAAAGGAAGGCTACTTCCGCTTAGCCGGTGAAGACTACTATCATTCCGGACCATTCACGGCAGGAAATGTTGCGACATACATCGGCTCTTCCGCAGGCAGCGGCTACGTTTTACCGTATGCGGACTTCGAAGTCGGCGTTGCTCTGATTCCGCAGTCCGGTTCCGTGAAGTTTGCTCCGGCATGGGGCGGCGGTTTAGTCGCATTCGACAAGACTCCGGAAGAAAATCTGGCCAGCTATCTGTTCTTAAAATACTGCCTCTCGGATGAAGTACTGGCAAAATGGGCAATCGAGTTCGGTGCTGCACCATGCACGAAATCTGCCATTAACACAGCCACATTCCAGGAACAGGTCAAGAACGATATCGTTACGGCAGCTTTAGTTGAAACAACGGAATGCATCAACTGGGTTCCGTCCGTCGCAGGTGCTGACGGTGTCCGTGACGCGTTCGGCAAAGCGGTTGACTCCGCCAGTGCAGATGACAGCGGAAAAGATGTCAAGACTCTGGTAGAAGAAGCAACGAAAGTATTCTTCCAGGAAGCTCAGGCTGCATTAGACCAATAATCATAATGTATGACAGGGATCACGCCTTTGCGTGATTCCTGTCTCTGCTATTCAGAAATGAACAGAGGGACTGCTGATTTGTGAACAGCAGAAGAAAGAGGAATTGCATATGGAAGTAAAAATTGAAAATCTGGTGAAGCGCTTTAATGATGTGACGGCAGTCAATCATGTCAACGCGACATTTGAAAGCGGGAAACTGATTGCTTTACTTGGGCCGAGCGGCTGCGGAAAAACAACCATGCTGAACATGCTCAGCGGTATTTTATCCGTAACGGAAGGAAAGATCTATTTTGACGGGAAAGACGTTACGGATCTTACGCCGGATAAACGTGAGATCGGGCTCGTCTTCCAGAATTATGCACTCTATCCGCACATGACGGTATTAGAGAACATCTGCTTCCCGTTAAAAATCAAAAAGGTGCCGAAAAAAGAGCGCATTGAAAAAGCGAAGAAGATGGCGAAGATGGTTCATATTGATGAGTATCTTGACCGCTTGCCGAAGGAACTCTCCGGCGGACAGCAGCAGCGTGTCGCCATTGCCAGAGCGCTTGTGAAAGAGCCGAAACTTCTCTTACTGGATGAACCGCTATCCAACTTAGACGCAAAGTTACGTGTGGAAATGCGTGAAGAGATCCGCCGGATTCAGAGGGAAAGCGGTGTTACCACGGTCTTTGTCACACATGACCAGGAAGAAGCCACTTCCATCTCCGACTACATCATGCTGATGAAGCTCGGTGTCCAGCAGCAGTTTGCGGAAACCAGAAGCCTCTATAATAATCCGGCGAATCTGTTTGTGGCGGACTTTATCGGTAATCCGACCATCAATCAGCTGCACGGCGTCTACCGTGATCAGAAGGTTTTCTGCGATGACAGCGACGTTGAGTTTGAAGTCGGAAAATATCCTGCGGAAGAGGGGAAACGCGTTGTTCTTGCCATTCGTCCGGAAAGCATGCTTGTCAATGACACAAAGGGAACCAGATTAACTGTTCAGGAAACCTATATTTCCGGAAAGGATACGCTCTGCGTGTTCCAGGTAGGTAAATCGGCAATCCGTGCTTATGTGGATAATGACAACGCTCCAAGCAACGGAGATGTTTTATCGGTATCGCTGAAACAGAAAGGTGTCTTCCTCTTTGATGAAGAAACGGGAGAACGTTATTATGAGCAAAAAGACTAAGCGTAAAACATCCCGTCATTACGATCCGGATTATAAATTCCGTATCAGGGATCTGGGAAAAGTGTTTCTCTTTCTCGGACCGTTTATGGTAGGAATCATCATATTTACCATTTATCCGTTCATCAACGCCTTTCTGATGAGTTTCAAGGAAAACTACAGTGTCCTGCGTGATACCTTCAGTGGCTGGGGATTCGGCAATTATCAGAAGATTCTGAATGACCCGATCTTCCGCTCCGCTTTAGTCACGACACTGAAATATGTCGTTATCGTCGTTCCCGTTTCCCTGATCATCAGTATCGTGATTGCGGTTCTTTTGAATAATGTCAAAAAATTCCAGGCGATCCTGCAGACAGCTTACTTCATGCCGCTTGTTACATCGACTGCAGCCATCAGCCTTGTCTTCCGCTTTCTCTTTACCAATGAAGGCGGTCTGATCAATAAGATTATCACGATGCTAGGCGGCACTCAGATCAACTTCCTGGGAACAAATAAATGGAGTGAATTTGTTCTTTATATCTTCGGTATCTGGAACATCCTGCCGTTCACCATTATCCTATTACTGGCAGGACTTCAGAATATTGACCCGCAGTATTATACGGCCGCAAAGGTAGACGGTGCGAAATCGTTTGATATCTTCAAGGACATCACGATTCCATTGCTTTCACCAACCATTGCCTTGGTTGCCATTGTGAATTCCATCAGTGCATTCAAGGTGTTCGACTACGTCTTCCAGCTCTATAACAAGCCGGGTCCGGGATATAATCTGTATACCATCATTTATTACATCTACGAAAAATTCGGCGGAACGAAACCGCAGTACGGTTATGCGGCGGCTGCCAGTATCGTATTATTCTTTATCATCGCCGTCTTTACGCTCTTGCAAAGAGCCCTGCAGAAGCGCACGGATTATTAGAAGGAGGAAGGAACATGAACAACTTAAGTACAAAGCTGAAAAACCTCTTACAGTATGTCATTCTCTTCCTCGGGGGCGGCATTATGTTTCTGCCGTTCTTCTGGATGATCAACTCCTCCTTCAAGACCGAGAAAGAACTTTTGGACTTCAGTACCTTCTTCCCGACAAAACTGCTTGTAGATAACTTCCGGCAGGCATGGGAGATGGGTGACTTCGTCAAGTACTTCCGCAACTCCGTATTCGTTACGGTCGTATGCGTGGCACTGACGATGTTTGTGACGATTCTGGCCGCATACGCATTTTCCAAGCTGCATTTCCCGGGACGTGATCTGATCTTCGGGATCCTTGTCAGCATGATGATGATTCCGTATGAAATGCTGATGATCACAAACTATGAAACCATTATTCATATGCGCCTGTTCGGAAAAATCTGGTCTCTGATCGTTCCGTTTACGTCGAGCATTTTCTATACCTACATCTTAAGAAACTTCTTCCTGTCGGTACCGGACAGCCTCTATCAGAGCGCCCGCATCGACGGGGCAAATGACTGGCAGTACCTCTGGGAAGTGATGGTACCGATTGCCAAACCGTCTTTGGTAACGATCGGCTTACTGGATGCCATTACCTGCTGGAACAGCTTCATGTGGACAATGCTCATGTCCTCCAGTAACCGCGCCATCCGTACGCTTCCATACGGATTAACAGCTTTCACATCGGAAGCAGGGGTTCACTATAACCTCTGGATGGCCGGAGCTACCATCGTTGTCATTCCGATGATCTTACTGTTCTTACTTTGCCGCAAGAGCATCATTACCGGTGTCAGCCGCGGCGGTCTGAAAGGATAGGCATGTCTCTAATCCGGTTGGATGTATTGGCTCATGCGGATTTCCATGGCCAGTTTCGTGAAGATGAAGAAAATCCGGGGTTATCCCGCTTTTTCTGTTGCGCGGATTCTTTCCGGAAAACAAATCCCGAATATACGCTTTTACTCGATGCCGGGGATGAATCCAAATGCCTCTGGCATGGAAAAGATGTCTATGAAGGACTCTCTTTATTACAAACCGATGCCATGGTTCTGGGAAATCATGAATTTGACAGGGGAGAAACAGATCTTCTCGAATGCATCTCTTATGCCAATGATCATTTTCCCGTCCTTTGTGCAAATATCATAAACAGGGAATCAGGCAAACCGATCAAGGGAACGCTTCCCTATATTCTGCTTCATAAACGGGATGTTACAATCGGGATCCTGGGTCTCAGCAGCAGCTACACTCCCTATATTGTGGAAAAGTCGGCATTTGAACCGTTTGAAATGCTGGACTCCGTCAAAGTCATAAAGCAGTATGTACCTGAAATGAAAGCGCAGGGAGCCGATATCATCATTCTCTTATCGCATTTCCCGTTCTATCCGGATGAAAGCGGGGAACTCTTTGAGGTATTTGATCAGGTGAAAGATCTTCCAATCGATGTCTTTATCGGAGGACATATCCCCGGTGATTATGCGAAAGCTGTCGGGAGTACCGCAATTGTCAAAGGCGGCTTTCACGGTGTCAGTCTGCCGCACGTGGCGCTCTTCTATGATACGGATCTACATTGCGTTGTTGAGCGTCGCACCGAAGTACTGGACGTGTTAAACGGCCTTACGCAAAAAGATGAGAAAGTGGATGCGTTTGTAGCGCGTGTGACTGCACCATACCGTGCGTATTATGAAGAGGAAATCACCATAGCGAAAGAAGTGATTCCGATGTATCTGAATAAAGAAAGTCCGCTTGGAGATCTCATATCTGATGCCGTACGTGACGCGGTAAATACCGATGTTGTCTATCTGAACTGTACGAGCTGCGGAAGGGGACTTGAGAAGGGGATCATCACTCCCTATAAGATATCCAAAGCCATCTATTTTAACGAACATATTCAGCTCACGCAGATGAGCGGAAAAGATCTCCGGATGCTCTTTGAACTGGTTCATGAACCTGAGATCTTCGGGAACAATGCGGAAGTGATGTTTTCCGGACTACGGGTCGTGATTGACCACAATCAACCGGCCGGTAAAAAAGTGATTTCCATTCAGAGAGACGGCGTGGAAATTGATGAGAATTGCATCTATTCCGTCGCAACATCAAAGTATATGAGCAGCGGCGGAAACGGTACTTCTTCCTTTGCGGAAAGGTTCCGTTTCCATGAACTGAGCATCACAACGCATCAGGCTATCATTCAATATCTCAGAAAAAAAGAAAGGATCAAAGCGGAGATAGATCAGAGGTATGTCTTTATCGGGACACCTGAAAACGATCACGCTCCATGGTAATGCATATGGTAACAATCAGGATTCTCTCTCATGCGGATTATTCCGGGCAGATCAGAAGAAATGAAAATGCCAGCGGACTTTCGTATTTCAAAAAAGCGATTGACAATATTAGAAATCAGGATCCGGAACATACCCTGTTACTGGATGCCGGAGATAACTTCAAACATGTCCTCTGGGATCACTTTGTCCGTCAGGAAGTGCTTTTACTCGGAACGGACGTTTTTGAGCTCGGCAATCATGAGTTTGATAACGGGGAACGGGAGCTTGAAAAGAGGATTGAGGAAATCAGTGATCAGGTGGATGTGGTTTGCTCCAATATTGTAAAAAAGAAGGATGATTCCTTTATCAAAGGAGTCAAGCCGTATACGATTCTGAAAAAAGGGGATGTTACCTACGGTATTTTGGGACTCTGTACCGAATATACTCCTTATATGGTAACTTCATCAATGATTGAGCCGTTTCGCGTCTTAGACTCCGTGGAATGTGCCAGAAAGTATATTCCACAGATGCGCTCAGAAGGGGCTGAAATCATCATCGTCTTAACGCATTTCCCGTTTTATGAGGATGAGACGGGTGAACTCTTTGACGTTTTCAACCAGATTAAAGATCTGAAACCTGACGTGATGATCGGCGGGCATATCCCGGGTGATTTTGCGAAGGTGATTGACTGCTGCATTATTACCAAAGCGGGATTCGGCGGAAAGAGTCTGGGTATTGCGACGATTGAATACGATGATACGGAAAAGAAAATCGTTTCCAAAAAGGCCGAGGTCCTGGACGTATTCCATGATCAAATGGAAGAAGACGCTGAAACCAGAGACATCGTAGAGGAAACGCTGGAACCATATAATTACTACTTTGATGAAGTACTCGCGGATGTGACTGAAGATATCCCGATGCGACTGGACTTTGAAAGTGAAATGGGAAATCTCATTGCGGATGCCGTAAGAGATTACTTCCATACGGATTTTGCCTATTTTAACTGCACCAGCTGCGGCAAACGGATCCCCAAAGGACCGTTAACCAGAGAAACCATCTCGGAATCCATGGGATTTAATGATGAGCTCTATCTTTCCGTTTACCGCGGAGAAGATCTCTATGATCTCTTTGAGCACGTTCATGTACCGGAGCGCTTCGGCAATAACGGAAACATCTTTTTCAGCGGAATCTGCGTTAAAATGGACCACACCAAACCGGCAGGAGAAAAGGTTGTCTATATCACGGATCCGGAAGGATATAAGATCCAGCGGAATGCGGTAATCACGGTTGTGACATCGGAATATATGTCCAGCGGCGGAAACGATACCAAAGAGATCGCAAAGCGCGTGCACTGGCAGAATACGCACGTACGCATTCATGACGTCCTTGCCGAATACTTCCGTAAAATTCAGAAAGTGGAAAAGAAACCATTGGGCAGGTATCCGTTTATCGGAACACCGGAAAATGACAACAGTCCGTGGTAAAAACGTTACACGAATCATTCAATATGAAAAGCAGGAACTCGGGTTCCTGCTTGTTTATTTTAGATGGAGTATGATCAGAATTTCTTTTCGAATGTCGCAATCACGGCATCGATCAAAGCGGCACGGAAGTTGTTTTCCTCAAGCTTTCTTACACCCTGAATCGTGCTTCCGCCCGGGGAGCAGACGCTGTCTTTCAGCTGAGCCGGATGCATGTTTGTTTCCAAAAGCATTTCTGCCGTGCCTTTCATCATTTCTGCCGCATATAAGAGTGCCTTATCTCTTCGTAATCCGCAGGCAACGCCTCCGTCACTTAGAGCTTCGACAAACATTGCCGCAAAGGCCGGACCACATCCCATGATGCCGTTGGCACATTCCATTGTATGCTCATCCACTTCTTCCACATATCCGCTCGGTAACATCAGTTTCTTGAAGTATTCCTTTTCCGCTTCCGAGATGTACTGGTTGGCGCTGAAGAGTGTGATGCCGCTGCCGATCTGTGCCGGTATATTCGGGGCACAGCGGATGATCGGGACTCTTCCGAAGTTGTCTTCCAGTGTCCTGATATCTTTTCCCGCTAAAAGGGAAACGAGCACGTAGCGGTGTTTTCTCTTCTGTAAAGGCTCCTTGATTTCTTTCACAACATCGCTCAGCATCTGCGGCTTTATACCGAGAAAGATGATGTCTGCCTTTTCACAGACACCCAGATTATCCGTTACGACACCTTCCGTTTTCTCTGCCAGTGTGATGGCTTTTTCCTGGGTGCGGTTGGAAAGATAGATCTTTTCTGCCTGATTGGAGCGGTAGACTGCCATGGCCAAAGCACTTCCCATGTTTCCGCATCCGATAAATCCGATTGTACTCATATCCGTTATTCTCCCGTATCTCTTAATAAAATTATAAACCGAAACACAGGGAAGGGGAAAGCACATGCAATGAAGGATGGATTATTTTTCGATTCGAAAAGAATTAACGTTTTATTGTCTTATGCAGTCAAAGAATCCAGGAAAAACTATAGATATTGGTATTAGCAAATATAAGGTCAATGACCCAATAGTGTTTGATGAGAGTAAGATTCATGAGATGTACTTTACAATAATCTGAAGGGTCATATAACAGATATTAACGAATTCGTAGACAGGGTTTATTTTGAAATAGAATTGGAAACAATTGTAGATTCTACCGTAAAAGTCATAGAAGGCGGTAATCACTGCCAGTTTGGCAGTTACGGTTTCCAGAAAGGCTATAAGACTTGAATTAAGCGGTTTTAAAGATTATTATTGATATTTGCTGTGATTATTAAATGATTCACAGACGACGTAATCTGAAGGAGGAGTTAAAATGGCTGCTAAAAAAGCAACTGAAGAAACTGCTGAAAAGAAAACAGCGGAAAAGAAAACAGCAGAAAAGAAAACGGCCGAAAAGAAGACTGCCGTGAAAAAAACGACTAAAACAACAAAAACTGTTACGGATAAAAAGACTGTTAAGAAGGAAGCTGTGGAAGCTGCGGCTGATGAGATCATCGCTGCTGCCAATCAGCAGGTGATGACCCAGGAACCTGAATCACCGCGGCGAAACATTGCCTTTATCGGATCGGAATGTTATCCGTTTGTAAAGACCGGCGGACTTGGAGACGTCATGTACGCTCTTCCCAAGGCGCTTACCAGAAGAAACTGTGATGTAAAGGTCATCCTTCCAAGATACAAATGCATCCCACAGCAGTATCAGGATAAAATGGTTTACCGGGGAAGCTTCTATATGGATCTGACAAGTGACGGCAAACAGTACTATGTCGGCATCATGGAATATGTCTGGGATGGAGTTGTCTATGACTTCATCGATAACGAAGAATTCTTTGGCGGAGATAAGCCATATACCAATCTGATCGATGATATCCCGAAGTACTGCTATTTCAGCAAGGCAGCTCTGGCTGCGCTCAACTACATGAACTGGCAACCGAATATCATCCATTGCCATGACTGGCAGGCGGCTCTGGTACCGGTATATCTGCGGACGTTCTTCCAGAATACTTCCATCGGTAACGCAAAAACCATGATCACCATCCATAACCTGCGCTTCCAGGGTATTTACAATATCAAGACCATCAAGTATTGGACAAATCTGCCGGATTATGTTTTCAACAAGGATGCCTTGACTCAGAACTGGCTTGATGCCAATATGCTCAAGGGTGGATTAACCTATTCCAACATGATCACAACAGTCTCCAATACCTATGCCGGAGAGATCCAGACCTCCGAGTATGGTGAAGGACTGGAAGCTCATCTGCGCTATCACTCAGGAAAACTGCACGGCATCGTCAACGGTATCGACTATGATATCTGGGATCCGTCAAAAGACAGCGACATCGTTGCGAACTACAGCATCGAGGATGCAATCGCCAAAAAGAGAGAAAATAAGATTGCCCTGCAGAAGGAACTCGGCCTGGAAGAAAACGGAGATAAGTTTGTCATCGGATTGATTTCCCGACTGACAAACCAGAAAGGTCTGGATCTGGTGAATACCTGTATTCCGCAGATCATGGATCCACATACACAGGTCGTCGTTCTGGGCACAGGGGATGCCGAATATGAAAATTCCTTCCGCTACTATGAGAATCATTACAAGGGACAGTTTGCGGGCTGTATCCAGTATGATGAAGCGAGAAGCCACCGCATCTATGCCGGATGTGATGTGCTGTTAGTACCTTCACGGTTTGAACCGTGCGGCCTGACCCAGCTGATCGCCATGCATTACGGAACGGTTCCGATCGTCAGAGAGACCGGCGGTCTTAAGGACACCGTGGAACCTTACAACATGTATGCTGACTGGGGCAATGGATTCACGTTTGACAGATATGAGTCAGGACTGTTATACGATGCAATCAACCGTGCCAAGACACTGTACTTTGAAAACCGCTATTACTGGGATGAAATGGTTCAGCGCGATATGGCCAAGAATGTTTCCTGGGATAACTCAGCGAAGCAGTACAAGGATCTGTATCTGGAACTGACAGCCTGGTAAGATTCAAAAAAGAATAATATAATCACTAATAAAAGAAAGCCCGTTCGGAAATCAAATTTCGGACGGGCTTATTGAATAATTTGCTGGTATTATAAAAGCTCCCTGTGTGAACTTTTGTCTTGCGGTTATGCTTCGTTTTCTTCTTTCTTTTTCTTTCCGAAAGTATCGAAAAAAAGCTGATGCTATGAAGGATGCATTATTTTTATCTTAGGAAAGAATTAACGTTTCTTGTCATATAATATACTTTAAGAGTATAAAGAGAGGTTTTTATGAAAATATATATTGCCGCACCGTTATATTGCGATTATGAACGGAACTACAATCTCGAAATCGATACGTTTTTAAGAAATCACGGCTTTGACACGTATCTTCCGCAGCGCGATGGGGGAGTTTTAAGCGAAATGCCGGAGATGATCGATGGAATCACCAAAGAGGAATACGTCTTCCGCAAAGACCTTCAGGCGATGGATGAGTCCGACGTCTTTCTCTTTTTAATGGACGGCAGGGTACCTGATGAAGGAGCCTGCGTTGCTCTGGGATACTTTTATTCCTCCGGGAAATGCGCCATCGGCTTAAAGACGGACAGCAGAACGTTATGCAATAACGCCGATAATCTGATGATCCAGAAAGCTTTAAAACAGATTCTGCATACAAAAGAAGAACTGCTATCATACCTGAATAACCATTAATACTATTTTGATTGTTAAGCGAATGAGGAAATCCGTTCCGATTTCCTCATTTTTGACTTTAATACAGAACCGCTTACGGTGGTATCATTATCTTAATAAGAATCCTAAAGATTCAACCATATCATTCATAGAGACAGATCAGAGGGGTAGAAATATGAAAGAACTCGTCCAAATCATGCTTGTCGTACTCACGCTTTTGTGCCAGATCAGTTTTCAAACGGTTTCCTTAAGTGCGGAAATTACGGCAATCAACAGCTCCAACAAACAACCGCAGAGTGCAACAGTTTATTATGTAGACTATTACAATAACAAAGCGGAAACAAATCCGGTTGATCTGACGATCACCTATGACTCTAAGGGAAGAGTCTTTGATGACGGTATGGCATATCATCTCTATGACGGAAATGATCATGAAATCAACCTGGCATACCCTGGTTATGTCTATCCTTTCTTTGAACTGGGACATTATTATTATGGACCTTTCTACGAGTTTACCTATAATTATGATATTGTTTTCAATTCCTTCGGTTCACCGCAAAACATTCATGGGGATTATTCTTCCATGTCATTTGACTACTATGAGAACGGAAATCTGAAGTCAATCATTCATACGGATTCAGACAGACAGTTTATCTCCACGTTTGAATATTCCGGAGATAAGATAACCAAAATGACTAGCAAAGCTGTTTCCGCGGATACCTACTGGCAGAAGCTGGAGCAGGTCTACAGCTACAGTGGAGATCATCTTTCCTATATTGACTGCAGTCTTTACGCAAAAGGATCCTCTGATGTCTATACGAGCGGAAGACAGGTGTTTGAGTACAATAGCCAGAATCAGCTGACTACCGTAAAAGACACTTTTCCGTTAGATCCTTCCTATCTCTCCATGGCAAAAACATATACGTATGATAACAATGGACAGTTAACGGAAGTGGAAGTCTACCAGATGGGAGAAGGGGAGAGCGGCTATAAAATCTATTACAACAATTACGGCGGCAAGCCATATAAACCGCATAAGAATGATGCATTATTACTGACATACACAACTCCTGAAACTGGAGGCTGGAATAATACATTTATCTCAAGTCTGACACTAAACTTCAATTACGATATCGAAAGCATCAATTTCGACAAGGGAAATATTTACATCTATGACAAGGAAACAGGACAGGAAGCTTACCGCATGCCGGCGGAACTGAATCCTAAGACGTATATCCGCTCGTATCAGAATAAGCTGACATGGGTTTTCCCGGGTGTTTCCAGCAAGAAAGCCTTAACTGCAGGTCATACCTATTATCTGAAAATGGATGCGGATTTCCTTACATTTAAAGACACAAACAAAACGATTTCCTTAGGTAACAGCAAAGAGAATCCGGAGTGGGAATTCCGCGTATCTTCCGAAGAAGATGACATCATTACAGGTGAATTCAAATTCAAGAGGACGGAGAAGGGGACCGGTACTTCCGAGTTTGTCTTCAACAAGGCCTTCTTCAGTTCGAATTCCTCTACCTATAATGCGTCTTTAGCCAGATTATCCATGGATGTCGCCATTGCGGCATATAACTCCTCCGACCGTTCCAACGGTTCGGAACATATCAGCGAACTGTTTAAAAAGATGGAGTTTGAAAACATCTGGCATAATGCCGATTATGACGGACCGACAGGGGACCATACGACCGGCGTATGTATTGGATCAAAGAAACTGACACCGACAAAAACCCTTATCGCGATTGCCGTAAGAGGGGGAGGCTATAAAGATGAATGGGCCGGTAACTTTGTTCTGGGAGAAAACAGCACGGACCATGACGGCTTCTCCAGAGGACGGGAGAATGTCATCAACGCCTTAAAAGAGTTCATATCCACGTATGATATCAGCGGAGACGTCGTTTTCTGGGTGAGCGGCTACAGCCGTGCATCTGCTATCGCAAACCTTACGGCAGCTTATCTTGATGATGGCTTCAGCTATAACGGAATCTCGTATGGAAAGGGGAACGTTTACGCTTACTGTTTTGAAGTTCCTGCCTGCACGGTGAACTCCTCAGCGGGTTCTGCCAAATACAGCAATATCTTCAGCATCGTCAATCCGTACGATCTTGTCTGCCGTATGCCTTTAATACAGTGGGGATTTACAAGATACGGTAATGTCATGGTTTTGCCGTATCAGTATTGCGGTTCTTACTATAATGACTATAAAGGGGAAGTCCTTAATAAATTTGGAAAGCTTTCAGGTCACTCACTCTCATCGCTTCCTCCGGTCGAGATGATCAATGACATCAATACGATCATGAACCTGGTGGGAAGATATGTTGAGAGCAGGAGCGAGTACTATGCCAAAGCACAGGATGGCATCTCTGCTAAAGTCAGAGAAGCATTGGGAGATGGAGAAGTTGATGATTCCGAACTTCCTGCAGTCTATCTCATGTATGCCTATCTTCTGAAAGAAATCGGCGGCGATGTAGTCTCATCCGCACTCGAAACGATTATAACGATGTACTCAACCATGTCCAGTATGCAGGCAAGAGTCAAGAAACTCATTCAGATCTATCATTCTTTAAAAACAGTGAAGAGCGCAAAAAGTACATACGACTATGTTTCAGAAGAACAGCTGTTAATTCCGCATTATGCTGAACTGACTTTGGCCTGGATGGAAACACTGGAAGAGACGGGAGTGCTCGAAAAATATGAAGAAACAAGCTCTACATCTCAAAACAGCCGTTACGCCACGATTTTTGTCAAGGTGCATTGTCCGGTAGATGTCCGCGTCTATGAAAAAGGAACGGATTATCTCTTGGCTCAGGTTGTTGATAATGAAGCGGACAGTTTTGAAGACAGTCCGGTGATCTGCTGGGCGGATGATACCGGGGCGAAAACATTCAGTATACCGACACAGTATGATGTTTATTTTGTCATAACGCCAACGGATAACGGCAGCATGACCATTACGGTCAGCGGTGAAGATATCATGGAAGGCTCCGTACTCAGAGAAATCAGCTACGAAAACCTCGAACTGATCAAAGGAGAAGCGTATCACATGGATCTCTCCGGCGGATTTGACGGAGCGGATTATGAAGCGGATCTCTATGATGTAAACGAAGAATGGATCGGTGCTGAAACGGATAATACGGCGGATGAAATCGAGTATGTGAGTGTGGATGTCCTTACGGAAGGGTATGGAGATGCATTGCCTGCCGTAAATGTCCATAAAGGAGAAGCTGTCATCCTTCACGCGGAGCCGTATGAGAATAATCAGTTTTTAGGATGGTATGACAGTAACGGTGAAGAGTTGTCCAAGGATGAGAATCTGATCGTTACAGTCGATGATAATATGACATTAACTGCGAATTTCACTGAAAAAGACCCATCAACAAAATCCAGCTTACCTCTTATTATCGGGGGAGTTGGAATACTTGGAGTAGGGGTCCTTGTATTTCTCTTTGTTTTAAAAAAGAAAAGTCAGAAGCCGAAATCATAATTGATTCCTCGCTCCATTAATTAATAACCACATTATCACAATTTAAAACAATTAATTTGAATAATTGTAAACCAATAAATAATTCGTAAATATAA
>JAZQFH010000025.1:0-21409 GCA_045539425.1 Erysipelotrichaceae bacterium
GTAGGGCCACGATTTCGCTATCCCTTCTTCTCTCCGCCACCTCACGGTGGTCAGGCTTGGGAGTTGCTATCGGGTTCGTCGGCGACTACGCCCCTTGGGACTTTCACCCCAGATGTATGACATGCCCGTCATACCATGAAAAAAGGGCTGTGATCAGCCCTTTTTACTCTTCATACATGAGGCGGAAGCCTTCCGCGAAGTAACCTTCCAGCTCTTTTATTTCCGCATCCGTCATGGGCGCTTCATACGGGTCGTGCGTATCGACCGTGCCGCAGTGCTCATAGACAATCTTACCGTCTTTCACAAAGACGAATTCCGGAACAAACAGTGTGTATTCCTGCCATTCATCGTCCCACCGCAGGACTTCATCAATGATCTTGAAGAGGATGTCCTTATCGGCGGAATAGTACTCTGCCTCGTTTTTATAAGCTTCCGTGAAGTTCAGTTCATATGCCTGATAGCCGTGGCTGATGACAAAGTCACGGAAGACAGGCTCGGCTTCCCGGCAGTACGGGCAGGCAGTCTGATGCAGAAAGACAGCGAACGTCTCGTTATTGTTGAACTTTTCTATCGTGTCTCTCAGTTTTATGGAGTCATAGCTTCCTTCCTTGACTTCCTCTTTCGGCTCTTTGGCACAGCCGCCAATCATCAGAAGTAAAAGCAATAGAAGCAGGATCTTTTTCAGGTGTTTCATGCCCCTATTACACCCCAATTCAACAAAATTGTCAAATGGGATATAATATTACATAAGGAGGGTGAGAGAGATGAAGATTGCAGTTGTTACGGACAGCGGGTCCAATTACCGTGAAGAAGGATATGACGTCGAAGGTATCTTCTGTGTACCTCTGACCATTTCCGATGAAAACAGAACCTATCTGATGGGCGAAGAACTGAGCGTCGAGGAAACCTATAAAATGGTGCAGGCAGGAAAGATGCTGAAAACATCCCAGCCGCCGTATGGAAGAATCGTGGAGCTTTTCGAACAGTTAAAGGCGGACGGATACGATATGATTTTTGCCGTTCCGATCTGCAGCGGACTTTCCGGCTGCATCAGTGCCATGGTCACGGCAGCGAAGCAGGTGGACATACCGCTGGAATACATTGACTGCTACACGACAGCTTACGTGGAACTCTATCTGGCGTTAACGGCCCGGAAGATGCTGGATAACGGCATGGACGTGAAGGAAGTGCGCGATATTCTGCAGAAAGCGGCGCTGGATGCCGTCACGTTTGTACTGCCGGTGGATATGAACCATCTGGTACGCGGCGGAAGGATTACCAAGGCGGCAGGTTTTCTGGCCGGCCTTTTGAAGATCTCCCCGGTCTTAATCGTGAACAAGGAGAGCGGCGGAAGGAACGATACGTACGCCAAACCGAGAACATTAAAGAAAGCGGAGGATGTCGTCATCGACTATTTCCGTGATCACGGCGTCGGCAAGGGATACGGAATCTGCATGGCCCATGTCTTCAATGAAGAGGAAGGCAGAAACTTCTACAACAAGATGCATGAAGCGTTCCCGGAGGCAGAAATCTATCTGACACCGCTTGTCAGTGCGGTCGGCGTGCACACGGGGATCGGATGTGTGGCCTGCCAGTATATCAAGAAGCTGGAATATAATTTGTAGATTCTATAGCGGGCGTTTCAGAAAGTCTGCGTGTGAAATATGGTATAATGATCACAGGTGAGGTTGAGTACAATGAGTGAATTACAGGAATCCGGACAGATGTATCTGGAAACCATTCTGGTGTTATCCGGAAAGATGGAACATGTCCGTTCAATTGATGTCTGCAAATATATGGGCTTCTCCAAGCCGAGTGTATCAAGAGCGATGAGCCTTCTGAAACGGGATGCTTATATTGATATTGATGAAGCCGGTTATATCACATTGACCCAGAAGGGGCGCGATGTGGCGGATTCGATCTATGAGAGACATATTCTCTTTACGAAAGTGCTGGAAATGATCGGCGTACCGGAAGAGATTGCCGAGCAGGATGCCTGCAAGATCGAGCACTATGTCAGTGAGGAAACCGTAGAGGCCGTCAAGCGGGCAATCGAGAAAAATCAGAATGAATAGAGCCATCAGCAGATGGCTTTTTTGATGCTTGAAATAGGCAGGGAATGGGTATACAATAGATTTAGCACTTGAGATATAAGAGTGCTAAAAGGAGGATGTTATGAAGAAGCAGTTTAAAGCAGAATCCAAACGCTTACTGGATCTAATGATCAACTCGATCTATACCCATAAAGAAATATTCTTAAGAGAACTGGTGTCCAATGCGAGTGACGCCATCGATAAACTCCATTTTATTTCCCTGACAGACCCGAGTGTGAAGGTCAGCAGTGATACCTTCCAGATCCGCATTGATACGGACAAGGATGCACGCACCATCACCATCTCCGATAACGGTGTCGGTATGACGCAGGAAGAACTGCAGAACAATCTGGGTGTCATTGCCCACAGCGGTTCCTTTGAATTCAAGCAGAATAACGAAAATGAAAACATCAACGACATCATCGGTCAGTTCGGTGTCGGTTTCTACAGCGCCTTCATGGTCGCAAAGAAGGTCACGGTTCTGACAAAGGCCTATAACTCCGAGCAGGCTTACAAATGGGAAAGCACCGGAGAAGAAAGCTATACGATCAATGAATGCGACAAAGAGGATGTCGGAACAACGATCATCCTGGAACTGAAGGACGATACGGAAGAAGAGAAATACTCCGACTTTCTGGAAGAGTACAAGATCCGCTCCTTGATCTCCAAATATTCCGATTATATCCGCTACCCGATCCGCATGGAAGTCACAAAGTCGCGCAAGAAGGAAGACAGCGACGAATATGAAGACTACACAGAAGTGGAAACGCTGAACTCGATGATCCCGCTCTGGAAGCGGAATAAAAACGAGATCAAAGAAGAGGAATACAACGAATTCTACAAAGCCAAATTCAATGACTATGAAGATCCGCTGGATGTGATCCACTTCAACGTGGAAGGAAATGTCTCTTTTGATGCACTGTTATACATCCCGTCCCGTACGCCGTATGACTTCTATACCAAGGAATATGAAAAGGGACTGCAGCTGTATTCCAAAAACGTCTTCATCATGGATAAGTGTTCAGAGCTCTTACCGGAGCACTTCCGCTTTGTGAAGGGGCTGGTCGACTCCCAGGATTTCTCTTTGAATATCTCAAGAGAAGTTCTGCAGCATGACCGCCAGATGAAAGTGGTCGCAAGCCGTATTGAGAAGAAGATCAAGGACGAGCTTGCCAGGATGATGAAGGATGACCGTGAAAAATACGAGAAGTTCTGGAAGGCCTTCGGCTTACAGCTGAAATACGGAATCTACAACGATTTCGGTATCCATAAGGACCTGCTTCAGGATCTGCTCTTATTCACTTCCAGCAAGGAAAAGAAACTGGTCAGCCTGAAGGAATACGTGGAGCGCATGCCGGAAGGTCAGAAGGAGATCTATTACGTCAGCGGAGAGAGCATCGATAAGATCGATCAGCTGCCGCAGACGGAAAAGGTCAAGGACAAGGGTTATGAGATCCTCTATCTGACGGATGAAGTGGATGAATTTGCACTGCAGGTCATGCGTGACTATCAGGAAAAACCGTTCAAATCCATCTCCCAGGGTGATCTGGATCTGGACAGTGAAGAAGAGAAGAAAGAGCGTGAGAAAGCGCAGGAAGAGAACAGGGATCTGCTTGGCTCCTTAAAGGAAGCGTTAAGCGGCAAGGTCTCCGATGTCCGTATCTCTTCCCGTTTAAAGAGCCATCCGGTCTGCCTGGTGGCGGAAGAGGGTGTTTCCCTGGAGATGGAAAAGGTCTTCGATCAGATGCCGGACTCCCCAAACGTCAAGGCCAGGAAAGTACTGGAAATCAACGGCGAACATCCGATCTTCAAGGCACTGCAGAATGTCTATCAGAACCGCAGGGAAAGCCTGGCGGATTACGGCAGTCTGCTCTATGATCAGGCTCTTCTGATTGAAGGTTTCCCGATTGAAGATCCATTATCTTTCTCCAATAAGCTCTGCGAGCTGATGATTGAAGCAAATAAATAAACATATCCGGCTGTAATGAAAATTACAGCCTTTTTTTCATGAGAGAATTTGCGTTGTTTCATAAACAAAAAAAGGGTAAGATATAAGGGATGTGAGGTAACTATTATGGCAGAAATCAAAGAAAGAAAAGAAATTGCCGATCAGTTTCACTGGGATCTGACGGTTTTGTTTCAAGATGATGAGGCGTGGGAAAAAGCCTTTGCGGCAGTGGATGAAAAAATCGCAAAAGCATCCTCCTATTCCGGCACGCTAAACAGTGTGGAAGGAATTCTGGCATTCCTCGAATATGAGAACGAAATGGGCAGAGAATTAAGCAACCTCTATGAATATGCGTCCCTGCGCCACTCCGAGGACACCAGAGACTCCAAGAGCACGGCAATGTATCAGAGAGCGTATGGCAAATATGCGCAGTTTGAAGCATCCATGGCGTATGCGGAACCGGAACTGCTCGCACTTCCGGAAGACAAACTGCAGGAAATCGTAAAGGATGAGCGCTTAAGCTCCTACCGCTTCTTACTTGACAATATCGTCCGTCAGAAGGCGCATACTCTCTCCGCAAAAGAGGAAATACTCCTGGGTTCCCTTTCCGAAGTGATGGATGCCAGCGGACAGACCGCTTCCACGCTGATGGATGCGGATCTCGTCTTTGAAGATATTCAGGATAAGGAAGGAAACGTTCTGCCGCTCTCCGCCGCAAACTACATTCCGTATCAGATGTCTCTGGACAGAGTATTGCGTAAAAATGCCTTCAAGGCCTTTTATAAGACATATCAGCAGCACATTCATACCTTTGCGTCCACTTACAGCGGAAACGTGAAAGCAGCCACACAGATGGCAAAAATCCGCGGATACGAGAGTTCCCGTCAGATGTCGCTGGACCGTAACAACATCGATCTGGCCGTCTATGACAATCTGATCGAGACGGTGCATAAGCACATGGATCTGATGTACCGCTATCTGCGCTTACGGAAGAAACTGCTCAAGATCGATGATCTGCACTACTACGATGTCTACGCTCCGCTTTCCTCTGGCAGTCATAAGGAGTACAGCTATGAAGAAGCCAAGGCGATGGTGCTGGAAGCCGTCAAGCCGTTAGGTGAGGCATATGTCAAACGCGTACAGCAGGCATATGACGAGAGATGGATCGACGTTTATCCGAATAAGGGAAAAAGCGGCGGTGCCTACTCTGCCGGAACCTACGATTCCAATCCGTATATCATGATGAACTTCAACGGTTCCCTGGATTCCGTTTCGACTCTGGCACATGAGATGGGACACTCTCAGCATACGTGGCTGACCAATCACACCCAGCCATACCATTACAGCAACTATTCCCTCTTTGTGGCGGAAGTTGCCAGCACGGTCAATGAGAACCTCTTAATTGACCAGCTGATTGAAAAGTGCGACGATCCGGAAGAGAAACTGGCGCTTCTGAATGAATATCTGGAAGGCTTCAAGGGCACGGTTTACCGTCAGACAATGTTTGCGGAATTTGAAAAGCTGGCGCATGAATTGCAGGAGAAGGACGAATCCCTGACTTCCGATGCGCTTTGTGATCTCTATGAAGGCCTGATCAGACTCTACTTCGGTGAGGATCTGGTGATGGATGATGAAGTGAAATACGAATGGGCACGCATCCCGCACTTCTACTCTCCGTTCTATGTCTATGTCTACGCAACGGGCTATACTTCCGCGGTTGCCTTAAAGGAAGGCATCCTGAAAGAAGGGGAAGCGGCGGTCAAACGCTATCTGGAATTCCTCTCCATGGGATCTTCACAGACACCGCTCGAGGAGCTGCGTCATGCCGGCGTGGATCTCCGTACACCGGAGCCGATCGAGAGAGCCTTAAAGAAATTCGAAAGCATTCTGTGCGAGGCGGAAGCCATCGCCGAAAAGCTCGGCTAAGAAAAAAACAAGTCACCTGCAAGGTGACTTTTCTTATGCATTAACGACTGCACTCTTCTTTCGTTTATGATAGACGATTAGGAAGGTGAGGAAGTGAATGAAGGCGGTCAGAATCCATGTGATCGGATAGGAGGCGTATAACACCTGAATCGTATGATGACTCTGGAAATAGGTGGCAATATAAATCAGGCGGAAGACACATACACCGAGAAGGGAGACAATCATTGGTCCGAAGGAAGCTCCCATACCGCGCAGGGAACCGACGAAGACGTCCATGATTCCGCAGAGGAAATACGGCTGACAGACGATTGACATCCGGATCAGTCCGGCCTGAATGACTTCCGGATCGCTGTTGTAGATCCCCAAGAGGAAGTTTCCCGCTTTGTAGGCACCGATTCCGGCAACTAAGCCGGAGAGGATGACAAACAGCTCACAGACAAACAGGATCTTCGGAACCCGTTTAATCTGTCCGGCACCGACATTCTGCGAGGTGAATGTCAGGCAGCACTGGTAGAAGGAGTTCATGATATTGTAGACAAATCCTTCGATCGAACTGGCAGCACCGTTGCCGGCCATGACGATCGTTCCGAAGGAGTTGATCGAAGACTGAATGACGACATTGCTGATGGAGAAGACCGTACCCTGAATTCCGGCCGGGATACCAACCGTGGCGATCTCCTTCAAGACTTCCGTGTCGATTTTCAGATTGCGGAAGTCCAGATGAATCGCAGAGTCATCACTGGCCAGAACATAGAGTACGATCAGCGCCGAAACGTAGGACGAGATTGAACTCGCCAGACCGACGCCGGCCACATCCATATGCAGGCTGATGACAAAGAAGAGATTCAGAAGGGCATTCAGAACACCGGCAATAATCAAAGCATACAGCGGACGCTTGGTGTCGCCTTTGGCTCTGAGGATGGCACTTCCGAAGTTATAGACCATCGTTCCCAGCATACCGGTGAAATAGACCCTAAGGTAGAGAGCCGAGAGGTCCAGAACGTCTTCCGGGGATTTCATCATCTGCAACAGCGGCTTTGCCAATAGCACGCCGACGACCGTCAGGATCAGTCCCGAGACAAAGGAGACGGCAATGGAGGTATGGACTGCCGAGGAGACTTCCTCGTAGTTGTTCTTTCCCAGTCTGCGGGCAACGCAGACGCTGCTGCCGATGGAAAGGCCGATGAACAGATTGGTGATCAGGTTGACCAAAGACCCGGTGGAACTGACAGCTGCCATGGAGGCATTGCCGGAGAATTTTCCCACCACGATCATGTCGATGGCATTGAATAACAGCTGCATGATGCCGGAGGCGATCACGGGTAAAGAGAACCAGAAGACATTGGCATAAAGGTTTCCGCCTAACATATCGATCTTTCTGCGTTTCATACTGTACCCTCCCCTCGAATACTCACGAAGGCTATTATAACACTGCTTTGTTAACTGAAAAGGGATTTTACCTCATTTTCTTCATGTAAGCCCTATCACTTGACAGGTTTTATATAATTAAAGAGAACATGCACAGTATCTGGAATCCGTGGCACGGATGCACGAAAAAGAGCGAAGGCTGCCAACACTGTTACATGTACTATCTGGATCAAATCCATCAGAATAAGGATCCGTCCGTGGTATATAAGACAAGTTCCTTCCGCTATCCCTTAAGCAGGCATCGTAACGGGCGCTACCAGATCCAAAGCGGCGAGAAGATCCATGTCTGTCTGAATTCCGATTTCTTTTTAGAGGAAGCAGACGCGTGGAGAGAGGAAGCCTGGCGGATCATGAAGGAGCGCAGCGATGTTCTTTTTCAGCTGCTTACCAAACGGCCGGAGAGGGTAATGGAATGCCTGCCTCCGGACTGGGAAGACGGATATGAAAACGTGAGTTTAAGCGTAAGCTGCGAGAATCAGCTTCGCACGGATGAGCGCATGCCGCTGTTGTTGTCGCTTCCCTTTAAGCATAAGGGTGTGATGTGTGCCCCGCTGATCGGCGAGATTGATTTCCGGGATTATCTTACAGACGGGCAGATTGAGCACGTCACCTGCGGAGGGGAGAACTATGGCGGGAATAGACCCTGCAACTATGACTGGGTGAAGAAGATCGCCGAAGCATGCCGGAAGAGTAATGTCACCTTTACCTGTGTGGAGACGGGAACCGTCTTTATCAAGGACGGCAGAACCTACCATCTGAAGGATAAGAATCTGCAGAAGGAAATGGCATTTAAGAGCGGCATCAGCTTCAAAGGGAAAGAACCCGTCTACCGCTTTCTGGATCGGATGGGTCTGGAGATTCCGGAAAGTGAACTCTACGTTCCGCACTTCCGCGAACATTGTAAAAGGTGTCCGAATCAGGCCATCTGCAACGGCTGCACGGACTGCGGCAGGTGCGAAAAGTAAATCATACAAAAAACGTGTTTTCATAAAACACGCTTTTTTTCTTATTGGAATACTGTAATTGCCTAGTTCAGATTGACCCACATGGCAGGACGGATGCCGACATTTTCATTGTTCTTATATGTCCAGGAAGTAAAGCCGTACATATCGACCGTATAGGCTTTATCTCCATACCCGGCCAGCGTGCGCGTCCAGTAGGTTTCACCGCACATGCGCGCATCATCATCCGCAAAGAAATCCTCGTCCATCATATCATCTTTCGAGAGAAGGAATATTTCATCTTCACAGCCGTCTTCCGGCTCCACATAGTCGATCAAATTCCGCTCGTCTTGTGTAAATGCGTTAATGACAAAAACCGTATTCAGCCATTCCCGGACATCCGAGTCTTTATATTTGTAGCGCGCGTCATCATATCGATGGTATTCCCCGTACGTGATGACATACTTGCTGATGAGCAGTACATGTCCGTCATAGACATCCAGAATCGTCCACTCGATTGGCTCGCCTTCATATTTACCGAATGTTACCGTATTATCTTTGTAATTGTAAACGCCTCTTTTCAGCTGATCACTCATGATTCAAACTCTCCCTGAAACTTTCATATCTGTTGATTCTATTTTACACCAGAAACGGATTGCCTGTTGCTTCTCTTATGCATTAAAACGTGACAATGAATAATCTGAATAAATTCATTCAAGGGACGCATGTCCTCTTTTTGAATGTTTAAGCTACTTTTATAATAAAGATAAGAGGAACAACAATATGATAATTAAAAATGCAAATGTCTTTATCGACGGGAAGTTTCAGAAGACGGATGTCCGCTTTGACGAGAGCGGAATACTCGAAATTGGAGAAAACCTGACGGGCGAAGAAGTGATTGATGCCAAGGGAAACGATCTGTATGCGGGCATCATCGACTGCCATATTCACGGCGGTTTTCTGCGCAGCTTCTCCGCTTATGTGAAAGAGGATACCTGGGAAGAATACGGCGATCCCGAAACACAGGCCCGCTTCATCTGTCAGAAAGTGACGGAGAACGGGGTAACGACCGTTTTGCCGACAATCGGAGACTTAAGTGAAGAGGATTATGTCAAATGTGTCCGTCTGATCCGCAGGATCCGCAGGGATATCAAGGGTGCGGATCCGGCTTATTTCCATCTGGAAGGAGCTTATATGAATCCGGAGCATCACTCTTCCTTCAATCATGACCATGACCGCCTGCTGAAAAAGGAACATACCTTAGAGATCATGGATAACGATCTGAGTGATCTGAAGCTGATCTCTCTGGCACCGGAACTGCCGGGATCGATGGAGTGGCTGGACTGGATTCGTCAGTATCCTCATGTGCATGTGGAGGCCGGCTATACCAAAGCCAGTGCCCAGTGCATGATCGAAGCGGCTGACCACGGACTCGATCACACGACCCATATGTTTAACGGTTTTGAATACATGCATCACAGAATTGACGGACCGGATGTTGGCATCATGTACGACGACCGCATTCAGTGCCAGCTGACTCTGGACGGCTATCATGTTTCCCCGATGTGGGCAAAGTTTTTGATTAAGGTCAAGGGAATTGAAAACATCTACGGCTTAACGGATCTGAGTTCGCACAGCGGACTGCCGGAAGGGGAATATCACTTTAAAAACGGACGGGTCATCATTGCGAAAGACGGCTTTATCCGCGATGAGAAAGGAACGATCCAGTCCGGAAACAATACCATGGATCAGATCATGCGCCTGGCGCGTAAGCGCGTCGGTTTAAGCAAGGAAGAAGTGGCGCAGATCTTCTGCGAGAATCCTGCAAGCTGTCTCGGTATCAGTGACAGAGGAAAGATTGAAGTCGGCAGAAGAAGCGATTTTGTGATTATGGATGACGACTATCACGTACTGCGTACGATCATTAAAGGAGAAACGGTATATGAAAATCATTAACGCAAAGGTGTTTATTGACGGGAAGTTTCATGAAGGACTGGAAGTCCGCTATGATAAGGACAGAATCCTGGAGATCGGTGAGAATCTGCAGGATGAGGAAGTGATTGACGCAAAGGGCAATTATCTTTTTGCGGGAATCGTCGACTGCCACGTGCATGGAGGATTTCAGAGAAGCGTGACGGAGATCACCAACGAAGACAAGTACGGACCGTTTGAGGAGCAGGTACGCTATCTGTGCGATAAACTGGCTGAGACGGGTGTCACAACATTCTATCCGACGGTCAATCCGGATACGGCACCGTATGCGGAATGCGGGGAGATCACCCGGCGCATCCGGGCCATCCGTGACACGATCAGGGGAGCCTATCCGCTTAAGTTCCATTATGAGACGGCCTTTGTGACGATGGACCGCTACGTTGAGATCAGCAAGGACTGGATGCAGAATCCGACGAAAGAGATCAGCGATATCATGGTGGACCATGATTACTCCGATGTCGCCATCATCTCCGTAGCTCCGGAGATGGAAGGGGCAATCGAATATATTGACTATATCGTCTCCAAAGGCGTCATGCCGGAAATCGGTTATGACAAGGCAACGGCGGAACAGACGATCGAAGCGGCAGACCACGGCTTATGCCAGGCGACGCATTTATATAACGGCTTCTTACCGATGCATCACAGAGCCAGCACCTCAAGTGCGGCGGTCTTATACGATGACAGAATCAAGACGCAGATCACCATGGATGGCGTGCACGTGCACCCGATCTGGGTCAAAATCACTTTGAAGGCCAAGGGGATTGAGAACTGTTACGGCATTACGGACCTCTGCAGCTATGCGGGGATGCCAGACGGCTGGTATACGATGTCCAACGGCAACCGTTTCCAGATCAGAGACGGCTTCTGTTATCACGAGCACGGACATCTGGTTGCCGGAGCGAATAAGATGGATGACATGATGCGCAGAGCGCATAATATCGTCGGACTCAGCCGGGAGGAAGTCGGACTTTTATATTGCGAGAATCCGGCGAAATGTCTCAATCTGAATGACAGAGGCAAGATCGAAGTCGGCAGAATCTCTGACTTTGTGATCATGGATGAGGATTATCACGTGCTGCGTACGATCATCAAGGGAGAAACATATTATGAAAATCGTGAACGGTAGATTTTTTATCGACGGGAAGTTCTGGGAAGGCATGGAAGTCCGCTTTGATGAAAGCGGGATCCTGGAGATCGGCAGGCATTTAGAGGATCCGGAGGTTATCGATGCCAAAGGGCAGGATGTCTACGCCGGTATTATCGATGCGCATGTGCATGGCGGCTGGGGCAGAAGCCTGGTGGCGATTGAGAACACGGACAAATTCGGTGATATGGAAGAGCAGGTCCGCTATCTCATTCAACGCTTTCCGTCTACCGGTGTGACGACGTTCTATCCGACGATCAATGCGGACTGGTCAAGCTATGAAACGCTGGGGAAGATCGCCCGCGCAATCCGGAATGTCCGGAAAGAAAAGGTGTTCGGAGCGGATCCGCTGAAGCTGCATTACGAGTGTGCCTTTTTGACACTGGACAGGTACGTGGATCAGTGCAGGGAATGGATGGCACCGGCGAACATCAAAGACAGCGACATCATGGTGGACTACGACTACTCCGATGTCGGCATCATCTCGCTGGCTCCGGAAACGGAAGGGGCTTTGGATTACATCGATTATATTGTGTCCAAGGGCGTCATGCCGGAGATTGGCTATGACAAGGCCACGGCGGAACAGGTGATCGAAGCCGCGGACCACGGCTTATGCCAGGCAACGCACTTATATAACGGCTATCAGCCGATGCATCACAGGCAGAGCAATGCCAATGCGGCAGTCCTGTATGACGACCGCATCAAGGCGCAGCTGACCATGGACGGGGTACACGTTTCCCCGATCTGGGTGAAGCTGACGATCAAGATCAAGGGAATCGACAATGTCTACGGTATGACGGACTTCTCGGCCAATGCCGGTTTAGCGGAAGGATGGCATGAATTCGGCAACGGCATGCGCTTTGAGACAAGAGACGGCTTCAACTATCATGAAAACGGACATCTTGCCGGCGGCTCCAATGCGATGAATGACATGATGCGCAGAGCCAGAAACAAAATCGGCCTCTCGAAAGAGGAAGTCGGCTCGCTCTTTACGGAGAGCCCGGCGAAATGTCTGAATCTGAATGACCGCGGAAAAATTGAAATCGGACGGAAGAGCGACTTTGTGATCATGGATGATGATTACCATGTGAAATGCACCATCATTGACGGAAAGGTCTGTTACAAAGAGGGGGATGCATATGCTGATTAGAAACGCGAATGTATTTATTGACGGAGAGTTCCGTGATGTGGACGTCCGCTTTGATCAAACGGGGATTCTGGAAATCGGAAAACGCCTGAGTGATACGGAAGTCATCGATGCCACGGGGCTGGATCTGTATGCGGGTATCATCGATGCCCACTGCCACGGCGGTTTCCTGCGTTCCTTTGGCAGGGAAAAGAGAACGGACGCGTACGGTTCACGCTTTGAACAGGTGGAATTCCTGGCACGCAAGCTGCCGGAAACGGGCGTGACGACGGTCTTCCCGACACTGGCCATGGATCTCAGCAACTTTGCCGAAGAGAAGGAAGCGGTACGGTTCATCCGCTCCATACGGAAGGATCTGAAAGGTGCGGATTTGATGAAGTTCCATTTTGAAGGAACCTATCTGACATTGGACCGCTACATTGAGGAAGGCGGGGAATATCCGCTGCCGACAAAGGAACACAGCGATTATCTGGTATCCAATGACTATTCCGATGTGGCCTTTATCTGCGTGGCACCGGAAATGCCGGGAGCTCTGGAATGGATGGATTATGTTGTCTCCAAGGGCGTCATCCCCGAAGCGGGATATACCAAGTGCACGGCGGAAGAGATGATCCATGCGGCCGATCACGGCCTGGCGACATGTTCCCATATCTTTAACGGCTATCAGCCGATGCATCACAGGGATTCTTCGGCGGTTGTCGGAATCATGCTGGATGACCGGATCAAGGCGCAGATCACGATGGATGGCTTCCACGTCAACCCGGCCTGGGTGAAACTGGTGATCAAGGCCAAGGGAATTGAAAACTGTTACGGCATCACGGACCTTTCGAGCGTCAGCGGACTGCCAAACGGAGAAAATGTATTACCGGACGGCAGTATCGTCGTGACGAAAGACGGGTTCAACTGGCGCAGTGACGGACATATTCTCAGCGGTAACATGACGATGAATCAGATCATGAACCGTGCCCGAAATGCCTGCGGTCTCTCCAAAGAACAGGTCGGTCTGCTCTTTGCGGAAAACCCGGCAAAGTGTCTCAGAATTACGGACAGAGGAAAGATCGAATTGGGAAGAAAGAGCGATTTCGTTCTGATGGATGATGATTACGATGTCAAGATGACCATCATCAACGGTGAGATCTTCTATCACAAATAAAAAAAAGAAGAAGCGGATGCTTCTTAGGGGTTAAGCGAAATAGTGCTCCCGCAGAAGTTCTGCTTCTTTTGTTTTGTTCAAATGCTCCAGTAATGTCAGATAGTCCGGAAGGAAGGAGAGCAGGTATTCCTTCGGATAGTGCCTCCGCATCCGCTCGTAGCATTCGCTCATCATCGCTTCATACTCCGCGTCATCCAGATAGTTCTCATTCTGATGGCGGTAGCGGATACAGCCGAAGAGCAGCTGCTGGGTCGGAGAGAGGTGCGGGGTGTTTTCCAGTGCGCTGAGTGCATCCTTCAGCTCTTCCTTGCGGTTGAGCTTTTCGCATAACATTGCCTGTTTGTAAACCTCCATGACGGAAGGATTATTCAGATTGCGGAAATAGCGGTACGCTTCCTCGTAGTTGCCGAGTTCAATCTGGACGCTGGCTTCATGATAGCTGATCCAGCCGATCGTCTTCTCATCGTGCAATGCACGGGCAATGCGTCTTGCGACATCGTAGTTTGCCTTCATGTTCTCCGCGTCCAGCATACGGGAATAGAGTTTGCCAAGGTGCACCTTGCAGCGCAGCATCAAATGAATACTGCCTTCCAAAGAGGCGAGGGCATAGGCATCATGAAAGCGCTCGAGGGCTTTCTGCTCGCGGCGGTTATGATAGAGCCGCTTCGCATCCAGATACTGATAGAGGGCAGAAGGATGCGTGGCATAGGCGCTTTCCGGATCGTTTTTCAATAACTGCTGCACGGAGAGCTGGCGCTCATCCATGAAGTCTTCAAACTTCTCTTTCAGTGCGGAACCCTGATGCAGCACGTTCCACAATAATTCATAATCCAGCGCAAAGACGCTGTTTTTGAGTTCCGGATGTTCACTCAGATATCCCGAGAGTTCCGGAAAACCGTAGACGAAGAAAAGAGAGTAAGCGTACTCGATCATTCTTCCGGCTTCGGAATTCTCTTCCCATCCGGAGATCCCGAGGCGTACCAGCAGTCTGTGGATAACCTCTTCTTCCGCTTCCGGCTTTCCTTCTTCGATTTTTTTCAGCATTGCCAGCTCGCAGATTCCCGCACACAGATGTTTTTTCTGAATGTGCTTCTGCTGCCTGGCCGTTTGAATCAGGTGTCCGAGATATCGATGATTCATATGGGTTCACTCCATTCTGATTTACAGTTATATTATATCGTAAAATTGCGTTTTTCCTATGGTCAACATGATGGATTCCGTGCATGCTGTAACGTTTTTTTTAGGCAGAAGAAAAGGGAAGAGAATCATTCTCTTCCCTGATGCATTAACGCATGGTTCCGGTATATAGCCGGAGTTTCTTTTCGGAAATGGTAACGGTGATAAAATCTTCGACCGTTCCGATCATGACACCGTCCACGTAGATTTTCGCATAGCGGTGATTCACGCTGATGGTGACCGGTTTGTCTTCCTGTACGATCTGGGAGTAAGCTTCCTTCATATGTGTACAGATTGGTGTGATGACATACACCGGGGCATCCTGGTCCACTACCGGTCCTCCGGCACTCAGATTGTAGGCCGTGGAACCGGTCGGTGTGGCGATGATAATGCCGTCTCCGCGCAGCTTGGTTGGGGCTGCATGATTGACGGAGAGGGACAGATCCACCGTTTCTCCGAAATTTGTCTTTGCGACCACGACGTCGTTTAAGGCGTAGTAGGTCACGTTGTCTCTACTGAATTCCAGTACGGACAGTGCTTTTGGCTGCTGATGATTTACAAGCTCTTCAATCTTTGCGATGTCCTCATCCTGCAGTGCGCAGAGATAGCCGAGTCTTCCGCTGTTGACACCTAAAAGAGGCTTGTTTGCCTGTAAAGCAGTCTTGGCAGCACGCAACAGGGCACCGTCTCCGCCGAGGGACAGAATCAGATCACTGTCTTCGGCTGTAAAGCGTGCCATACGCTCATCCCCGTAGATCATTTCGGATGCATCGGTGGAGAGCGAGAGCTCGTAGGATCCCGCAACACTCAGCTGAATGATGGCATCTTTTGCCTGCTGCAGCTGTTCTTCCGTATAGCCGTTCGGGCAGATAAAGAGTTTAATCATACGCATCACCGTATTATTTGGAACTTAAGTATTCGTCAATGGATTTTGCGGCGAGTTTTCCTGCACCCATGGCGGAAATGACCGTTGCGGCACCCGTGACGGCGTCACCGCCGGCGTAGACTGCCTCTCTGGAAGTTAAGCCGTCTTCGTTGATGATGATTCCGCCCTTGCGGTTGACTTCAAGACCTGCTGTCGTGTTTTTGATCAGCGGGTTCGGGGAAGTACCGATGGCCATGATGACCGTATCGACATCGATGACGAATTCGCTTCCTTCTACCGGAACCGGTCTTCTTCTGCCGCTCTGATCCGGTTCACCGAGTTCCATACGGATGACTTTCATACCCGTGACGAAACCGTTCTTCGGATCGCGCGGATCATCCGGATTGTGGTAGCCGAGAATTTCGACCGGATTGTGCAGAAGCTTGAATTCGATGCCTTCTTCCATGGCATGTTCGACTTCTTCTTTTCTGGCCGGCAGTTCCTCTAAGGAACGGCGGTAGACGATATAGACTTTTTCCGCACCCAAGCGCAGCGCTGTTCTGGCTGCATCCATGGCAACGTTACCGCCGCCGACAACTGCGACTTTACCGCCTTTCTGGATCGGTGTGACCGGATCATCCAGATAGGCTTTCATGAGATTGCTGCGAGTGAGGAATTCGTTGGCGGAATAGACGCCTTTGTATGCTTCACCCGGGATGTTCATGAAGTTCGGCAGACCGGCACCGGAGCCGACGAATACTGCTTCATATCCCATTTCAAATAATTCATCGATCGTTAATGTCTTGCCGATGACAACGTTGGTTTCAACGTCAACACCCAGTGCTTTCAGTGTGTCAACTTCCTTGGCAACGATTCTCTTCGGTAAACGGAATTCCGGAATACCGTAGACTAAGACGCCGCCTGCCGTATGCAGTGCTTCATAGACCGTGACCTTATAGCCTTTCTTGGCCAAGTCACCTGCGCATGTCAGTCCGCTTGGGCCGCTGCCGACTACGGCAACCTTATGACCGTTGGAAGCAGGAACTTCCGGTAAGGCCGTTACTTCGTTGTTGTGATAGTCCGCAACGAAACGTTCCAGTCTGCCGATGCCGACCGGTTCGAATCTGATCCCCAGAGTACATTTGGATTCACACTGGGATTCCTGCGGGCAGACACGTCCGCAGACTGCCGGCAGGGAAGAAGTCTTGGAGATGATCTGATATGCTTCCTCGAAATTGCCTTCCTTGATCTGGGCAATGAATTCCGGAATATGGATGTTGACCGGGCAGCCGGAGACACATGGTCTGTTCTTGCAGTTGAGGCAGCGTTTTGCTTCTTCGACTGCAATCTCGGCTGTATAGCCTAAAGCTACTTCATTAAAGTTATGCGCACGGACCTGTGGTTCCTGTGTCGGCATTTCATGTTTTTTCGGGTTGATCGCCATCTTAGTTTTCTCCTTTCTTAAAGAGATTGCATGCTTCCGTATAAGCATGACGTTCGAAGTCGAAATACATTCTTCCTCTGCTCATGGCTTCATCGAAGTCAACTTCATAACCGTTGAAGTCCGGGCCGTCAACGCATGCGAACTTAGTGACTCTCTGTCCGTCCTGGTTTAATGTCAGACGGCAGCCGCCGCACATACCTGTTCCGTCGATCATGATCGGGTTCATGGACACCGTGACCGGGATGTTATATGGTTTGGCTGTGGCAACGACGAATTTCATCATAATCAGCGGTCCGATCGTGATGATCATATCGAATGTTTCACCGGCTTCCAGCATTTCCTTAAGCGGGACAGTAACGTTACCCTGTCTGGCATAGGAACCGTCATCCGTCATGACAACGAGTTTATCGGAACATGCCTTGAATTCATCTTCCAGAATAACGATATCCTTATTCCGGAATCCGATGATGCTGGTCACTTCGGCACCTAACTTATGGAATTCCTGGGCAACCGGCATGGCAATGGCGCAGCCGACACCGCCGCCGACGATACAGACTTTCTTAATGCCGTCCGTATGTGTGGCAACACCCAGAGGTCCGACGAAGTCCTGAATATATTCACCCTGTTCCTTGTGGTTCAGGATTTCAGTGGTGGCTCCGACAATCTGGAAAATGATCTTGACAGTTCCTTCTTCCGGGTTGGTTCCGGCAACCGTCAGAGGAATACGTTCTCCGTTTTCATCCACGCGTAAGATGATGAACTGTCCCGGTTTCGCTTTTCTGGCGACTAACGGGGCATCGATCTCCATCTGTGTTACGGTTGGATTTAAGACTTTTTTTCTGACAATCTTGTACATAATCTAACCTTCCTTTTTTATTATCACAGGGTGGATTCCCTGTGCCTAACATATATATTGTATCAAGAGTGAGGGGGATTGGATGAACCGATTTGCTCAATAATAGGAAACTTTTACGTTTTTATCCATTTTACGCAGTCTCTCGGCAAATGATTCAATCAGTTTCATTTTCCGTTCCACCCCGAGATTCTCGCTTTCATCATGGGCGGCATTCATGGCCGAACCGATGAAAATGTTGACATCGGTAGCCTCCTCAAAAAGCAGCTGGGCAATCTGGGAGGCGCCGTCCCACTGGTAACACCAGCGGAAGTACTCCTGGTTGCCGTTCAGATAGTCGTCGGCATACTGCAGCGCTTTGCGCAGCGTCAGCTGACCCTCCGTGACCAGATCAATTCCTTCGATCCTGGAGGTCGGCGGCAGTTCCTTATTGATGTCATCCTCTCCGGCAAGTACTTCGCGGTTCAGATGGCGGGCAACGATTTTCGCTGTCGTGCCTCCGCAGACGATGTGTTTTCCTTCCTTGCTTAAAAAGAGGGATACCATGCGCTCATCGTCATAGGGGTGCGTCGGCGGGCCGAACATCAACGACGCCTGGGAGCGCATGCGGATCTTTGTGACGGCACAGCTTGTGTCGTCTCCCGGCTCATAGTTGTACATGACATTGCAGCGGTCGACAAGCGTTGTCGCAAGGGCCTTGGCAGACATCTCCTTGGAGTAGAGATTTTCCATAAAGCTCATGATCTGCGGCAGTTCCCAGTTGTAGTTTAAGGCGGGACCCGTACCGGCATGGAGCGTTCCGTCACTCATCATGAAGATGCAGTCATCCAGTTTTGCGTCAAAGGAGGCAATGTCGATCTTCTTGTCGGCAATAATGAGCGAGGAGTATTCCGGCAGAAAACTCCTGCCGTTACGGATGATGAAAGGCAGGGGGTTGTCATAATTGTAAATGGTGACATGCCGGCAGTCTTTCACGTGCGTTACGCTGAAGGTGCAGTAGGAAGCCTGGCGCTCTTTACAGACGGGAAGGGTGCTGATGACAGTACGGACGCACTCTTCGATGTCGATGTTGTTGCCGATCATCGTGGAAAGGATGTGGGCAGTCAGGGTGGAGAGAATGTTGGCTTTTACGCCGCTTCCCATACCATCTGCCAGTACCATGACCTTGGTATTCTCATCCGGTTCCACAATGGCGATGCTGTCTCCGCAGAGCTGCTCGCCGATATGATTGACGGCCTGATAGGCGCACTCGGTTTTTAATCTATTCATGATTTTTGATCGTATCCTTTAGGGATGTCAGAGCAACCTTGGTTTCCGCAGCCGTCTCACCGAGCAGGGAGGCGATCTCGTGGACTGTCATCATGTTTCTGCTTAGGACATCGTCGGTAATGGACAGTGTTTTTTCAATGAGTTCCTGCTGTTTCTGCTTCGCCATCTCATCTTTTGTGATATCGCGCATGATGCAGATCAGCACGTTGAATTTATCATCACGGACGATGGTGTTTTCCACATAGCGGTCATATTCGCTGAGGTATTCCTTCTTGGCGAAGATCGTCTTTCCGTCTAACGCATCCAGGTAGTCAAACGGGTCCAGAATGGAGATAACCTGGCTACCCACCACATCCTGGGATTTGATGTTGCCCGCAATGCGGCACATCGTTTCGTTGATCAGCTGGATGTTCAGGTTCTCATCCAGTACCATGACGCCGTTCGGCGTGTTGGAGACGATATTGTCGGAAAGGGAGGTGGCCTTTTCCATTAGGAACGGCAGACACATCTCTTCCTTGGCTTTGCCGCGGAGGATGGCAATGGCTTTTTCACGGCAGGAATCGTATCCGCAGCTGCCGCAGTTCAGTCGTTTGCGCGGATCTTTCTTGCCCATGCGATTGAGGGTCTCCTCAATCTGCTGATCGCTCGGGATGGGCTGATGGACGCTGTCATCCACGTAGACGTGATGAATCTCTTTGGTCGTTGCCGTAAAGTCGAAGTCTTCCTTGCCGGCAAAGCGGTTGACACTCAGCGTTCCCGTGACAATACTCTGTTTCTTTTTGACAATGATCGGTCCGTTGACGCAGCTGCCGTGGCAGGTGCTCATCTCAATGAAGCACTTGTGGATTTTTCCTCCACGGATATCCTCCAGGGTGCGCATGACTTCTTCCGTTCCGTCAATGGCCATATAGCTGTAGTCCGGATTGGCTTTTTTCATGGTGCGCAGGACGCCGCCGGTTGTGGGGAAGAGTCTTGCCTTGGATTTCTCCAGGGATTCCTTCTCTCTGACCGGCTCAATTTCCAGCTGTTTTTCACTGAGCCAGGAATCGAGTTCTTCAAATGTCAGTACTGCATCAATGTATTCCGGATGGCGGTCCGCTTCATCCTTCTTGGCGATGCAGGGGCCGATGAAAACGACTTTGGCATCATTGCCGTAGCGTTTTTTGATGTCCAGACCATGTGCCTGCATCGGGGAGAGGACATCCGCCAGATAGGGGAGGCAGTCCGGATAGAAGCGCTTGATGAGCGTGTTTACGGAGTGGCAACAGGAGGAGATGATGATGTCATGATTCTCATCCAGCATTTCATCGTAAGCCGATTTGACGATCGTTGCGCCGACGGCTGTCTCTTCCACATCCGTAAAGCCGAGCTTCTGTAAGGCTGAGCGGAGCGAAGTGATATCCGCTTCCGGATAGTAGGCAATAAAGCTCGGAGCCAGAGAGACAAATACCTTTTCGCTGTAGCGAATAAGTCCCTGGACTTTCTCCAGATCGTTGCGGATGACCTTCAGATCCTGCGGGCAGACGTTGTAGCAGGTGCCGCAGAGAATGCAGTCCTCATGGATAATGGAGGCACGGTCATTTTCAAAGGAAATGGCCTTGATGGGACAGTGGCGGATGCATTTGTAGCAGTTCTTGCAGTCACTGGTATTGCTGATAAGACAATAATTCATAAAAAAACTCCTTAAATCGGATCACGGTACAATCTATGGTTTAAGACGCTTTCCGTTTTTTCAACTCCATTTTGCCACAGTTTGAATAGGTGCTCAAGAGAAAGAAAGATGTCGGAAAGAAAAAATCCGTATGCAGACAAAAGAAAAGGCCTGCCGTTGGGCAGGCCTCTTTGCACTATTTCTTGATTTCGTTGAATCCCTCTCTGGCCGCATATGTTGTATGTAACAGCTCATGTGCCTTGTGGGAATTCGGTTCGCCCAGATACTTCTGATAGAGTTCCTGGATCTGCGGGTTGTTGTGCGACTGACGGATCGTCTGGCGTTCGTCTTCGGAGTAGAGGGCTTTGGCTCTCTTTTC
>JAZQFH010000026.1:0-26518 GCA_045539425.1 Erysipelotrichaceae bacterium
TTTCGAAAGTTGACGAAGCTGAGCTTGAATATAACTTGGCTTTGATGAATAACAGACCAAGAAAATGTATTAACTATTCATCACCATTGGAAGTACTTCATTCTTAACATGGTGTTGCGCTTGATTTGACAAATTATCCATAAAAAAAAGAATGAAGCTAGACTTCATCGTCCGACTCCATTCTCTTATTCACTTCTTTTGCTAAAAGGTAACTGATTGCCCCATAACAGATGTCGTAAGTCGTTCTGGATTCAACTACTTTATAGACTCCCTGACTCTTCATCATACGGAAATTCAGCAGTCCGCTGTCTTCCACCTGAAGAATAATCTTTGTTGGTGAGGCGTATATCTTCCGGATGTTTTCCAGTCCGCCGACAGCTTTGATGAAGTTATCGACGTATTCATCTTTCTTCCCTGTTCCCAAGAAATCCAGACACCAGTTTTCATAATACTGATGTAAGATCAGATAGTAGATTACAGCAAACGCGATTCCAACGCCAGCTGCTTTTATGATGACCATCTCCAGATTTGTGTTACGGATGATCGTCAACAGGTCGATGACACTGCCCGGATTTGCCATATACATCTGTCCGGTAAAGCTATATCCCAAATGAATATTTAGGGCTTCCAGAGTCGCATACACCAGACCGGATGTAATGACATGGAAGAAGAAGAACAGCGGTGTCATGATCAGCAGATAGAGATCAAACGGTAACATGTTCCCGCAGATAATCGACAGCAGGATGGACAGGATCATGAAGATCACATATTTATTCTTTTCGATCTTATCTGTAAATGTTTTGAACGTGGCAAGGATGATTGCCGGTGCGACAAATATGTTATAGATGTAATACGGTGTAATCAGTCGACCGAAGCCGGTATTGTATACACCAGCTGCCTGCTGTGCGGTCCAGACCGGGATATCACCGAAGTAGACGACACTGTTATTGATCCAGGAACCTCCGAGTTCTCCATACCAGAATCTAGAATGAAGCAGAGTTTCCAAATCAAGAACAGACATGATTTTTTCTACACATCCATAGACAAATAAATTGATAGGATTGCTGATATCTTCAGCAATGAACCTAAATATCAAATTCAACAAATCAATCAGGTACGGCCACCCATAGGCCACCGCAATTCCAATCAATATCGTTATGACTCCGGTATTGATCAGAGCACTCGCATCTCTATTGATAAAGGAGAAGCTGCCTGATGCTGGAGCTTTTCTGCTCCGCATATAGAAATATCTTGTAAGACCGGCTGCGATAAATACTGCCAGGAACCCCATGGCGATCGGATAACGCATTCCGTTACCGCCGGCACTCAGTGTTGAGGAATCCACCTGCAGCCCCAGTTCCGAGAAATAGAAGCTCGGTTGCAGTGTTCCTTTTGAGAAAAACATCGTTGTGATATTTAACAGAATATAGGACACTACACCGATAAATACCGGAACCGAGTCCTCATACCTCCTAGACAGGATTTTAATCAATACGAGGAACGGAAACAGCTGTATCAGGTAATATCCGAGATACCGGAACATCTCCGCAAATCTTATCACCCATTCGTTACTGATCTTGAAGAACAACTGGAAACTGGGACTTAATATCAATCCGCTCATTCCTTTTAGAATACAGGCGATATACAGTAAGACTAGCGGAAAGTACAGAATCTCATAATAAGATTGCCATCGTCTCATAAATTCACCTTCCGTTCTTATATGATACCACTTCTCACATATCACTTCAATTTAATCACGAGGCACATGAAACGCTGTGTTTCCGGCTGTCTGTACATAAATCTGAACCCTCCCCGTTCGTCTATAGTGAATGTGCCGGTACATTTTCGTGTTCAGAGATATTTCATCTTCATTTTTATAATGAATATGAGATAATATGCTTGCTTTTAAGAGGTATCGCAATATGCAAACAAATATTGAGCTGGAATATAAAACATTGGTCTCCAGGGAACAATTTATCCTGCTGCAGACGTATTTTGCTCCACAGGAGCGCAGAATACAAATCAATCACTATTATGATTTTCCTGACTTTTCCCTACTGAAAAGCCATCAAATGGTCCGTGTACGTGAATTTAAGGATTCCTTCGAATTCACTCTGAAAATGTATGACAAAGACGGCAACCTTCTCGAATTTTCGAAAACAGTATCTGCCAACTCGCTAAACGATCCTGAAATCTCCGCTTTTCTGAAGGATCACGGCATCGATGTGGAAAATCTCACAGAGAGAGCCTGTCTGAGAACGGACAGATCCATTTACCGTGATGAATACGGTGAACTCTGTTTTGATATTAATACATATAAGGATAAAACAGATTATGAGATTGAATATGAAATGATCCATAATACTGATCAGTTTTATCAACGCTATCTTTCCATATTAAAAAAGGCCGATATTGAATATCAGCCTTCCTTACCAAAAGTGATGCGCTGTATTAAAGAATACTATCAAGTATCAGATAATTAACGCCTCCGGCATTCAGCATCTGTTTCTGCTCCAGAGACAAGGTATTTTCAACCAGCAGGGTTACTTCCACGAAGTAATCCTTTAATTCTTTTCGGAGAATGTTTTTCAGGATTACCGCATGTCCGGTTAATAACTGAATTTTCTGATTTGTATCTTTTGTGTTTGAGATTAAAGGCACAAAAACCTCTACTCTATGGTTATTTAGGTAGAACAAAGCTTCTTTTGTTCCCTTCACCATCTCCATGTGGGTATTCTGAGACGCAAATACTTCCAGCATCTGCCTGCAGAGACGGGCAGCTTTTTTCTTCTCCGTTTCATTATAGACGGATGCCAGCTGGTTCACTGCGGAGAATACCGTGTGTCTGGCGGAGTCTTCCTCAAAGATGGTATCATCATCTGCAGATTCATTCATCATCCGCATCCATGTATCGATACCGATTTCCTTCGCCTTATTCAGAATGGAAGTCGTGGCATTCTGATCATCCTTATCCAGATAGAAGAAGCTTTCCACCATATTGGATACCTGAACTCCGAATTCACTTAAATATATAGGAGCCTGGAAGTATACCACATTTGTTAAATAGAAGCTATTCATCTTTTTCGGGAGGACTTTATCCTTTGCGACCCGGATCACCGCTTCCTTGAAAGCCTCCTGGGTAGGATAACCGTTCTCCTCTTTATATACATCCCACATCTGGCGGAATGACATCGTATGGCTTTCTTTGTAGCGGCCATAACCTACGATCCCTTTTTCTCTTACAATTCCCCGTTCTGTTCCTTTCGCAAGGAAAAACAGCAGATCCCCCGGATGGAAATCTTTCACTTTACGGATCGATCCCGGTCTCCAGAAATTCATGGTTCTGTTTCCGTTTAAACGATGATACTCGATCATTTGCCGGTCTGTAATATAAACGATAGATGACATGGTTTCTCCTACATTTATTATAGCACAAAAGAAAAAGGAACATCGTTTGATGTTCCCTACAGTTTCTGTCTGTTTTCCATCGCCTTGCTCAGCGTGAGCTCATCCGTATAATCCAGATGTCCTCCCATCGGGAGCCCGTGAGCCAGTCTTGTTACATTTGTTTTATCTTTTAGTATTTTGCCAAGATAAAGTGCCGTTGTTTCGCCCTCCAGAGTCGGGTTTGTAGCGATAATCACTTCTTCCGTTGTTTCATCTATTCTGTCATTTAGTGACTGAATGTTCAGATCGGACGGTAAGATTCCCTTATTTGTCGATATAACTCCACCCAGTACATGATATACACCCCGGTATTCTTTCATGCGCTCAATGGCAAGGATGTCTTTCGCTTCCTGGACCACACAGATGATCTTCTTGTTTCTCGACGGATCTGCGCAGATATCACATACTTCATTCTCTGTCAGATTGCCGCAGCAGCTGCAGGTATGTATTTTATTCTTTACATCCATAAGGGCATTGCTGAACTGTTCCACTTCATCCTTTTCCAGATTCATGATCGTCAGGGCATAGCGTTCTGCCGTCTTTTCACCGACACCCGGCAGCAGGCGGAATTTCTCTATTAATTGCTGTAATGATTTCGGATACATTTTACTCTCCCATCATCTCATACTGACCCTTGCCAAACAGATTATCCAGTTTGTTTTCGATTTCTGATGTTTCTTCTTTCGGCTGTTCCGTAAGGATTTCTACCGGTTTCGGCAGTGTCTTGTTTTTCAGTCTGTCGCGGAATGTCTCTACCAGAGCGGAGAATCTGTCATTCGTCACCGCAAAGATAACCTGCTCCGTTCCGAGCATTTTAATAAAGATTTCGCGGAATACCGGGTCTTTCTTTACACTGTTAAGAAAATCGCATGTAGTGGCGTGTTTTGCCGTGAGAATCGCATAATTGTTTCCGCAGGCACTTGCCTGGCATTCACGCAACGCGGATACAAACTTCACATACTTATCCTGCAGCGCCATCTCATTTAACATGAACCAGCTGTCAGACATTTCCTTCTTCTTCTGCTTATTTGCGCCGACTAAAAGGCCAAGCAGATATTCATCGCTGTATTCCTCTGTCTTCGCATCCGTTTGGATTACAGGTTCTTCCTTTTTGTCCTCTAATTCAATCGTTATCTGTTCGTTTTTTTGTTCTTCCGCCTGAATTACGGGCTTTTTCTCTTCTCTCACTTCTACCGGCCTTACTTCAGGCTTCTTTTCCGTTACCGGTGCTTCCTGTGAACGCACAAAGGTAATTTTCTCTTTTCCTGTGTTTACCACATGAATCATTTTCAATAAAGCAATCTCGAATGTTGATGCGGCATTTGCGGAATAGCGGTACTGGTTTCCGGTATCCACCAAGACATCGATCCATTTCAGCAGCTCATCCGTGCTTACTTTTCCCAGAAGTTCTTCCGTGTCCTGTACCGTAATATCTCTCAGGAATTTACGTTCTCTTGTCTGTTCATAGATCACACACTGTTTGGCGATTTCAAGAAGGTCGTTCGTAAATCTCTTAATATCCGTTCCCGATCCGGCCAGACTGGTACTCAGATCCAATACAGCTTCCGTATTCTGATCTGCAATCTTATTCAGCATTTCAAAACGTGTATGTTTTGATGTGATTCCATAGATCTGATAAACAGCATCCAGGGTTACCTTTTCCGGCGAATAGGCAATCACCTGGTCCAGAATGCTCAGCGCATCGCGAAGACCGCCATCTGCCAGGAAGCTGATTTCTTCCAGTGCTTCCTGCTCATATTCGATATGTTCGTTATTCAGAATATAGATCAGCCGTTCCGTGATATCCTTCTGAGACACCTTTTCAAAATCGAACCGCTGACATCTCGAGATAATTGTCGGAAGAACCTTCTGCGGATCCGTTGTAGCCAGGATAAAGATGGCGTGGGAAGGTGGTTCTTCCAGCGTCTTCAGCAATGTATTAAAGGAACTGTTGGAAAGCATATGCACTTCGTCGATGATATATACCTTATATTTTCCCTGTAAAGGTGCATATTTCACCTTATCGATCAAATCTCTGGTTGTATCTACCGTTCCGTAACTGGCACCGTCGATTTCGATGATATCCGGATGCGTTCCCTCCTGGATCATGCGGCAGCTTGCACATTCGTTACATGGACGTACCGTATCGTTTTCACAGTTGATGGCTTTGGCAAGAATACGTGCGATAGTTGTCTTTCCGGTTCCTCTCGGTCCGCAGAAAAGGTATGCGTGAGCAATTTTATTCTTTTCAATTGCGTTACGCAGTGTTTTCACGATATATTTCTGTCCTACCACTTCATCAAAAGTGTTTGGTCGATATGTCCTGTACAGTGCCTGGTATGCCATGTTATCTTCCTCTTTTATCTACTTATCATTATATCAAACTTATTATTCCTTTTTGGTTTGATTCCTCAATTGTTTAAAGAATTCCTTCAGAACAGCAGAACATTCTTCTTCCAGCACTCCGGATACTACTTCCGGGTGGTGGTTATATCCTTTTACCTCGTATAAACTGATCAGGCTGTCTACACTCCCCGCCTTCGGATCTTTTGCGCCGTAATATACCTTTTTAATACGTGATTGCAATATAGCCCCCGCGCACATCGGACACGGCTCCAGAGTCACATAGATTTCCGCATTATCCAGTCTCCAGTCCCCTGTTTTCCGGTTTGCTTTCTGTATGGCCATTAATTCCGCGTGGGCCAGAGCTGATTTGGAAGAAATACGGAGATTGTGCCCTCTTCCGACGATTTTGTCATCCATGACAACAACAGCGCCGATCGGCACCTCATTTTTCTCCCATGCTTTTTTGGCCTCTTTTAAAGCCTCACGCATATATTTTTCTTCTCTGCTCAGTTTCATACGCTCTTTATAATAAAAAAGGTACACACAAGTAGGGATTTGTATGGCTGCTTCCTTCCGGCCCTGACCAGATTGAAATATACTTGTTGTACCGATACCTATTATACCTCAATCACCTCAAAAAGAAAAGCCGCTGATTCAGCGGCTGATGTTTCACGTGAAACATTATTTTTTGTTTGGTACGAGTTTGTCTTTTCCACCCATATACATTCTGAGCGGTTCCGGAATGAGAACCGTTCCGTCTGCCTGAAGGTTGTTTTCCAGGAAGCAGATCAGCATTCTTGGCGGAGCTACGCATGTATTATTCAATGTATGTGCGAAATATTTGCCGTCTTTTCCGTTTACGCGGATTCCGAGTCTGCGTGCCTGTGCATCTCCCAGAGTGGAGCAGCTGCCGACTTCGAAATATTTCTGCTGTCTTGGGCTCCAGGCTTCCACGTCACAGGATTTGACTTTCAGGTCTGCCAGGTCTCCGGAGCAGCATTCCAGTGTTCTTACCGGGATATCCAGACTGCGGAAGAAATCGACTGTATTCTGCCATAAGCGGTTATACCACATCATGGAATCTTCCGGCTTGCAGACAACAATCATTTCCTGCTTTTCAAACTGGTGAATTCGGTAAACACCACGCTCTTCGATGCCGTGAGCTCCTACTTCTTTACGAAAACACGGCGAATAGCTTGTTAACGTGTAAGGAAGCTTATCTTCATCCAAAATCTGGTTGATAAACTTACCGATCATACTATGCTCACTGGTTCCGATCAGATACAGATCTTCACCTTCGATTTTGTACATCATGTTTTCCATTTCCGCAAAACTCATGACACCATTCACAACTTCAGAACGGATCATGAACGGAGGAACACAATATGTAAATCCACGGTCGATCATGAAATCACGTCCGTAGCTGAGGATAGCGGAATGCAAGCGGGCAATATCACCCATTAAATAATAGAAACCGTTACCGCTCGTTCTTCTGGCACTGTCCAGATCGATGCCGTTAAATGTTTCCATAATATCAACATGATATGGAATTTCGAAGTTCGGAACCACCGGTTCACCGAAGCGTTCCACTTCAACGTTTTCACTGTCATCTTTTCCGATTGGAACAGACGGATCAATGATATTCGGAATAACCATCATTCTCTTTTTGATTTCTGCCTGGTATTCTTCTTCTTTTGCTTCGAGAGCCAGAATTTCATCGCCGATTCTGCGGACTTCCTCTTTGATCTCTTCCGCTTCCTGTTTCTTGCCCTGCTTCATCAGCCCGCCGATCTGTTTGCTCTTTTCATTACGTTTTGCTCTCAGATTGTCACCTTCTGTCTTGCTGGCACGGAACAGACGGTCAAATTCCAGCACTTCATCGACTAAAGGTAATTTCTCGTCCTGGAACTTCTTCTTAATGTTCTCTTTTACCGCATCCGGATTTGTTCTGACAAAATTGATATCCAACATACACTTTCTCCTTCATAAAAATAAAAAGATACCGCCAAGGGACGATATCTTCGTGTTGCCACCCTATTTATCTGTTATCTATATTATAACAGACATCTCGATGCACATAACGGCTGCTACCGGAAATGATTAATTTCACTCTGAGGTGGATTTCATTCTGGCTCCGTACTGATTTGCATCGACCATCAGCTTTCTGTAACTTTACCGAAATTACTTGTCCTCTTCCTAGCTTTACTCCTTTATTTAACTCTTTCACTTCTGGTTTGTCAACAGCCACTTCAAAATGTTTCACGTGAAACATTTGATCCTTTCCGGCAGTGATATAATATAGATAAGAGGTAGTAAAATGAAAAGAATTATGTTTGTTTCTCATTGTATCTTAAACACCGCCAGTAAAGTCGTTCTATATAATCAGGAAGATATCGACGCAGAGGAAACTCTGCGAATCCGCTTTTTGAATAAGGCAGTTTCCAATGGAGTTCAGCTGATCCAGCTGCCCTGTCCGGAGTTTACCTTATACGGGAGCCAGCGTTGGGGACATGTCTCAAATCAGTTTGACAATGTCTTCTTCCGGAATCATTGCCGCGCTATTCTGAAGCCAATCCTGGATCAGATGAAAGAATATCTCCAACATGGTGAAATGTTTGAAGTTCTCGGTGTTGTCGGAATCGACGGCAGTCCTTCCTGCGGTGTTGATTATACCTGTGAAGCAGACTGGTACGGTTCTTTTGAAGGAAGAAAAGATCTGCAGGAAAAACTGGATACCTGTAAGCTGGTCCGTAAATCCGGCATCTTTATGCAGGTGCTGACGCAGATGCTGAAGGAAGAAAAACTGGAAGATCGAATCAAGGTCTCTTCTCTTTTCGCAGCTGAACCGGACAAGTGCCTGGATATGATCCGCTGATTTACCGTAAATAAATCAAAGCTAATAGTAAAGAAAAAGCATTGAAGTGATTCAATGCTTTTTTAGTGATTCTCATATCTTTTTCGGAGAATTCGTAGCTTATTACCGCAATATACAATAAGGAATACATATATGACAAATAAACATCCGAAAATCACAGCGAAGATATTACTGATTCTTCCCAGTGTTCCCCGTACGGAATTCAGAAGGTTCGGAATGATACAGCACAAAAATACAAAAGTTAACGGCATCAGTCTGGTATGGACAATCATACTGAGCTGATCCAACTTGGATTCTTTATCCGTAAAGATTTCATCATCCATAACCTCTTTTCCGTTTGCCGGTTTACGGAAATAGCGAAAACCTACACTCTGCTGGCAGTATTCCCATCCGAAATCTTGAGCCATCTGTAAATAATCCCGGTCCGTCTGTGCATTGTCGAAAGTCAGACGGTAAATCATGTCCTGCGGTTCACAGGACTCGAAATAATAGAAGCACGGAGGAATAACTCTGATCAGTCTCCATCCCTGTTGATGCTGTTCTCTGAGCCACGCTTCCTCTTCTTCAAAATCTGCAATGGTAAAAAAGCGGATAAATCTCTTATTCATCTACAACTTCTCCTTTACTGTTCTTATATAATCTCTCAATTCTTTTTAACTCAATTTCAAGGATCTCCTGTCCCAGCGGTGTAATAAAATACAGTTTTCTATTGTCTTCTTCCTGATAAAACGAAATTAAACCGTCTCTTTCCATCTTCGACAAGGTCCCGTACATCGTTCCTGCTCCAATAATGACCTGACCGGCTGTCATTTTCTTCACTTCTCTGCTGATTCCGTAACCGTGCTGCGGTTTCTGAAGACAATAGAGGATATAGAATGCCGTTTCCGTCATCGGAATATAGATTTTCCTGATATTATCTATCATGTTACCTCCATCCCATATCGAGACTATATCGAACCTCGATACATTTATAATATATCGCACCTCGATATACATGTCAAGAACAATTCATAAAGAAAAGGACCGGTTGATTAACCGGTCCCTGTGGTTTAGATTCTTGTTTCCACCAGTTCGGTGAAATCGTTATTCGCATCCCGGTTCGGATCCAGTCCGTTCCATTCCGGTCCGTAGGCGGAAATAATCTGGATGAATTCGACAACCGTAAGAATGGACTGCGTCAGAGGATAATTGTTGACGTGAACAACATTCTTCCCTTCGTTTTCGTTAAATGTCTCAACCATATATACGTTCGTCATCTGATCGAGATAGCGGAATGTTTTTTCCGCCAGTTCCTTGTTTTCATTTGTCCGGATCACAAGAACGTGAGTGTCCTTCTGAATGGCACGGTGTGTTCCGTGAGAGAACTCTTCCGTATCCACGGCACAGGTTGGAATGCACATGGTTTCCATCAGTTTGATTTGTGCCTCTAAGGCCAGGCCGTAATTCATGCCGGATCCAATGATATAGAAATTACGGATGTCTTTGCCGAATTCGTTTTCTTCACAGAAACGGATGGTATTCTTTTTGACTTCCGGAAGTTCATTGATCTGTGCTTCAAATTCCTTAAGGACATCTGTTACAACATCTTCCGTAATCGTCTTGTTGTAACAGCCGAGATATAATCCGAAGAGAGCCAATGCGAGTAATGTGGAACTCATACCCTTTGTTTTCGCATTGCTATCTTCCTCTCCACACTGCAATGTAATCAGCTCATTACAGTAATTCTTCAGTGTTGCGGAAGAATCTGCAGCGACTCCGACTGTTGTAAAGCCGTATTTTTTGGCAAGCTGAGCGGAAAGCAGTGTTCCCCTGCTGTTCCCTGTCTGGGAAATACATACAATCAGAGTATCTTCCGGATTCAGAAGCTGAATCAGATTCTCGGAAGAGATAAAATTACCTGAAGTAACACAATGTACATTAATATGTGCAAACCTCGCATAAAACGGGCTGACTGTCATGGAAGAGTTATAGGAACTTCCGTGACTGACAAAGTAGATTTGCTTATATGAGTACATTTTTTCTGCCAGTTCCCTGATATCGGAACGATTCAGCATCTGTTTTAAAACTGCCGGTTCTTCATCAATATACTGCCACATGATACTTTCAAACAGTTTCATTATTCGATCTCCTCATCCGCTTCTTCCGCTTCTTTATCCACAACTGCGATAGCCGCAACAGACTGATTCTCATTCAGGTTAATGATCTTAACGCCCTGCGTTGTTCTGCCGTATGTTCCTACTGTATCAAGGGAAATACGGATGACAACACCTTCGTTGGTGATGACCATCAGATCCTCGTCTCCGCGGACTGCCTTGATGGCAACCAGATTTCCGTTCTTTTCGGTAATATTGATTGTCTTAACGCCTTTTGCTCCACGCTGTGTCAGACGGTATTCTTCCAGTGCCGTCTTCTTGCCGTAACCTTTTTCGCTGATAGCGAAGATCATACTACCTTCCGTATCCGTTGTCATACCGATGACATCCGATCCGTCAACTTCCAGTCCCTTGACGCCGCTGGCATTTCTGCCCATCGGACGTACCGTATTTTCATTGAAACGGACCGCTTTACCGTTGGAAGCACCGATGATGATTTCGTTGTTGCCGTTGGTCTTCTTTACGCCAATCAGCTCGTCATCTTCTCTTAAGGAGATGGCAATCTTACCGCTCTGACGGATGGAATCGAATTCCGTGATGTCAACACGTTTGACAAGACCTTTCTTCGTTGCGAAGATGAGGTATTCTCCGTCTCCGTTTTCCATTTCTTCACGGCTGTAGTTGATAATGGCTCTTACCTTCTCTTCCTTATCCAGATTCAGAAGGTTCACCACCGGAATTCCCTTACCCGTACGGGAGGAATTCGGAATCTTGTATGCTTTGATACGGTATACCTTACCGAAGTTCGTGAAGAAGCAGACGAAATCGTGCGAATGCATCTTAATCATCTGTTCCACAACGTCCTCGCTGTTGATACTCATACCCTTGACGCCTTTTCCGCCTCTGTTCTGCGTGCGGTAAGTATCGCTCGGGATACGTTTGATATATCCGTTTGCCGTCATGGTGACTAAGATATCTTCCTGCGGAATCAGATCTTCATCTTCCACATTCAGTTCATCTTCAATGATGTCCGTTCTTCTCTTGTCACTGTATTTTTCCTTCAGTTCCGTGAGTTCCGTCTTAACGATGTCCACCACGCGGGAATAGTTGGATAAAATATCATGATAATCCGCAATCTGGGTAACCAGAGTATTGTACTCCTCTTCGATTTTGTCTCTCTGCAAGCCGGTCAGTCTTCTCAGCTGCATGTCCAGAATCGCCTTTCCCTGGATTTCACTTAAACCGAAGCGCTCATTCATCATGGCGATGGCTTCCGGATCATCCTTGGAATTACGGATGATATGAATAATCTCATCGATATGATCCAGCGCAATGCGGTAACCTTCCAGAATGTGGGCTCTTTCTTCCGCTTTCTTTAACAGATATTTTGTTCTGCGGGTTGTGACTTCAATCTGATGTTCCGCATATTTTGCCAGTACTTCCTTGATGCCCATCAGTTTCGGGACATTGTGGTCCAGAACCAGCATATTGACACCGAAGGTAGTCTGCAGGGATGTCAGACGGTAAAGCTGATTCAGAATCACTTCCGGCTGAATATCCTTTCTGAGTTCCATGATGATGCGGACACCATTCATATTGGACTCATCACGGAGGTCTGTAATACCTTCAATCTGCTTATCTCTTACTAAATCCCCGATTTTTTCGACCATCTGAGCCTTATTTACCTGATACGGGATTTCCGTAATGATAATACGGCTCTTGCCGTTCGCCATCTCTTCAATCGTGGATTTTCCGCGGATGACGATGGTTCCTCTGCCGGTATCATATGCCTGCTTGATTCCGCTGCGGCCGATAATGGAACCACCTGTCGGGAAGTCAGGTCCCGGAATGTAGTTTGTCATTAATTCCGTGGTACTGATATCCGGATTTTCCATAATGGCAATCGTTGCCTCAATGGTTTCCTTCAGGTTATGTGTCGGAATGTTGGTTGCCATACCGACCGCAATTCCCATGGCACCGTTCACGAGAATATTCGGGAAACGGGAAGGAAGTACTTCCGGTTCCAGATCTTCACCGTCATAGTTCGGAACCATGTTGACCGTATCCATTTTCAGATCCTTCAACAGTTCCATTGAGATCTTGCTCATACGGGCTTCCGTATAACGCATGGCAGCTGCCGGGTCACCATCCATGGAACCGAAGTTCCCGTGACCGTCAACTAACGGATAGCGGTAGGAGAAGTCCTGAGCCATACGGACCATTGCTTCATAAACCGCCGTATCGCCATGCGGATGATATTTACCGATAACATCACCGACAATACGTGCCGATTTTCTGTGTGGCTGATTGGAATACATTCCCAGATCATTCATGGCGTAAAGAATTCTACGCTGAACCGGTTTTAAACCGTCCCTTACATCCGGTAAGGCACGTGCGACGATAACACTCATCGCATATTCCAAGAACGATCTTCTTACTTCGGAAGCAACGTTGGTCTGCGAGATTTTCCCGTGATTAAATTCTTTTTCTTCAAATTCATCCATAGCGCTGCCTCCTTACTAAATATCCAGATTCTCAGCGAACTGAGCATTTTCCATAATATAATTCCGACGCGGTTCGACTTCTTCTCCCATCAGCATCGTAAAGACCTGGTCGGCGTCCATTGCGTCTTCAACTGTGCACTGGATCAGTGTACGGACTTCCGGGTCCATGGTAGTTTCCCAGAGCTGTTCCGGGTCCATTTCACCTAAACCTTTATATCTCTGGATACCGAGGTTCTTGGCGTCGCCCCATTCCTTGAGAATGTCTGTCATATCCTGTTCCGTATAGGCATATTTAATCGCATTGCCCTTCTGTACCTTATAAAGTGGAGGCATGGCGAAATAGACATAGCCCTGTTCCAGTACCGGACGCAGGAAGCGGAAGAAGAATGTCAGTAACAGGATACGGATATGAGAACCGTCGACATCGGCATCGGTCATGATGACGATCTTGTGGTATCTCAGTTTGGATGTATCGAGTTCTTCTCCGATGCCACAGCCGAATGCCGTGATCATGGAACGGATCTCATTGTTATCAAAAATACGGTGCAGTCTGGCTTTTTCCACGTTCAGGATCTTACCTCTGAGCGGCATGATGGCCTGGAACTTGGAGTTTCTGCCCAGCTTTGCACTTCCTCCGGCGGAGTCACCCTCAACGATATAGATTTCGCAGATGGATGCGTCTTTGGAGGAACAGTCTGCCAGTTTGCCCGGCAGGGATGTGATTTCCAGCACGGATTTTCTGCGTGTGGATTCTCTGGCTTTCTTCGCTGCGATTCGCGCTTTGGAAGCCACGATACATTTTTCCAGGATAATCTTCGCTTCATTCGGATTTTCCATCAGATAGCGTTCCAGCTGTTCGCCCAGAACATCGGATACGATTCCCTTGACTTCACTGTTTCCGAGTTTGGTTTTCGTCTGTCCTTCGTACTGCGGATCCGGATGCTTAACGGAAATAACAGCCGTTAAGCCTTCCTTGATATCATCCGTTGTGAGGTTATCGTCATCTTTCTTTAAGAAGTTACCATTTCTTCCATAGCGGTTGATAATACGGTTGATGGCTAAACGGAAACCTTCTTCATGCGTTCCGCCTTCCACCGTATTGATATTGTTACAGAAGGTATAGATATTTGGCTGATAGCCGTCGTTATACTGCATACCGACTTCCACCATGATGCCGTTCTTTTCACCTTCCACATAGATGACATCTTCCTGTATCGGAGTCTTGTTTTTGTTCAGATACTGGACGTATTCCTTAATACCGCCTTCATAGAGGAAATCATGTTCTCTTTCCCCGTTATTCAGCTCATCTCTTTCATCGATGTAGACAATGCGGATTCCTTTATTCAGGAAGGCCAGCTGACGGATTCTGTCACGCAGCGTATTGTGGTTATATACCGTGGTTTCGGTAAAGATCGTCGGGTCCGCTTTGAAACGTACTTCCGATCCGTGTTCTTCTTCACTGCATGTTCCGATTTCTTTTAACGGCTGTGCTGTTTTCCCGCCGTTCTCAAAACGGCAGAAGTACACTTTTCCGTCTCTGCGGACATATACTTCCAGCCATTCACTTAACGCGTTGACAACGCTCGCACCGACGCCGTGCAGACCGCCGGATACCTTATAGGCACCTCCGCCGAACTTGCCGCCGGCATGAAGAACCGTAAAGATCGTTTCTACCGTGGAGATTCCCGTCTTTTTATGGATTTCCACCGGCATGCCACGGCCGTTATCCGTGACAGTTACGATATTATCCTGATCGACTTTGATGGTGATCTTATCGGCAAAGCCCGCCAGAGCTTCGTCGATGGAGTTATCTACAATTTCCCATACCAGATGGTGTAACCCTTTTTCACTGGTACTGGCAATATACATACCCGGTCTTTTCCGGACCGCTTCCAGACCTTCCAGAACCTGAATATCATCAGCATCATAGGAATGCTCAACAGGTTTTTCCAATTCCGACATATTTATACCTCCTTCACAGAAGCAATCTTCCCTTCTCCGATTTCAAAGATACGGCTCTTTGCGGGCAGAATACTTCTGATTTCCTCTATATTCGTAGTAGTGATGATCGTCTGAATTCCCTCCGGAATCAAGTGCAGCAGATTTCTCTGCCTTACTTCATCCAGCTCACTCAGAACATCATCCAGTAAAAGCACGGCTTCTCTGTGTGAGATCATACGGATATAGCCGATGAGTGCCGCCTTGCAGGAGAGAAGAATCATCCGCTTCTGTCCCTGGGAGGCGATTTCATTGGCATTTCTTCCTTTCATCCAGAAAGAAAAGTCATCTTTGTGAATTCCGATGCTGGTCTGTTTCAGGAAAATATCCCGCTCCAGACACTTCTCATACTTCATGCGGACCCGCTTTTCATCATCATTCTCCTCAATCATGGAGAAATAATGAAGTTCCAGAGGAAGCTGCTCTTCGCTGATGGTTTCGTAGTTGTGCTGCAGGTATCCGTTGATGATGCGGATAAACCTTCTGCGCTCCGCACTGATCTTCATGGATACCCTGATCAGCTGATCCGTCAGCACCTCAAGATACGTGCGGTCCACATTTTCTTCCTTCAGAAGCAGATTTCTCTCTTTCAGAAGTTTCTGATAGGAATTCATCAAAGTGACGTATCCGTTCACTTCCTTGCCTATTTCCATATCCATGAAGCGGCGGCGGATCTTCGGAGATCCTTCGAACAGATCAAAGTCTGTCGGGGAAAAGAGAATGGCATTCAGTCTTCCCACAAATTCACTGACTTTCTTTACCGGCTGCTTCTGAATGAACAGGCGTTTTCCTTCTTTGGAAATCACACCGCTGAGGTCCGTAGTAACCCCTTCTTCTTTCATGCGCAACATGACTCTTGCCATATCCGCACCTTCTCTGATCATGTTCTGATCCTCGATATTGCGGTGTGAGCGGCTGGTGCTGATAAAGACGATGCTTTCCAGCAGGTTGGTTTTTCCCTGGGCGTTTTTCCCGACGAAGACGTTCATGTTGTCACTGAAGGCAACTTCACAGTTTTCGTAATTCCGGAAATCCGCAAGATGAACGGCCTGAACGATCATTTGACCACCCGGTATTCCTGATCCTTTATCTGGACAGTATCTTCCGGATAGAGTTTTCTGCCGCGGCGCGTTTCTTCTTCTCCGTTTACAAGCACTCTTTCCTCCATCAAAAAGAATCTGGCTTCACCGCCGTTACCGATATGGTCCGTCAGCTTCAGAAACTGACCGAGATTGATGTATTCCGTTGTGATCCTGACTTCTTTTTTCATAGTGAAAATCCTTTCTCAGCACTCAAAATTATACCATAAAAACCGCCTCTCTGGGAGACTTTTCACAGTGAGGCGGTTATTATTTTCTATTTTGTATGTATTCGTGCCTCAGAAGGCCTAAGAATAGGTTCTGACAGGTAAAACAAGTTGAAGAATTGTTGCGTCATCCGTGTTCTGGATGATGAACGGTCTCATTTCACCGGAAAAACTGATTTTCACAACGCTTCCCGTCAGTACCTGAATCGCATCAAATACGTATCTTCCGCTGAAGGAAATCTCAAGCGGATTTCCCTTATAGGAAATGGCATCGATCTTCTCAATGGAGGATCCGACTTCCTGAGATCTGGAGGAAATGACGACTTCGTTTTCGTTTGCGCTGAGCTTGATGATGGAGACACCGTCCGTACGGATAAAGGAAGCACGGTCGATGGCATTCAGCATATCTCTGGCATCTACCACGAGTTCATTTTTGAATTCCGTCGGAATCAGTTTGCCTGTTTCCGGATAGACACCGTCGATCAGTCTTGTCTGAATCAGCGTATCGCCGATCATGAACTGAGCCTTCTTGTCATCCAGAGAGATTTCGATCTTCTCATTCTTATCGAGCGCTTTTGTCATCTCATTGGTGCTCTTGCCGATTTCGCGCAGGCTTCTGGCAGGGATGGTGATATTGAAGTTGTACTCTCCATCCAACTCCACCACTTTCTTGGCCAGGCGGTAGCTGTCTGTTGCCACGCATTCCAGCTGACTTCCGGCAGCCTTGAAATTCACACCGGTCAGAACCGGACGGGTTTCCTTATCACTTGTCGCAAAGCATGTCTGCGTAATGATCTTCATAAGTGTTGTCGGTTCCATCTGTAATGTTGTTGCCGGTTTTTCGAAATTGATGAACGGATAGTCACTGACATTCATGCCGCTGACTGTCTGTTCAACGGAATGACCGGAGAATTTGGTTCTCGTTCCATCCAGTACTTCCACTTCAATTTCATCGGCATCCATTTTACGGACGATATTATTGATGATATCCGCTTTAATGACAACAGATCCCGTATCCATGATATTCAGGCTGTAGTCTTCGCTGTTGGCGGAAATGGTTTTCTTGATAGAGACATCTGCGTCGCTGCCAGTCAGACAGATGGCGTCTTCCGTAACATCGATCTTGATACCGAGTAATAACGGCATCGGTGTTGTGGAACTGACAGCTCTGCAGACAGTCGCTAACGCATTCATAAATTCACGTTTGGATATTTTAAAGTACATGTGGGCCTCCCCCTTTTCTTTTTTTCTTTTTTTAGTTATTAACAGAAAGGACGGTGGATATGTGGATAAGTTCCGCAAAACCCCCTGTTTTTCCTTCTTATTTTAGCACGAATGCATGTGGGATAAAAGTTGACGGCTTGTGGATTACATCAGCTCTTTTTCGATGGCTTCGATGGCCATAGCGAGTGCCGTGTCCTTTTTCAGGCGTGTTTCGATCTTTGTATTGGCACTCATGATCGTTGTGTGGTCTCTGTGTCCGAATTCATCCCCGATTTTCTTAAACGGCATATCCAGATGTTTCCGGCAAAGATAGATGGCAATGCTGCGGGCATCGCTGAGGGTTTTCATCTTGCTCTTGGAAATCAGCTGGGTTTTGGAGATTCCGTAGTATTCGGATACCGCATTCTGGATACGGGTGACCGTGATCTCGTTTCTCTTGATGATATCGGCATCATCCTTGAACGCTTCCATGGCGAGTTCATAGGTGATCTGATTGGTATCACCGAACTGCAGGGAGTAAAAAAGCAGTCTTGTCAGTCTTCCTTCCAGTGCTCTGACGTCATGAGAATAGTATTTAGCGATATAGGAAAGTACTTCCTCATCGATGCTGACTTCTTCCGTACGGTTTTCCAGCTTCATCTTTAAGATCTTCAGCGCTGTTTCATATTCCGGTGAGAGAATGGCGCAGGTAAGGCCGTTGGAAAGACGGGAGACCAGTCTCTCTTCCAGTTCCTTGATTTCCCATGGCTTCTTGTCACTGGTAATGACGATCAGTTTCTTCTTTTTCTGAAGCTGATTGTAGATATTGAATAACGTCTCGCTGGATGTGATTTTTCCTCCAGCCAAAAACTGGATGTCATCTAACAGGAAGACATCCAAACTCATCATCTGTTCCTTCAGTTCCTTGAGCTTCTTGTCATGGCTCGCGGTTACAACGCGGGTAATGAACTCATCGCTTGTGAGATACAGGATCCGCATTTCCGGATGATGCGCTTTGATGTAGTTGCCGATGGCATGTAATAAGTGTGTTTTTCCGAGTCCGCTGTCTCCGTAAATGTATAAGGGAGAATAAAGGAAGCTCTGAGGGTTGCTGGCGCAGGCATAGGCAGCCATGTAACTCTCCTTGTTGCTGGGACCTTCAACGAAATTGTCGAACCGGAACTCCGGTACCAGGTTATCGTCGAATTCCACGCGGTCGTAATTGAAGGATTCATCATAATTCGGTATATCTTCCTCACTGATGATATCCACTTCCAGTTCCGGATATGACGTAATCTCCTGTAAAGCTGCTTTGATCTTGTCCTTTTCTTCCGTGAGAATAAACTGATGGATCTTGGAAGGAACGGAAACGAATGCTTTCAGGGGATTCAGCCGGTACAGATTTACGTCTTTAAAATAAGTGTCGATAATGACACTGTCTAATTCTCCACCTTGTTCTATAAGAGAAACAGCTTTGGACCATATATTTTCTAATTCAACCGTTGTTTTACTCATAATAGACCCCTTTGTAAATAAAATAGTATTCCATTATTCCACAAAAATCCACACAAAAAATATTAAAAAAATGAATTCCACAAGCGGAAAAAACAGGAAAAAGCACGGAATTGCGTGGTATTTTTCTTTTGAATTCCACAATTCCACATCTTTATTCTGGTGGATTAAATGTGGATAACTTTACAGTGGATTTTATAAAATGTGGAAAGAATACAAAAAAACACCACTATATATAAATAAGGAAAAGGAAAGTGACTGTGGAATTATGTGGAAAGGTGGTGAATTTGATGGGGATTCTCCGGATTACGGTGGAAAACTCTCTTTTGAGGTATATCGAAGTACCATGAAACGGTGAAATCATTTGAAATAAAGTATTTGACTTATTGCATTCAATTCGGTATAATCTATTCGCAATTGCTCTTTATAGTAAAAAGGAGGTGTCTTTTGTGAAAAGAACATATCAACCGAGCAAAAGAAAACACCAAACAGTAGCTGGCTTCAGAGCCCGTATGAAAACAGTCGGAGGACGTAAAGTCTTAGCCCGTCGCCGTGCAAAAGGCAGAAAGGTGTTAACGGCATAATTAGTCACCGTAAGGTGACTTTTTTTGTAATATGAACAGAAAATTCCGTGTGACAAGAAACGAAGATTTCCAGAAAATCATTGGCAGAAAACAAAGTGTATCCAATGGTACTTTTGTCATATACTATCAGCAAAATGGGCTGGATCACATCCGTATGGGAATCAGCGTGGGGAAAAAGATCGGCAATGCGGTCGAGCGCAATAAGGCAAAGCGTCAGCTCAGAAGCATGCTGATGGAGATTTGCGATACAAACTGTCCGCTGGATATGATCGTAATCGCCAGAGTGAAATATGCATCACAAAGCTATGCAGAAAATAAAAATGACTTGTTACACGTAATCAAAAAGGTTAAAATGATAGAGCATAGTATCTTGAATTGTAAGGAGAACGATTAGTATGAAGTTTATTCAGAAGAACAAAAAACTTCTTCTCTTGTTAGTTTTACTGCTTGTATTAACAGGCTGTACGGCAGTTACGGGACCGGATGGAAAGACACTTCCGGAAAAGATTATCTACTCGACAACAACATGGAAGGAAATGTTTAAAAATGAGAGCTGGTTCACGGCCCTGATCACATATCCGGTCGCTCAGCTCATCAACTTCCTCTCTCCAAAGATGGGAGTTGTTATGGCCATTACACTGGCAACGGTTTTAGTCAACCTGATCCTGTTACCGTTAACGCTGAAATCCACAACGGGAACTCAGCAGATGCAGATGATGCAGCCGGAACTGGATAAGATCCAGAAGAAATACGAAGGAAAAGACGATGAGAGATCCAGACTCCTGATGTCTCAGGAAATGAGCGCTCTCTACAAGAAATATAACGTCAATCCATTAACAACATTACTTGGAACATTCCTCACTCTTCCGGTATTTATCGCCATGTACAATGCGGTCATCCGTGCCGATGCCGTTGTCAACGGTACATTCATGGGTGTTGACCTTCAGCTTTCTCCGCGTGCGGCATTCTCCATCGGCGGAAAGACACTGGTTGTCATTCTGGTCATCTTCGTAATCATGGGTATCACCCAGGCAATTACGACTCTGCTTCCAAAATGGCTTGCCAAGAGCAAAAACAAGAAAGATCATAAGATCAGAAACTATGATGAGAAACCGCAGAAAGATCAGACTACAACCATGACGATCACAATGCTGATCATGGTTCTGTTCATGGGATTTACTTTCCCTGCCGGCATGTCTGTTTACTGGGCAGTGAACTCCGTTGTTAACATTGTCAAGACAATCGCAATTCAGAAGCTTGTGGTAGAAAAAGGTAGTAACTAGACATGAAAGAATATACGGGAAGAACAATTGAAGATATTCTGGAAATTGCCAGCAAGGAAAAAGGCGTTTCCGTGGATGAACTGAATTATTTTATCAAGGAAGAAAAAGAAGGACTCATTTTCAACCTCGGTAAAAAAGTTGTTGCGGATGTCTACAGTGAAAAAGATGTGGAAGAATTCCTAAAGTCCTATCTGGATACATTCTTCAAGGGACTGGAACTGAAAGTGGATGTCGATGTTACCAAAGACAACGACTGCTTCCGCATTCTGCTGAATGCCGATAACAATGCAATCCTGATTGGCAAGAACGGTCAGACGCTCGAAGCAATCAACTCGGTCCTGAAAGGCGCAGCTTCCTCTCAGTTCCGCAAGAGATATCATATTCTGGTTGATATCAACAACTACAAGACAGACCGGTATGACAAAATCAAGGGAATTGCCTACCGTGTCGCCAAGAGTGTTCAGAAGACACATGTCAGCGCCACTCTCGATCCAATGCCGTCGGATGAAAGAAGAGTCATTCATAACTTTTTAAGTGACGTATCCCACATCCGTACGGAAAGTGAAGGAGACGGCAGAGGCCGCAGAGTTAAGATTCTCTACGACGCAAATAAAGAATAAGCGGTAATACCGCTTTTTTTCGAGGTAAAAGATGAAACTGTATGTAGGGCTGGGAAATCCGGGAAAAGAATATGAAAAGACACGTCATAACGTGGGTTTTCGCGTGCTGGATGCCTTTGCGGAAAAAACAGGACTGCTGTTCAGTGAAAAGAAATTCAAGGCAGCATACGGAAAGATACGGATCAGCGGCGAAGAGATCATGTGCGTAAAACCTCTGACCTATATGAATCTGAGCGGAGAGGCTGTTCAGGCAATTGTTTCCTATTATCAGATTGAACCGGAAGATATCGTGATCATTCATGACGATATCGATCTTCCCTGCGGAAAACTCCGCCTGCGGAAAAAAGGCAGCGGCGGCGGACATAATGGTGTGAAAAACATCCTTCAGCTGTTAGGCACAAAGGAAATCAAACGCATCCGGATCGGTGTCGGCAAAAACGAGCTGATTGATCAGAAAGATTATGTGCTCGGGAAATTCAGTAAGGAAGAAGAAGCGGTGATGGCACAGGCATATGACAAAGCCAGCGAGGCACTTGTGGAATATGCGACACATGATTTTGAATATTTAATGAATAAATACAACGTAAAAGACGAATGAGTTTGTGGAGTATACTGGAAAAGAATGCTGCAGTGGATGCCCTTCTGGAAGGAAGGGAGTGTCTCGCTTCTCTGAGTAATGTCGAAGAAGCTCTGATCACTGCGGCCGCATTTAAAAAGCAGCCTCATAATATTCTCTTAGTGAAAAACAACCTGTACAATGCACAGCGCATGTACGAATTCCTGCGGGATCTATTGGGAGAAGAAAATGTGGTTCTTTTTGGTGTGGAGGAATCGCTCCGTATTGAAGCAATCGCCTCCTCTCCGGAGATCATGGCGAATAAAATTGAGGCACTGAACCGTCTGACACAGAATCAGCTACACGTCGTTGTGACGCACGGCACAGGCCTGACGCATAACCTCCCTTCTCCGGATTATTTCAAACACTCTGTTATTACAATTGAAAACGGAATGGAAATGAGTCCGGATGAAATGGCACTCCGCTTCCGGAATGCCGGATATGAGGAAGTATCCAGGGTTGACCAGCCTCTCACCTTCGCAAGACGCGGCGGCATCATTGATATCTTCTCTATCAACTACGAGCAGCCGATCCGTATCGAATTCTTTGACACGGAAATCGACTCCATCCGCTTTTTTGATCTTTCCTCTCAACGTACCTCCTCTCTGACGGACAGTGTCCGTATCATTCCGGCAACGGATATTCTCTTTACGGATGAAAACATCCGGGAAATCAGTGCCAAGGTAGAGGAACGTCTGGAAAAGCAGAAAGAGATTCTCAGTACGGAAAACTATCTGGAACTGGAAGAAAACCTCCGGAAAGATATGGAATATCTTTCTTCCCGCATCCGCGAAAACTATCTCTACCGCTATTATGCCTATCTGGAAGAGCAGTACAGCATTGCGGATTATCTGCCGGATGCCCAGATCATTCTTTCCACAAAGGAAGAAATCGATAAGAACATTCACGATGTTCTCGAAGAGAACGTGACATATATTCAGGAGCTGTATGAAGACAACAAGGGACTATTGTCCTTCCAGGTCAACAAGGATCTGAAGAATGTCCTGCAAGACAGGGATATCTTCCGCGTGCAGCAGTTTATCCATGGAAAAGAGACACTGAATTCCGGTATCTATACACTGAACGTCCCTTCCATGCCGCTGCGCAACAAGCTTTCCGTCATTGAACAGAACGGGAAGCGGAATCTTTTCCTTCTGGCGGAAAATGAACTGAAACAGGTTGTTACGGAACTTGTCTCCGCAAATATCAGCTACCGCATCATCAATACGGAAGCGGAAATCGAGGAAGGCATCTCCATCTGCTTCCAGCCGTTTGCGGAAGGGTTTGAAATTGCGCAGGAAGACATCATGGTCTTCACGGCGAAGGAGTTACTCAACAGCAAGCAGAGAGCGGGACGCTTCGCCAACAAATTCAAGGAAGCGGAAGCACTCAGCAGTTATCTGGATTTGAAAATCGGAGATTATGTCGTTCATAATCTTTACGGAATCGGCCAGTACATGGGCATTATTACCCGGGAAATTAACCAGGTTCATAAGGACTTTCTGAATATTGCCTATCGCGGAGGAGATGTACTGTTGGTACCTCTGGAACAGTTCCATCTGGTCCGTAAGTTCGTCTCGCGCGAAGGCGTCAATCCGAAACTCAATAAACTCGGCTCCAATGAGTGGAGCAAGACGAAAGCTCACATTCAGGAGAGCGTGAACAATATCGCTGAACGTTTACTGGATCTGTATGCCAAACGGGAAAACCTGATCGGCTATGCCTTCTCCAAAGACAGCGAAGATCAGATACTGTTTGAAAAGGATTTCCCCTATGTGCTGACAAGAGATCAGGTAACGGCCATTCAGGAAGTGAAGGAGGACATGGAATCCTCCAAACCGATGGACCGTCTGTTATGCGGGGATGTCGGTTTCGGCAAGACGGAAGTTGCCATCCGGGCAACCTTTAAGGCCGTCAATGATCTGAAACAGGTCGCCTATCTCTGTCCGACAACGATCCTGGCACATCAGCACTACAATACGTTTAAGGACAGACTGGAACGTTACGGCATCCGTGTCGGCTTATTAAACCGCTTTGTCAGTGAGAGGGATCAGAAGCAGATTCTCAAACAGCTGAAAGACGGCACGATGGATGTCATCATCGGCACGCACCGGATCCTTTCGAAGGATGTTCAGTACAAGGATCTGGGCTTACTGATTATCGATGAGGAACAGCGCTTCGGCGTGGAACACAAGGAAAAGATCAAGGAAATCAAGAATTCCATCGACGTTCTCTCCCTGAGTGCAACCCCGATTCCGCGGACACTGCAGATGTCACTGATTGGAATCCGTTCCTTGTCTCAGCTGAATTCTCCGCCGGACAACCGTCTGCCGGTTCTGACTTACGTCATTGAAAAGAACCGTTCCGTAATCAAGGAAGTCATTCAGCGGGAACTGGTCCGCAACGGACAGGTCTTCTACCTGTACAACAATATCCGCGACATCTATGCGGTTGCCAACCGCATCAAACAGGATGTACCGGAAGCGAAGGTGGCCGTGGTGCACGGAAAGATGGACCGTACCGAGATTGAGGACGTCATGTACCAGTTTGTGGAAAACGAATACAACGTACTCATCTGTACCACCATCATTGAGACGGGAATCGATATCCCGAACGCGAATACGATGATCATCGACAACGCCGACCGCTTCGGGCTCTCCCAGCTCTATCAGATCAAGGGACGCGTCGGCAGATCTGACCGTCTGGCATATGCCTATCTGATGTATACGCCGCAGAAACAGTTAAGCGAGATCGCCCAGAAACGTCTGACGGCAATCAAGGAATTCACGGAACTCGGCAGCGGCTACAAGATCGCCATGCGGGACCTGACGATCCGCGGTGCCGGGGATCTATTGGGAGATAAACAGTCCGGGTTCATCGACACAGTCGGTATCGATATGTATATTGAGATGCTGAATGAAGCCATCTCCGCAAAACGAGGCGAAGTAGTGGAAAAGCAGGAAAAGGAAAACACGATCCCGATGAGCGTGGATGCCTATATTCCGGAAAAATTCACCAGCCGGGATTACGAAAAGATCACGCTGTATCAGCGGATCGATGCGGCGAAGGATTTCAAACAGCTAATGGATCTGCAGGAAGAAATCACGGACGAATACGGAAAACTTCCGGCTTCCGTTTCCCTTCTCTTTGAAAAGAAGCGTCTGGAGATGTTACTAAAAGAAGAGCGCATCCAGAACTTCAAGGAAAACACCAGAAACGTCCAGATCGAATTCACGCAGAGCTATTCCTCTCGGGTGGACGGCATCAAGCTGTTTGAAATTGTCGGAAAGGTGGCACCGGAAGCCCAGTTGAAATATCTGCACGGAAATATTATCCTGATATTGAACAACAAGAAGAACTGGCTGGAGGAAACACTGGAAGTCCTCCGTCAGACAAAGGAAGCGGAAAAGCATGAGAATTGATAAATATCTGAAAGTGTCGCGCATCCTCAAGAGAAGAAGCACGGCCAAGGAACTGGCCAGCGGACAGAGGGTCTACATCAACGGAAAACAGGTCAAACCGGCTGCGGAAGTTCATGTGAACGATGTGGTTCATGTGGTATTCGGCAACCGTCATCTGGAAGTGAAGGTACTCGATATCCGGGATCATATCCGTAAAGAGGAAGCCAGTGACATGTATGAAGTGCAGCGCGAATACCGCGAGGAAAGTACCGAAGAAGAATAAGTTGCCTGTTCTGTGATTTAACGTAATCACGAAGAAGTCCCCGTCCTCCTACAAAAGTGTAAGGGAGGGGATGAATTCTCAGTAGAAATGTGATATAATATAATCAGTCGTAGGATAAGGAAAGGCGCATAAAATATATGAAATTGGATAACAATAATCATTCGGTGTTCGCAATGTATTACCACCTCATTCTCGTCGTGAAATATCGCCGTAGAGTCTTTGATGATACGATCTCTGATTTCGCTAAAAGTATATTTGAAAAGATCGCTCCCTCCTACAACATCACTCTTCTGGAATGGAATCATAACGTGGACCATGTTCATATCATGTTCAAGGCACAGCCAAACAGTGAACTGTCCAAGTTCATCAATGCCTATAAGAGCGCATCTTCAAGACTGATCAAAAGAGATTATCCCGAAGTGCGCAATAAACTCTGGAAAGAGTATT
>JAZQFH010000027.1:0-26110 GCA_045539425.1 Erysipelotrichaceae bacterium
ATGAATTCTGCCTTCCAGGCTGCACTTTCATATCCGGCTGTTCCTGTAGGAGCAGTATCTGCAGTTCCGTCTAATGTGACAGTATAGCTTGTAGCTGTTCCGTCTGCGTACAGTGTATAGACAACTGTTGCGCCTGTTGGAGCAGTCGTGCTGCCATCCGCATTGACCCATGCCTTTAAGGCGTTAGCTGCAGTAGCTTCCTGTGTATTTGTGATTGTGCTACCACTTGCGACAGGATCCGTTGTGCTTGCCTTGTATCCCGGATACGTTGTTGTTTCAGCAATCGTGTAGACGATCTCTGTCCGTTCACCTTCCACTACTTTGTATTTCTCAAGGTTAACAAATGTGGCTTTCCAGGCTTCACTTTCGTAACCGCCCGCAGCAGTTGGAGCTGTCGTATCCGCTGTACCGTCTAATGTCACAGTATAGCTTGTAGCTGTTCCGTCTGCGTACAGTGTGAATACCACCGTTGCATTTGCCGGTGCAGATGTAGTGCCATCCGCATTCTTCCAAACTTTTGTGGCTTCGGCTGTTGTCAGAGGCCAGTCTTTGATCGTGATTTCATTTCCGCTTGCAGTGGCATCCGCATAGGTAATTGCTTCACCATCTTCATTTGTCAGAGTGACTGTAGTGGTATTGCCGCTAGTTTCTACTTTGAAGTAGACAGTTTCCGTCATTTCGTAATTTGCCGGTGCTGCCGTTTCTTCCAGTTTGTAGAAACCGTGTCCGACTTTCAGTGTTTCACCCGCATCTGCTTTGGATGTGAATGTCGCGATCTGTTTCCACTCTGTGTCATATTTATATAATGTGAACTGTGCTCCGGCTAACTTTGTACCGTTCTCATCTGTTTTGATGATTACGATTTCATTGTTCGGATTCCAGTTGTTCGTGTATTGTGTGCTGTATACGTTGTTCGGCTGATCGATTGTACCTGTGACTGTATTTCCGCTTACAGTACCCGGTGTCGCTTTGAAATCATCCGCATATTCCGGTTTTGTGACCTCTGCAGATGTTTCCGCTTTGACGAACTCATAGCCGTCCACCATGCCTGTTTCCTGAATGGAGTAAGTCGTGCCTCTTGGCAGGTTGAAGAAACGTACGTTCCAGCCCGCTTTAATGCTGATCGTGAACTGTGCTCCGGACGGAACGGAATAGCTTCCCGTCGGATTGCCATCTCTGATTTCCGGAGTTACGTTGGCGGAGTAAGATTCAATGGTGACTGTTGCTCCGCTTTCATCCTGTGCACCAAACCAGACAGCATCGCCATTTGCATCCGTTACTGTGATGGTATATGTAAATACATCATCCGGGTTCGGAACATTGTCAACTGCCTGTGTATTTGCTGTTACAACCTTATTGAGGTTCAGGTTGCTTCGGCGGTCGTTTGATGCAACCAACTGCGGTGTTGTCGTTTCACTTACCTGATAGCTGTTACCATTGATTACATAATAATCCGTACCTTCCGTGCCTGTAGGACTGTTCGTCTTGATCAGCATAGTCAATTCGCCGTCAATGACCATCGGACGGTAAGTATCAGCTGTTAAATCCCAGTAATAGGAGAAAGCCGCCGGTTCGGTTACCGTATAATCGTGACCTGTTTCACGGACATTGTATTTTCCGTCCGCTGTCTTGGTAATGACACCGGCAGAGATATACTCTTCCGAGGAAGTCCAGCTGTTGCCGTCATTTAATGTAACAGTGAGGTAAGAAGCACCATCTTTCGTCACAGTTAAAGTGATTCCATCCACGACACGGCTGTCCAGTGCGTTGTGCCATTCCTTTTTGATAGTGATAAAGTCAGAATCCAGCGTCATGTTCTCAAGAGCACCTTCGCTGTATTCTGCGCTGATTTCCGTTGTATCGGAAATGGTCACCGTATCGCCGGCTTTTGTCGTTCTGTTATAAGTGGCATTCACTTCATCCGTATTTGTCTTTAAAGCATATGTACCTGTGGTTGTCGCTGTCGGCTCAGTAACTACAACGATCTGTGCTTTTTCGGCATCTGTCAGACTTTCATATGTTCTGATGCCGTTGTTCAAATCGGCAACCAGGTCATACGCTGCCTGGCTTGGCCAGACTGTGAATTCGACAACATAAGTTACATCATCTTCCAGCTGGAATGATGCACCCATATCCCAGTGGACTGCACCATCCGTCTCATTGTAAGAGGCAGCTGCGCAGCCGTCCGCTGCACGGGTTGTCCATTCCGTCTTATTCGCATATCCGTTGCCGTATTTATTGTTCTCACCGCCGTAACGGTAGTATTTGAAGCTCGTCGGATCGACGCTTTCCATGACCTTCATCTCGGCATTCGTTAATGCCGTGATTCCGTCAGTGATTTCAACATTACCGAAACCGAGTATGGATTTGATGGATTCCGTAATGGACTTGAAGGCATTCTCCATTGCTGTGTTGTCAGATGCGATAAACGCATGGCTGGCATCCACGCCGCCTTCCGTTGTCAGGTTCTGTACTTTCGTTACGTCATTGGAGACACCAATCGCATAGAAGTTCTTCTTCGCACCGGCGATTGCAGAAACCTGGTCAACTGCGAAGTCGAAGTTTCTGCCGCTGTTATCACTGGAACCTGTACCGAACACATAGTTATTACGGTAATACTGATACGTAGTGGCAGTATACAAATCCAAACCATTGTCAGCAACATCACCACGGCTGACACGGAATGTCGGGTCACCATCCGTTACGAACACCACGAAAGTTGCCGCATCCGAGCGGACCGTCATCCGGTTCGCTAACTGCAGCGCCTGTTCCCAGTTCGTTCCGCCTGCAGCACCTAAGCCGTTGACTGCACGGCTGAATGTATCATAGCTGTTTGTAAACTGCCCATTCATCTCCTCATTCGCTGTTGTGGAGAAGGAGATCAGAGCCATGCGGACACCGCTGTTTTGTAACAGCGTCCGTGCCATCGTATTGACAGCTGTCTGAGCTCTGGCAAGTCTCGTCTGCCCGTTCATGTTATTACTCATGGAGCCGGATACGTCGAAAACAACGATGACGTCTGCCGGAGTGGATTTTTCCACCGGTTTTTCCGGACCCGTGATCGTTAAAGAAATCGTATTTGTACCGTTTCCGTTATTCTTGGAGTTCTTCGTGAATGTCGGCTTCTGAGCAGGAGTATCCTGATCCGGCCAAGTCTCATCCTGGTCTACCTGTGGCGTACCGCCCTGTGTCGGAGTCGGTTTTGCCTTGTAAACAACATAGATGTCATTTCTAAGCTGGGACCAACCATTTTCACCGTTCCCATTATGATAATATCGATCATTATTATAGTGCAGTACTAATGGTCGGATCGCCGTACCCGTTAAGGATCCGTAATGTGTGGAATCGTATTCGTATCCTTCCACATCATAAATCAGGAAATTATAGTTGTTTGTAAATGTTGGCGTTCTTGTCGGTGTCAGGCTGTTTCCAGCAGTATCAACATAATGGATGTCATAGGATCTGTAACCCCAGGAAATCGTATACGTGGAGAAAGCAGTGGTTTCAAATTCCGCTTCCACTTCCGCGATTTCGCCGGCATCCCACTTGACATTCAGACGTCCGCCATACTGTTCGAGAAGGTCTGCCATTGCTTCGATCTTGTCATCGTCGAAATGGTTGACTTCCATCGTCTTCAGATCCTCTTCTTTCAGCTGCAATGCTTCGATTGTCTTCTGATTCAGAGTGATCCTGACTTTAACGCTTCCATCCGGCTCGACTTCTTTCTGTGTTGCCACAGTACGGAAGAAAATATCAAAAGCCATCATTCCCGTGAAGTTGACGCCTTCGGATTCCAAAGCCAGCCAGGCTTCGTCATACTCTTTACTGCCTTCTTCAAATGGATTGACAACCAGTTCCATCTCTTCCTGGAACGTGCCTTCCGGTACTTCCACCGTGACTGTTACGTCATCTAACTCCTTGACGTACAGTGTCGGAAGTTTCTCGAATGTCTTGCCTTCCAGAGTCAGCTGTTCTTCTTCCTCTTCAACAGGCAAAACCTCCGGAATCTCTTCCTCTCCGGTTTCGTTTACTGTTTCTTCTTCGGAAGGTAAGGCAGGTTCTTCAATAACCTCCTCAATGACCGGTTCGGTGACTTCCACAGGTTCGTCAACGACGACTTCCTCTTTAATCGGATCAACCGTACCGACTTCTTCCTCCCGGTTTTCCAGAAGTTGTTCCAGATCCTCCTTCACAAGGGTCTTACCCTCGAGGACTTCTCTGGACTGCTCTTCACTGCTTCCCAGATCCTCCGCGGTAACTACCAGTCTTCCTCCGGAAATATTGGTAATCATCATGCAGAAGACCAGGAAGACACTTAAGATAGATTTGTGCAATCTCATAAGTACTTTCCCCCTTCGTACAAAGTAAAGATTTCATATCGATTGTTGATATTTCACTTCCGCTCCGATATGCAAAAAAAGCAGAAGATATGAACTACTTCATTCAACTGTCGGATCAGGTATAACTGCCTTCCTGAATGCTGTAACTGCTCAACTGCTAAACTGCTTAATATGGTATGATGATTTCTTTTCCGCGCAGGTCCTAAGACGCAAAAAAGCAGGAAAATCCACAACTACCAAATTCTGTTTTGTTTGGGGTCAAATAAAACTGCCTTTGACTGTTGATAAACTTCTACTGCTTTGGTTAACTTCCTGTTGTATAACTGCTTTATTATGACTGCGAAAAGCCCGCTGTCTTTAATCAAATTTATTATAGTATAAAATAGTCTAAAGATGCGTACATCATTGTGTATTTTTTTTGCCTTTTTAATACAAAATGATGCATAAAATACACTTTTCTATTCATTCCAGCTCGGAGTAGTATCCTCCGGAAGCGGAGAGGCCAGCTCCATCGCTTCGTCGATGAGTTTCATCATCTCCCAGACGGAACGGAAGGAGAGCGTCTTGTCTTCCTCCACCCAGGTGATCCTGCCCTGCCAGCTGCTGTTCTGACGGTGTTGAACGCGGATGATAAAGGTACCGAGGTCCCCGTGCTGTTCCAATAATTCTTCGTCTTTCATAACCTTTTCCATCTGCTCCCTTTCATAGTTTTCTTCCGTTTTCACAAAATGCCGCTCATTGTTTGCCGGAAACGGAAACCGGAGTTTATCAAACAATGCGTCCATGCTTTCCAAAAGATCCGTCTGATCCCGTATGATGACGGGTTCTCTCTGATAGAGGTGGTAGAGCCTGCCGCGGACTTCATTCTCAAAGCCGTCGGCACAAAGCACCACGGCATTGGGCATGCCCAGATATTTCTGACTCATTTCGCTTCACCTCTACTTCCAGACCGGACTGACATAGTATTTCACCTTGATCTGCTGGCGGTTGATGATGAACTTGTCGTTGATTCTCTTCTGGATGATCTCACAGTTCTCCATCGTGGTATTCAGCAGTAAGACCAGATACTGCCCCTTGGAATACTTGTTCATAACATCCGAACGACGGATGGTGGTCTGAATGGCTCTGCCCAGCCGTTCGCTGAGATCCTCCAGATTGCTGCCTTTCACCATCGCGTTTCCCTTGGTGTCCACGATCGTGCATAACATCAGGTATGCCATCTGCCCGCTACGTTCACTGATGCGGTTGATGGCCTGGTAGATTCCCAGGAAGACCGGATAGGAACACCAGTAGCCTCCGTTATGAATCACCTTTTCATCCAGATTTCCCTGAATCTCTTCCAAAAGTCCCGCCGAGTGCTCAAACTGCGCTCCCAGCGTGTTCAGCAGTTCAAACATCTTATTCGAAGGCCGGATCCCCTGCTCATGCAGATAGAGATCGACCGTTTCTTCATATAATTTATATGCCTTGTCATACTGCCCGCTCTTGACGTATGCGTCCATCGTCAGCGTCTCCCAGTTGGAGAAAGGCTGAATGCGGCTGGCATATTTGCCGACATCTTCCAGAATGTCATAGCGTGCCGTCTCGCTGAGTAAGCGGGAAAGCAGGTTGATGGCTTCGGTGAAGATGCGGCGGTAGCGCCAGTTCTCCTTGGCCACCCAGGCGATACCCACCTGGTTTTCCAGGAAGTCCCCGACATAGAGATGCATCGCATCTAATAACAGGGCGATTTTTCTTGATACATCCTCTTCGCTCAGAGCTTCGACATACAGCGTTTCAAACTCCTTGCAGTCCTCGCGCACCGGAACGGAGCTGTTCCAGTAGTAGATGCCTTCCTTCTGCACGATATAGTTCTCTTTCGGCAGTCCGTAGTCTTCCAGGCGCTTTTTCGCGTTGTAGATGACGGAGTGCACCGCGTGATTCATGTTTTCCAGATCACGGTTATAGAAGAGCGTGGAAATCAGCTTGTCCTTGCTGACACCGTTCTCTCTTTCATGCAAAAGCAGCTCCATCAGATAATTGAACTGACTTTCGGAGCTTTTTGCCTTGCCCGTGATGAGCTTTCCGTTATAGCTTAGGGAAAAGCCGGAAAACATCTTCACGATGAGTGTATCTTTTTCTTCGGTTTCACGGAATGTCATAAGACAGTATCCCCCTGTATGTGTTTTCTAATTTCCCAGCTTCTTCAGCATCGTATCGTAGTGATTGCAACTGACCAGAACCGTTTCCTTGCTGATCTTTCCCGCACGGTATAAGCGCAGCAGGTCCGCATCCATCGTGTACATGCCTTCATTTGCCCCGCTGGCCATGACGGCTTCAATCTGATGCAGCTTGTCCTCACGGATCATGTTCTGGATTGCCGGGGTGATCTTCATCACTTCAAAGACCGGAACCAGTCCGCCGTCCTTTGCCGGAACCAGCTGCTGGCAGACGATGCCTTTTAACAGCTGTGCCAGCTGGATTTTCACCTGGTGCTGCTGGCTGGACGGGAAGACGTCGATGATACGCGTAATCGTATTTACTGCGGAGTTGGTATGCAGCGTGGAGAATAACAGCACGCCCGTCTCCGCTGCCGTGATGGCGCTGGAGATCGTGTCGTAGTCACGCATTTCGCCAAGCAGGATCACATCCGGACTCTCTCTCAAAGCGGAGCGCAGACTTTCCAGATACCCCGGGGTGTCGATATAGACTTCCCGCTGGGATACGATGGCCTTGTCGTGGCGGTGAATGTATTCGATCGGGTCTTCCATCGTAATGATGTGACACGGTGTGCTCTTGTTGATGCGGTCAATCATGCAGGCGAGCGTTGTGCTCTTGCCCGTTCCCGCCGCCCCGGTCACTAAGACAAGCCCGCGCCGGTTATCGGCTAAGGAAAGCACGCTTTCCGGAATGCCGAGCTTTTCAGGATCCGGCAAACCGAAGCGGATGATCCGGATTACGGCCGCTAAGGAGCCGCGCTGACGGAACACGTTGATACGGAAGCGTCCCAGATTCGACATGGAGAATGAGAAGTCATCATCCACATGCTGCTCGAGATTTGTTCTCTCCCGCTTCGCCAGCTCATAGATCTCATCGATCAGTTCATTGATCTGATCCGGCTTCAGCATATCTTCATCAAAGCGGATCTGCTCGCCATGACATTTGATTGTCACGGGCAGACCGGCAACCAGGAAGATATCGGAAGCTTTTTTATTTACTGCCTTATCCAGTATTTCGGTAATCTTCATCGTCGTTCTCCTTAATCCCCGCCCCAGAGGTTGTCAATGCGGTCCTCATGTTCCCACTCTTTGCGGATCTGCCACTTCGAGAGGGCACCGCCGTCCTTTGCGGCAGTGATGGTCAGGGTATATCCTTCTTTCGACAGCGTGTACACCATGCGGTCGTCTTCTATTGTAACACTGGGATCCGAGCTGACGGCCGGATCACTGTAAAGCCGCTCAATAAAACGGTTCCCTTCCTTCTCAAGCTCATAGCGGATCTTAACGGAAGACGCAAAGCGCTCCGCTAAAGCCTTATCCGCCCGCGCAGTGGAAAACGTCAGGATGGCTAATGTGGATAATGATATTGCCACAACCGTAAGCAGTACGGCCAGAGGCCCCAGGCGGATCAGAGGTCTATTCATAAACGACCTCCCGGGTCAGTTTCCCGACGCTTAAGGCATACAACTCCATTTTAGTATTTACATTATACACTGTAATATCCGCTTCTTTGATACCACTTTGGGATGATTTCTCACCCTCATAGCTCAGTGTGATGCGGTAACTGCCCAGGATATCCGGTTCTCTGTCTTTATTATAATATACGGTAATGATTTCCTTTCCGCCTTCTTTGACAACGGAAAGCGCTGATTCTGTCTGCAATAAAGACAGAAGCTCCTTCTCGTCTTTGGCACCTTTGAACATCTCCGCCATATTCTCCGCAATGCAGACGGCATTGCTGAGATCTTCCGCTTCATTGGAGAGCTGACGCGAGTAGACGAAGGAATTGGAAAGGATCAGTGTCAGCGCGATGAAAAAACCTAACAGAAGGAATGTTTCCAGATAGTAGATGCGGTTGATTTTCTGATCCATAACTACTGTCCTTTCTCAAAGCGGTAGACCTTCACGTAGATGCTGCCGAGATCGGTTGTGATCTTTAAAAGCTCCGGATTCACCAGTTCAAAGTTCAGCGTGCTGTTTTCCCCGAGCACATTGGCATCCTTCGGGTACAGCTTTCCGTTCATCTCGCCGTAATCCTCCACCAGATTTCCCTGATAGTTGTAGATGCGGAAGCCGTAGGTGCTGTCGATATCTTCAATATAGAGCACTTTCGAGTCAGCCTCTTCCGCTTCCTTCAGATACATCTTATTCAGCTTGTTGGACTGAATGGTCGTTAAGAGATACGACTGCAGCTCGCGCACGTGGTTGTTCTCTGACTGGGAGAGCGTGATGTTGCGGTAGGACGCTGCTCCAAAGACCACCAGCAGAAGGAAGCCGCCTAAAAACAGGGTGACGATCCCCAGCGTATAGAACGATGATGAAAGCTGATGTTGTGACCTCTGTTTCATGTCTTACCTGTTTCTTCTTGTGATCCGCACTTCCGGAGGCAGATTTTCCGCAAATATGTCGTAATGAATGTAATAGTCTTCTTTATTTAATGTCAGTCCGTAATGCTCTTCGAGATAGCTGAGGCTCGGCGGGTAGACGCCTTCGACCACGTAGCACTGCAGCGCACAGTCGCGGATGCTGCGCTCGATTGAGGCGAGTGCCTCCTCATCGCTTATCCCCTGCTTCCGTATCACACTTGCCAGAAAGAGAAGTGCGATCAGAATGCTCAGGAAGAGCAGATAGCGCGGACCTTTTTTCTGATCCTTATACATAGGCGCCTCCTAGCCGATGGAATTCATCATACCGATCAGCGGTAACATTAAGCTGATCAGGATCAGGCCGATGCTGATCATCAGGATTCCCGATAAGAGCGGCTCCACCGTATTGACGAAGCGCGTCACGGAGTTGGAGATGTCTGCCTTCAGTAAAGCAGTCAGACGTTCCAGGATGCCTTCCATATTACCGCTGCGCTCTGCCGGAACCAGCATTCTGCCGTAAATGGCTTCATAGAGTTCTTCCTTGTTGGCTGCATAGGCAAAGCCGTGTCCTTCTTCCATGTGTTTTGCACAGCGTTTCAGCTTTTCTTCCACTGCCCCGCAATCCACAAGCGGCAGGCTGTTGAGTAATGCCTCATCCTGCATCTCGCCGCTGGCAAGATACATCTCAAAGGCGCTGGTGAAGCGGAAGGTTCCCATGTCATCCAGAATATTGGCTAAAAGCGGGATCTTGCGCAGCACGCTTTCCACCGTGCTCTTCTTTCCGTTCTTCCATAAGAAGAAACCGCACAGAATCACTGCCACAAAGACGATCATGACGACCAGCAGAATGCGGCAGAGCAGATAGGCAAAGCGGATATAACCTGCGGAGGACGGGGACAGATTGGCATACACACTGCTGAAGGCCGGTAATACCATCCGCAACATGATGATGAGCACCACGATGATCATCGCAATCATGCTGGCCGGATAGATGACCGCCGAGCGCAGCTGATCGCTGATTCCCTTCTGGTTCTGATAATAGGAAGCCAGATGATTCATGACCTTTTCCAAAGAACCGGTCTTTTCCCCGGCTTTCACCATCTGCAGCGCATATTCCGGGAAGATGCCGGAGTGCTCCATGGCCTCATGGAGTCCCTTGCCTTCTTCCGCATCCTTCGCCATCCCTTCCAGGGCACTGGCCAGGATGCCACCATGCAAATCCTGTTTCAGTAATAGAAGTGCTTCTTCATTGGAAACACCGCTCTGGATCATCATGCCCATGCTTTCCGCAAAGGCACTGACGCCCAAATAGTCCAGCTGTTCTTTCTTACTCATCGCTTTTTCCCCCGCTAATATTCATATACATCGGCATAATTCTCTCCGTTGCCGATAAACTTCGCATCCGAGCCGTTCGCCGAGAAGGTCAGATCCACCCGGTTCCAGCTCTCTTCCGATACCTTGAATTCCACCGTGATCCAGCCGCTCTCTTCCGTATAGACCATATTCCATGCATGGTAGAGATCGTCCGGTGCCACATACCCGAAGATCAGTTTGGTCGGGATCCCCTGGCTGCGCAACATGCTGGCGGCCAGTGAGGCATAGTCGAAGCAGATCCCCATGCCGGTATTCATCGTCTCATCCGGTACCGGCACATATCCGCTCGGCACCGTTTCCGCCTTCTTGCGGTCGTACCGCACGGTCTTGCAGATAAACTTGTAGATGGCGGTGATGAAGTCGTTGGCATCCGTCGCCTCGAGTGCCAGCTCATGTGCCTTCTGCACGCATTCGCTCTCTTCGGTATAGCTCACATATTCCGAAGCGTGCAGAAACGGCTGGAACTCGTCTTTTAAGACGACTTCCTCCTCCACGCGGAACTTTTCCGCATAGCGGTTTTCCACCGTGTTTTCCATCACCCGGATCACGTACGTTCCGTCTCCCGACTGCAGCGGGAAATAGGTGATCCTTCCCTCTTTATCCAGATTGTAGTTATAGGTCAGATCATCCTTAATGACCTGGATCTTCAGCCTCTTTTCCGCGTATGCACTTGCCGCAAAGTAGCCCTCATCTTTATGTGTCAGATCCAGCATGACATCATTTCCGTGATATGCCTCTTCCTCATTGCACACATTTTCCAGAAATTCCGGGATCTCATAGTGCGTCTCTGGCATCTCATCCCTCTGTGAGGGTTCATCCGGCAGTTTCTCGCCGCTGCATCCACTAAGAAAACAACATAGGAGAAGTACTATCGGGATGATGCGGAAATGACGGATGATTGAGATTTTCATGTTCATTTTTATCATATCAAAAAACAGTCTAAATATATAACAAAATTATGCGATTCAGCCATATTTCTTTATATTTCTTTACGAAGTAAAAAAAGCCCGCCCTGTCAGAGACAAGGGCAGGCTTTGATATCCTTCATTATCTACTGTGCTTTTTCCGTCTGTTCTTTTCTGTTTATATTGAAATGCAGCGCATGCGCCGGGCAGGCCTTCACGCACTCCCCGCAACGGATGCATTCCGCACTGTTTGGCGTCTTTGAGGGATCCACTTTCATCATGCAGGTTTTTGCGCACCTGCCGCAGTGGATGCAGGCTTCTCTGTTTACCTCCAGTTTCAGAAAACTGACGCTCTGAAACAGAGAATAGAAAGCCCCGAGCGGACAGATGTACTTGCAGAAGGGGCGCTCCACCATACTCGAGAACGCCACCATGATCAACAGAAGCACCAGCTTATACGCATAGAGGAAATGAGCTGCCGGACGGATCGAGTGATCCAGAATCCAGAGCGGGATTCCCCCTTCCAGCATTCCTGCCGGACAGAGCCACTTGCAGAAATAGGGAGCGGAGAGTCCGTATTCATCCCGCAGAATCACCGGGAAGAGAATCACAAACACCACGAGGATCACGTATTTCAGATAACGCAGTTTTTCATCGATCTTTTCCGGAATCCGGATCTTCTTTACCGGAATCTTATATAGCAGCTCCTGAAAGAGCCCGAAGAGACACAGCCAGCCGCACACAAAGCGTCCCAAGAGCACCCCGAGAAAACTCAGAAAGCCGAATACGTAAAAGGAGAACTTCGGCTTGCGCTGCGACAAGAGCGACTGAAACGCCCCGACGGGACACGACACAACAGCTGCCGGGCACGAGTAACAGTTCAAGCCCGGCGCACAGAAGCGCTTGAGTGCACCGCCGTAAAGCGTTCCTTTCAAAAGTCCGCTGAAATGGGCATTCTGGGCAATTCCCATCCCGGCCTGTACCGCTCTGCGCAAAGAGATTCTTTTAGCCAATGCCGATACACTCCAGGCAGATCCGTATGGCCTTCTGATAGACCGAGGCAACTTCATTGCGGTAGATGCCCAGAAGAAAACACGCAAGGGAAATTGCCAGTAAAAGATAAGATCTGTATGTTCTGATCCATTGTTTCATGATTCTGCCTCTTTGTTTCAATTATAGCAGATTCCTTCAAAGGAAAAGCGCTGCACTTCTTTCGTGCAGCGCCCGGATTATTCTTTCTTCATTTTTCTTAAGGCGTAAAGCGCAATCGGTACTTCCACCAGCAGCATGATGCTCCAGCCGATCCCGCTCGCATACGCAATTCCCTTTAAGCCGATCTTCGGTGCAAGAAGGAAGGTGAATAAAGCGCGGAAAGAAATCTGGATGGTGGTGCCGAGAATCGTCATCTTCATGCGCCCCATGCCGCGGTAGAACCCCTGGAAGCCGTTGGTCATACCCGGAAGAACATATAAGAATGCCATGACGGAAAGATAGCTGCTTCCCGCCGCAATCACATCCTTTGCGGCTTCCCCGCTGACAAATAAAGCCACGATCTGTTTGCGGAACAAATAGGTAATTATGGCAATGCCGATGCCGTAGACGGCTTCCATGGCAATTCCCGTCGCAAAGCCTCTGCGGATCCTCTCTTCTTTTTTCGCCCCGCGGTTCTGGGCAATGTAGGTGGAGATACTTGAAGAGATTCCCTGCTCCGGAATGCAGGCAAAGTCATCCGCCCGCGTGACCGCGTGGAAAGCCGCAATCGAAGAGACACCCAGTGCATTGACCTGCGACTGAATGAGCACCTTGCCGATCGGCTGGATTGCCTGTTGCATGGCCGTCGGTGCGCCATAGCGGACAAGATCCTTAAATATGGCACTGTCATAGCTCCACTCTTCTTTCTGCGGTAAGAGTTCTTTTGTTTTGGTGCTGAGATAATACAGTGCCAAAGCCGCGCTGGCCGCCTGGGCAAATACCGTCGTCATGGCACTGGTGAAAATTCCCTTATGCAAAACCCCTAAAAGGAAGAGATCCAGTATGGCATTCAAAATGGAACTGAACGCCAGAAAGCGCAGCGGAGTCTTGGAATCCCCGACGCTTTTCATCGCTGCCGCTAAAGCGTTATACGCAAAGGTAAACGGCGCCCCTAAAAAGGTGATTCTGAGATAGGTTGCGGTAATGGCTGATATATCCGCCGGTACTTCAAGCAAACGGACGATTACATTGGAGAAAACAAAACCCAATATTGCCACAATCGTTGCGATTAGTGTTCCCGAGCGCAGCGTGACGGCAATCGTACGGCGCAAAGACGTCATGTTCTTCGCTCCGAAGTGTTCACTCATCAATATTCCCGCCCCGATACATAAGCCGGAGATGGAAAGAATCACCAGATTCATCACCGGTGCCGCAATTCCCTCAGCGGCTAAGGCATTCTGTCCGATGAAGCGTCCGGCGATGATGGAATCGATGGCATTGTATGCCAGCTGCATCCAGTTGGCCAGTAAAAGAGGAAGCGCATAGCTCCATAAATGCGAGAGCGGTTTCCCCGTTGTCATATCACGCATAACTCTTCCTCCTTCATCATGAATTACAGTATATCGCATTCCTTCCTTACAGGATACTGTTTCCTCCCGGATTTCAAATGAAAGATTCAGCGAAATAAAAAGCACGGTGTTTCATAAACCCGTGCCATGGCATTCTATTACGTAAGGCGGAAATCTTTATTTTCTGCCGACCAGCAGCGCAGAGCCGGAAAGTCCCAATAGAAGCGCTTCTTTCTTGTTCATAAACATGCCGTCTGTCGTATCGATCAGCCGCACCTCTTCATATCCTTTTTCCTTCAGTTTGCGCACAAACGCTTCCATGTCACCATAGCGCGCCTTGCTCATTAAGTCGTGAATCGCAAACGTTCCGCCTTTTTTCAGCACCCGGAGCGTTTCTTCCAAGAGCTTCTGCTTATTCTGAAGACTGATGTTGTGATAGACATAGTTACTCGTGACGGCATCAAAGCTTTCATCCTCAAAAGGCAGTAAGACGGCATTTCCCTCCTCGAAGGACACATTATCCACGCCTTCCGCTTTGGCGTTTTCTTCACAGAGCTGTCTGGTAAAAACCGCTTTATAGGCGCCTGACCAGATGTCGCAGCCGACCATTCTGGCTTTTGGATTGTGCTTCGCACAGGCAATCGTCAGTGCACCGCTGCCGCAGCCTATATCCAGCCCGACGCCGCCTTCCGGCAGAGTCACATAGGACGCAGTCCCCTCAATGATCGTCTTTGCCATCTTGCGTTTTCCGCGATAGTCAAACGTCCGGTGCAGTACATCCATCCAGACCGCATAAAATAACAATACAAGCGACAGAATCAGCAGAAGTGTGCCGAGAGTTTTGTTCCCGTTTAACTGCAGCGTCAATAGAAACAGCAGAAAGGAAAGCAATGCTCCCGCATACAGAGCGATGACCATGCTGCGGGGAACCCAGTTTTTATAATCCGGTCTCATCTTATCCCACCTTCCTTAGCAGGACACCTCTGGCATTTTCTTCGGTATCCTCATCCTCCTGATAGCCGTCATAAGGTGCATTCGGATCTTTATACTTCCTTGTGAACGGCTTGCAGATCTCATCTCTATGGGCAAAGGCAAAATCCAGATTATCCGTCCAGCCGGTATGCCCCGTGATGACTTTGATACTCTTTCCTCTCTGACGCAGGTTCTTTTCCAGTTTTCCAAGCGACTGCACTGCCAGTTTGTTATCTTCCGCCAGCGTGCTGATAAAACTGTAACCCCCGTCCACGCCGAACCAGATCGTATCTCCGGTAAAGAGATATTCATCATCGATCAGATAGACCATATGTCCCCAGGTATGTCCCGGCACCAGAATGCATTCCACCCTGATATCCCCGATAGAAAAGATCTGTCCGTCTTTTAAGAGCTCCTTCCGGTTTTCCATCTTCACTCTCGGCAGCTTATAGGCGCCATGGAATACCTTCCGCCGTACTTCCCCGGTTAAATAGCGGTTTTCTATCTCCCCGATATATACTTTCGCATTGTCAAATAACCGCTCGGAATCCACTTCCAGAGCGCCGACATGATCCGTGTCCTGATGAGTGATCAGAATGTCTTTAATCTCACCCGGATCAATATCCAGCCAGCCCATCTTCTCTTTTAAACGGGCATAGTTGTAGCCGGCGTCGATCATAATCGTGGTGTTACCTTTCGTATAGAAAAAGATATTTGCGATCCATTCCCTCACGCAGCTCACATGTTCATCGATTCTTCCCGTGTTCAGCGGTTTGAAAATGGCTTTCCTGCGAAAGAGCAGGCTCATTCCCAGTTTCTGATGCTCCGAATCCTTTCTTGCCATACGTTCTTACCTCTTTCATTATTTGAAAACGATCTTTACGATCTTCATCTTTACCAGACCATCACAGAAGCGGATCATCAGCTTATGAAACAAAGAGACCTCATTATAGATATCCCTATATCCCCGCATATAGCTTTTTGCGCTGACGGACGCAAAGTTCTCACTCCAGTCCTGCAGCTGTTTCTCATCTTCCAGAGAAAAATAAGCATTGACATCCGTGATTCCCGCTTCTTTTAACCAGGTCTTCCGCATCATCTTCGCACCCCGCTCATTGCAGGAATCAAAGACGAGAACCGCTCCCGGAAACTTCTCTGCCATCTTCTGAAACAGGCGCTTTACCTCTTCCGTTTTAAAGTAATAAAACACGCCTGCCGCAAAAAAGACGGCACCGTCTTTCGCATCGATCTTCTCCATCCATCTCTCATCATTCAGATCAAACGCCAGATTTTCTTCCCTCTCTCCGCATTCCAGAAGTTCATTGCGGATCTCTATGACATCTTTTAAGTCGATGTTATATCCATGACATCGCCCGTTATCACAATTCTGATAGGAATCATCCAAACCACAGCCGAGATTCACGACCGCTGCCTGCGGATGAGATTTCAGATACTCCTTTACTTCATAGCAGAGATCATACTGCCGCTGGGCAACTTCCAGTGCCCCGAAGAGCCCTGCCGCCGATTCCATCTTTTTCCGTTTTCCTTCAAAATCATAATCCAGCGAATCACAGATCCGCTTCGCTTCCTTATCTTCAAACAGCTCTGGAAACTTCTCTGAACAGACGACCCGTCCGAAGAGGGGTATGATCAGCGTCTCCTGCACCGTGTTCTTTTCAATATGGTATTTCATCCAATGACTCCTTTGTTTCTATTTCCTTTTTTGCAGGTAAAACAGGCGATTCCTTCCACTGCGCTGACCTTCACTTCTTCATACATGCCGCTCAACCTTTCGTAAAGACTCTTTTTTGTCTCATACGGCGGGGTAAAGAACCCTTTGGGCTGATAGAGATGCGTGATAAACCAGTCGGTACGCCTGCATTCCTCTTTCACATAGAAACAGCCGCAGAAGATTCCTCCCTTCTTTAATACCCGGAAGGTTTCCCGATAGGCTGCTTCCTTATCCGGAAAGGCGTGGAAGCCGTTCAGGGAAAGAACGATGTCAAAGCTTTCATCCTCAAACGGCAGAGCCCCGACATCTCCCTGCACAAAGGTAACATTTGTCAGGTTCTGTGCTTTTGCCTTTGCCTCTGCTGATGCCATCATGTCCTTCGAATAATCCAGACAGGTGATCTTTGCGTTCTTTAATTCCTTATATACCGGCATCGTCAGAACACCCGTCCCGACTGGAACTTCCAGAAGTTCTCCCGCGAAGTCTTCCGGGATTCCGGATAGAGCCTGCAGGATATAGCTGAGATTCTTTTCCTGATCCATATTCCACACAACGCGGCAGATTGCCTTTCCCAAAAGCGTGGAATACGTCATCATGCCGTCATAGAAATTCGCTTCTTTCCCTGCCGTTTTGTAGACATTCCGTATCTGTTCTTTTCGATTCATTTTAATTCTGTTCCTTCTTCTTATAACCGCAGTCACAGTACTTGCCGCCGCCTGCAAGCGTATACTTCCTGACAAACTCCGACACGCCGCCGGCTTCGCTCATCGTATAGTCCAAACGGCACATCGCCGGAATCAGTTCCGCTAAGCCCAGCTCTTTCATCAGCGTACAGATGCCGCATTTGGTAAAGCGGGCTTCATATCCGCTCTGATCCGCGTACGGATAAAACTCCATATTCCAGGAGTACGGATTCCGGTCTGCCGCGCGAAACTTTGCCGTCTGTTTCATTCCTTCCACGTCTTTTGCGGAAAACTTACGCTTTGCGCTCATGCGGCAGAAGAGATGCATCGGTTTTGTCATCATGGATGCGCGATAATACTCCGTTGCCTGATTCACATCCGGCTTCTTCGGCATGCTTAAAAGAAAGGCAGAGAGCATCGCGCAGCTGACGATATTCATCCGGAAGCGATCTCCCTTTTCAAATTCCGGCAGTTTGTCAATCAGCTCACGGTACTTCTTTTTTGCTTTATTTGTGATCGTTTGTGCTTCTTTTGTTTCATATTTCAAAACAGAACAGAGAGAAGCAGAGAATGATTTCTGAAACAAAGCCCACATGCCCCACGGCATTCCGGCATACCTCATGTTTTGCCTCCTTCAAAATGAAACACCGTACCCGGATCCTCCTTTCGGGAAGTGATCCAGGAAACGGTTCCCCGTTAGCGCTCGCTAACCATATATTGAAAAAAATAATCGATTCCGGTTAGCACGCTCTAACTATATCAAATTATTATTTTACGCCTATGGAAAATCAACCCGCCTTCTCCTCTTTCCCGCAGAATAAAAAATTTCCCATAGCAGGATTTGACCCTGTTACGGGAAACGTAATTCTATTCTTATTGCCGGATCAACGCTTCGGCTTCCTGCATGATTGCGTCCGGATCTGCGCCATAGATATCCAGCCCTTCCGCTTTATAGAGTTTTGTATCCATGATACCGTAATACCCGTTTGCCAAAGCCCGGACGTATTCATACCCGTATTCCAACGGCATATAATGTCCTCCGCCTGTGGTAATATAGGTCAATTGCTTTGCCTTGCACAGCCCGACGGGAATCCCTTCCGGAGAATAGCGGAAGGTGATGCCAACCACATTGACCTGCTCCAGATACTGTTTCAATGCGGCAGGAAAGGAAAGATCCCAGTAGGGTGCCGCAATGATGATTTCTTCCGCTTCGGCAAACTGACGGGCAAGCGCGAACATCGGATCGTCAAAGGCTTCCTTCTCAATCAGCGCATCCCGCCTGTTCAGGAATGCTTCATTCACAACAGGGAAGCGGATCTCTTCCAGCCGTACTTCCTCGATCTGCCCTTCCGTTTTCGCAAGAAGACACTCTGCCAGCCTTCTGGTACGCGAATTTTTTCTTACGCACGCATTCACAAACAGTTTCATTTTCTTAACGTCTCCAATACATTGTTGTTTCTTACAATTCAAATATCATATGTATTCCATTACGTCAAGAAAAGGCGTTTTACCAAAGGAGAGGAATCAAGCGGTATTTCACTTTCTCCATATATTCCGTATAGCCCGGAAGTCCCCTCTTCAGAACCTCCTCTTCATTACGGATTCGTTTTACAATGATTGGAAGATAGCTCAGCATGATCAGAAAGGAAATCAGAGACCCCAGAACCAGCGGCATGCTGAGAAAGAGAATCACCGTTGCCATATACATCGGATGGCGGACGATTCCGTAAAGACCCGTATCGATTACCTTCTGGTTCTCCTGAACCTCAATTGTCCGCGAAAGATACGTATTCTCACGCAGCACCTCCGCATAAAGCGCATAAGAGGTCAGAAACAGGACTGCCGCAATGACACTTACCGCTTTCGGTAACATCAGCCACTGATAGCGGAAACTGAGTCCCGCGGAGATGAAAGCTGCCAGAAACATGATTCCGCTGTACAGGATGACTTTGCGCTGCTCCCCTTCCTCTTCTCTGGCACTCAGCCGCTTTTTCAGAAGCTCCGGATTCTTTTTCATCATCACAAGCCCGGCCAGAAACATCGGGACAAACAGAATTCCGATTAGCAGCCACCCCTGCGGATAGTTCCATGTTCCCGCAGGAAGAAATAATAATCCCAATACCAGAAGCACCCCTGCAAAGTAGCGGGTGATTGCGCGTATAAATAGCTCTCTGCTCATACCTTTCCCTCCTGTAGATTGCCGGCAAATTCCCGTATGATATGATTCACCTCTTCCGGCTTATCCGTATTGGAATTATGCCCGGCGTCTTTGATCCAGTGAACTTTCAGTCCTTCCTTTTTTGTCCATCTGCGGTTATAGCTTTTTGCGGAACCGGACTGATCCTTCTCTCCGCAGATCAGAATCACGGGACAAACGATCTCATACGGCAAATCGGCTTCCATCGCTTCCGCCAGAAGTTTCATGCCGTGTCCGGACAGTCTGCAATACTCGTCTTTTGTATAAGAATCCAGAAACGAGCGCATCAGATTGCGGCCGTATGTACTTGTGGCGCATCCGTTCGCTCCGATCGTTTTCAGACTCTTCCAGGGGAAGAGCCGGTACATCGGTTCCGCTCTTTTCAACATCCATATTTCCGCACTGCTCACATAGCTGCGCTTTAAGGGAGCTGAGTCGATGGAAATAAAGCCGCCTGCCTCAGAGGGATATTTCTGAATAAAACACTGGGAAACGTACCCTCCCATGGACTGCCCGATCAGAACCGGCTGAACGATTCCTTCTGTTTTCAGAATTTCATGCAGCCACTCCGCTTTCTGCATCAGAGAAAAATCAAGCCGGAACGGCCGGGAAGCCGCATGCCCCGGCGCATCCCACGTCAACAGATTATATTCATTTTCAAAGGCTTCAATCTGTTTGTCAAAGAGATGGTGATCTGCCGTCAGACCCGGCAGAAAGACCAGTGTTATTCTATGAGGATCGATCTCATTCACCCAGTAACAAATCACTCCGGAAGGTGTCTCATATCTTTTTTCAATCATCTGTTTTCTCCCTGCGTTCTTTCCTCAGATAGACCTTTTTCCAGAACTTTAGAAGCTTCCGGAAATCCTGTTCCATGGCATCCACGTTCATTTCTCCGCGCTGGATGTACTCCCACAAGCACCCTTCCGAGGCCCAGTACATTTCCTTATACATCACCTTCAGATCGATGCCGGAAATGAAATCCTCCGGATCAAGCGCCTGCAGTTTCTTCGATGCATGAATCTGCAGATACTGCCCCATTCTCTTCTGGATGTCCGCACTGACCTCGGGATCTTTTTCATAAAATGCCCGGACGGCAAATACGCCGATATCCGGATACTGCCGCATCAGATTGAGTTTTGCCTGCATGCCGTAATCCATGCTGCCGAAAAGATCCGACTGCTCATATGCACCGCTTTTTTTCATTTCCTCAACCGTGATTTTGCAGCAGGTATCAAAGAGGAAAAGATAGAGTTCTTTCTTATTCTGAAAATAATGAAACAAAAGTGCCTTGCTGATACCCGCTTTTTCCGCAATCTCACTCGTCGGGCTCTTCTTATAGCTGTTCTGAGAAAACACGTGGAAGCCCGCATTCAGAATCGCGGACTGCTTTTCTTTCGGCAGAGAGTAAAACTTAGGGTTCATCCGGCACCTCCGTTAACCGCATCGGTCAAACTTATCATAAAATCATTGACCGATTTTGCGAAGACCCCTGAAGAAAAAAAGCGCCTTAAACTGCAGTGATTTCAGGCATTTCTTTCTCATTTATAAAGCGAGCATCTTTACAATTCCTTTTTTAGCATGATGATTTGTTCTGTCCGGTATTCCTCATAAAATCCATGCTTCAGAAACATATTGATTGCCGTATTATCGATTGCCATATCGTCATACAGCACCTTAACGCCATTTTGTTTCGCGGCGTTACACAATAGATCCAGTCCCTTGCCGCCATAACCTTTTCCCCTGTATGGCGCGTATACGATAATATCCGCAACATAAAGATTCCGCTCACTGTCGTAATGATAGGCTATCTCTCCGATAAAAGCGCCGGAGTTCTTCCTTAAGTATCTGTAGTAGCGTTTCCCCTCATGATTTATGATCCAGTGTTCATACCAGTCCTGCCACTCCTCTTTCGGAAAAGGAATCGTTCCTCCCCAGGCATGGTTATACGACATGGTTTTTTCATCTGCCATCATTTCCTGACGGAACCAAAGATCATCCACAGAAGGTGTGTAAAGCGTAATCCGGTTTTCCCATTCTTCTTTTGTCATCAGATTGACGTGTCCCTTCCGTATTTCGCCCATCTGGGGAACAGGTACTTCCTCACTTGTCCACTGATATCTGAAGCCGAGTTTTTCCTGGACGCGTTTTGATTTCTCATTTCCGTCATAGTATGCGCACCATACGCGCTCAAGCTTCAGATCAATAAAGGCATGGCGTAAAACTTCTCTTGCGGCTTCCGGCACAAGTCCCTTTCCCCAATGGGGAACACCCAGCCAGTAGCCCAGCTCCGCTTCATCCTCTTTTGAGGCAAGATCATTATGATGCAGGCCGATGCTGCCGATCAAAAGTCCGCTTTCCTTCAGCACAATGGCATAGCTCTCCGGGACCATCAGCACTTCTTTAATGATCTGTCTGCTGTTTTCCACACTTGTGTGCACCGGCCATCCGGCAGCCGGGCCGACCCGCGGATCGCTTGCATATCTGTAACACTCTTTTGCGTCCGCTTCTTCCCACGCTCTGAGAATCAGCCGTTCCGTTTCTAACATCATATCCCGCAATCCATCCTTTCAAATATAACTCCTCATAAAGGAAAGCTTCCCCTGCAATCACAGTGAGAAGCCTGTTCTTATTTATCCCGTTAGGATCCCTAATAACGCATGGTCAACTAAGCTATTCGATAAAACCGAAACAATCCATGTATTTCAGAAAATCGAGCAGGAACATTTCCTCCTCTTTGATATGACCCACATAGTTCATCGTCCCGTCATTTACAAGCGGTTTTCTGGCAATATGAACTTCCCCCTTATAACGCGGGATATTGCCGTTAATGATCACGACATCGCCGTTTTCAAAAACCGGTTTGTCGCACGGACGCACTTCGATCGGAATCGGACGGTAATCAAAGCGGCCCCAGCGGGAACGGATGATCGTTTTCGTATACTCTGAAACGTTGTGCTTCGTAAACTTGAAGAGAATCTCTTTTTCCGTATCACTCACACCTTCCGCCAAATCGATTCTCAGAGGGATGCGCTCAATATCCCCGATGGGGATCTGATTCCGGATGCCCGGGAAGTAGAACGGTCTGTCCTCCCCGTAAACATAGATCTGCTTCATCGTTTCGCTGAGCTCTTTCAGCTCCTCTTCGCTGGCAAACGCATTGCCGATGATCACCTCATCGCATCCCAGAGCAACCATATGTCTTAGCTGCAGACCGATCGGCAGATCGCGGTCGATTTCCACTGTCGGCAAACCGTCAGAGACCGGCCACGGGCCGTGAGTCCCCTTGCGCGTGGAGGAGATAAAGATCTGAGTCTTGATTCCGTACTGTTTGAAGAATTCATTGGCTCTCTGAATATCTTCACTGTCCGCTCCGGTATTTCTTAACGGATAGAAATTATAGGAGCCGATGATTCTGGCAGGATCACCGCCCATTTCAATCGTTTTCTTAACGGCTGGGATCAGGCTTGCATTCAGCTGTACTCCCAGTCCCTGTTTGTTGTTGACGATCTGAACATCTCTCTCATCATTGAACATCAGATCCAGTCTCAAAACATCCAGTCCGATTTCCTTAAAGACCGACAAATCATCCGCTCTGGCTCCGATCTGCATGAAGAAGCGGGCATTGCAGTCCCCGTACACTTCCATGCCGTATTTATGAGCGATATCCGTTAAAGTCCTGAAATAAGCGATTACCTCTTCATTTGAACCCTCAACCGAAAACAGCGACGTAAAAATCTTGGTAAAACCATACTGTTTGGCAAGGCGGATATAAGCTTCGATTTCTTCCGGCGTTTCCTGCTCCGGATACAGTGAGATTCCCAGCTGAACCATGTTTTTCTCCTTCCTTCATTATGATTGATTCAATAAAAGACTCTTATGATGCATATCTAAAAACATACTCATGTTATGTTTTTAAGGATAAGCCTCATAGAGTCCTGAGTGACAAGCCTTAACTTCTGATTCCATAATCTCAAAAAAGAAAGGTGCTGTCAATCACCCGTTCTCTCTAACAGGATTACCGTCTCAATGAATTGGCAAATTGGAAACAAATCAATAGACTGGGATTTCAAACCCTTTCGTCTGTTACTATGTGTTCAATTCCATAATGATCAGACAGCAGATAGTCTTTCAAAAAAGTCGGGAAAGCCTTGTACTGACCGATATTTTCGATTGGAATCCAGTGCATAGTCTCTCTTACACCCATTGTATAACTATCACTGTGCAGCACCTTTGTGCCTCTTGGCTTCATCAAATAGTACAAAGCGATTTCGTGACATTCCATTCCTTTTAAGGAACCTGTATTTTCATTAAAAAAGTTCTCGTGAATTACGGCAAGATGATCCACTGCATATTCAACACCAGTTTCTTCAAGAACTTCTCTTTTTACGGCATCTTCTGCTGTTTCGCCCATATGAACAGCACCGCCTATCGAATAAAGGTAATCCTCATTTTCATTTCCAGCAAACAGAACGCACCCGTCTTCTACAATAATTGCCGCTGCCCTATATCGAAACCACCTGTTTTCATCTATAAACCCACAGTTATGTTCCATACTCTTTCACCTCGCACACTGATTCGGCAATTTCATTTCAGCTGTTTCAAATAATCTCCATTCTCTGGCTCATAAGGCACTGAAATGAAATCTTTCTTTTGGTGGTACAAGCAGCATACCGTCTCCGCAGAATGCTCAAGAAGGAACATATCGGCAAGCTGGAATTTGCAAATCTCTTAATCCGATTATCCCGAATTAGAATTATAAAACACTCACATAAACACCGAACTGCCGAACTCTTTACTGCTCTGAACTTGATTCCGGTGTATAATCCGAGATCATTTTGGAAACCAAGCCTTCATATCCGAGACTCTCCAAAAGTTCTTTCGCGCCATCTTTTCCGTATAATTCGACAGCGATTTCCATATTTATGATGATCTCTTTTCTTTCAGCCAGACTCTCTTCTGAAGGATCGTCTTTGTATTGACTTGAATAATCAAGCTCCTTCAGGATCATTTTACGGATCGGATCTTTAAGCAATACGACCATATTACGCCATTCGGCGCCTTTGCCAGTGATAGCATTGCTGCCCGCTTCAGACAGATAATATCTATATACGACTTCATATTCCCTGGTCATCCCGGCATCCTCTACTCTTTCCAGTATCGACAGCATCAGATCATCTATAACTGGGAAGATTTCCGTCGTTTCCGATCCAACCATTGAGTAAGGGAGCAGCTTATTGTAGGCACAATGATTGAATTCGCTGATGACTGAACTGAAATCATACCACTTGAAAACGAATGTAACATCTGCGGTATCCATATTACCATAAGTCGGATCGTCCTCATTGATAATGATATTGCTAACACGATACTCATCGATATCACGCACCATATCATCTACTTTCGATTGATAAAGAGATGGCTCGGTTGATGCGCTTAAGCTGTTTTCGACAGTTATCAGCTTTCCTTTACGATCCTGAAGGTTGTCGTTGATGTCGTAAAAACTAAGTTCAGGAATACTGAAGTCGTTCCCGACACCTTTGAACAGTTTATCTGCATCTTCCTGTACTGTTTCTGTCAATATCTGCCTGAATACTTCAGGTTTATGATGAAGGCCATTGGCAATATAGACACCGCCTCCGGCAAGAAGAAGCAGTATCGCCATGCTGCCAGCAATTAACGTTTTCCTGCTTGCTTTTTTTATTCCTGTTATACCTAAAACTATTACTCCGAATAATAATCCTGCTATTATACCTGTTACTGCTACGAATTTAATCAACACAGGTAATACTTCACCAAAACTTTTCCCAATAAGTAATTTCGGCAATTCTCCTTTGGCAAACACGATAATAAATAAGATTATAATTATTGCAATAATTTTTTTCGTTCTGTTTTTCATACCCATTCTTTTTACCTGTGAGCTTGATCTGGCAAATATTTGCTTGTTATTATATCATAAACTAGAGCTAAATTACATCGACAACTAACAATAATGTTAGAAAAAGAAACTTTGTGTTTAAGTATGAACTGCCTGTTTGCATTTTTATAATTTTGGGTGATATCAGCATCAAATATAGCACAATAGCATCTCTACGAGAGAAGGAACTGTATCAGTTGTAATCACATTCTCAGCAATAAAACGGCAGTATTCATCTGCCTGTTCATAAAAACCTTTTGCTTTATTCATGCTCATGACTTCACCTCTACAAACTGGAATTATCTCTGATTGAAATCTGCTTTGCCATCATAATCAATGATGATTTTTTTACAATCCTTGCAGCATAAGCAATAACTTTTGGATTATAAAGTTCATGCCAAGGTCTTTTTGACAACATTATTCCATCCTTAGATATTGCATTTCTTAGTCTTATAGGTGAACCTTTAACCAATCCCTTTTCCCAAACTATTGCATTTGGGCTCTCAATTATTCCTTCTTCCATCTCTTTGCTGCAGTAAGGGCATAGCATAAACGTTTTCCTCCTCTATAAATCCCGATTTCGTCAATCTTATTTCAGCTGCTGCAGATAGTCCGTATTCTGTGGCTCATACGGCACTGAAATGAAGTCCTTCTTTTGGCGGTACAAACAGCATACAGTCTCGATGTGAAAAGTAGCGGCAAAACGATCTACTGCAGACTTGTCAACATTGATTCAGCCAACTGGCTTCTGTTTATTCTTGACTGAGTCCAAAAACCTCTTCAACTATTTTCAATGTCTGCTCAATACTTCTGTTATCATCCCGCAGAATCACAGAAAAACCTGAATCCAAAAAGTGATCATACTTTTCCTGCGAATTAATCATCA
>JAZQFH010000028.1:0-36930 GCA_045539425.1 Erysipelotrichaceae bacterium
GTAGGGCCACGATTTCGCTATCCCTTCTTCTCTCCGCCACCTCACGGTGGTCAGGCTTGGGAGTTGCTATCGGGTTCGTCGGCGACTACGCCCCTTGGGACTTTCACCCCAGATGTATGACATGCCCGTCATACCATGAAAGCGGAGAGAAATCTCCGCTTTTTCCTTTTTTGAAACTCCGCTATAATAATCGTATGATCCGAAAGGAGAAAACCCATGAAGAAAACATATATCGATATGAGCACATACAAACGGAAGGAACACTTTGATTACTTCCGCTCGCTCCCCTATCCCTATCTCGGGACAACGGCGGAAGTGGATGTCACACATCTGCTGGCCTTCTGCAGAACGCATCATGTTTCCTTTTATCTGATGTTTCTGCATGAAGCCGCTCTGGCAGCGGACAGCATTCCGGAGTTCCGCCAGCGCATTGAAGGCGACGGCATTGCGGATTATAATGAGTGTCCGACTTCCCACACCGAATTAAAGGAAGACGGAACCTACTGTTACTGCACGCTGTATCACCACATGCCGCTGAGCGAATATCTGAAAAAAGCACAGGAAGCCAGGGAAGCCTGCCGTAATAACGGTATTGAGGAAGACGCGGAGGTTGCGGGAATGTATTTCATCTCCACCCTGCCCTGGATTCGCTACACCTCCCTCATTCAGCCGGTTGCCTGTTCTGACGAGTCCAACCCGCGCATTACCTGGGGAAAATACACCACAGATGAAACCGGACGCACCGTCATGCCGCTCTCCGTTCTGCTCCATCACGCTCTGGCGGATGGCAGTCATATCGGGCGCTACTATGAAATACTGCAAAGGCGTCTCGATGCTTATCAGAAAGAGGTAGAACTATGATCAGGGTCCTGTTTGTCTGCCACGGTAACATCTGCCGCAGCGCCATGGCGGAAGCTATGATGAACGACAGAATTCAGAAACACAATCTGGAACATCTGTTCCAAGCGGATTCCGCTGCCACTTCCTATGAAGAAATCGGGGAGCCCATGTATTATGCGGCACAGGAGATTTTAAAAGCACATCACATTCCCATCGGTTCGCACCGTGCCCGGAGAATCACCCCTTCTGATTATCAGACGTTCGATCTGTTGATCGGCATGGATCAGAGGAATATCGAGAACATGAAGCGGATGTTTGGGGGTGACCCGGATCATAAGATCTTCAAACTGCTGAAATTTGCGGGTTCTGCGCAGGACATCAGCGACCCATGGTATACCCGGAATTTTGATTTGACTTATAAACAGATTGATGAAAGCTTAGACGGACTGATTGAGAAATATATCGATTAGTCCTTTTCTTTCCTTTATAATAGAGATATGAGAATTCAGTTTGAAAGCGAATATGAAATTGAAATCAATAAGTCCCGTTTCATCTGTTATCTGAAGCGCGTGGAAAGCGAAGAAGAATTCCGGGATTACCTTTCCCAGATCCGCAAGATGCATCCCAAAGCGACACATCACTGCTCTGCCCTCTGCATCAACAATACCATCCAGCGTTCCAACGATGACGGAGAACCGAGCGGAACCGCCGGGATTCCGATGCTGGAAGTTTTGCGCAAGCGCAACATGGAAAAGATCTGCGCCATCACGGTACGCTATTTCGGAGGGATCCTGCTGGGTGCCGGCGGATTAATCCGGGCATACTCCCGTTCCGTCAGCGAAGCCCTGGATCATACGGAACTCTATGATGTCAAAGAGATGGATGTCTATCAGCTGCGCGTGGACTATTCCACCGCAAGCAGGATGGAACGCTTCCTTTCAAATGTCACGGTTCTTGATAAGATCTATGAAGCGGATGTACTGATCCGTTTTGCGACAGATGACAAGGATATTATCCGAAAAGCCACGGAAGCCTTAAACGGGAAATATACACCGGAGTTTCTCTACAGCAGGGAAACGGAAATCCGGATTTCCTAGCACAGCTCAATACGTAAAAAAAGGAAGATGATCAGTCTTCCTTTTTCAGTCTCCACATTTCGCTGTATGCCATAAACGGAATGGCATCCGCATAGTTCTTGGCATTGAAGCGCTGTTTCTTGATATCCTTCTCACATTCCGTATTCAGGATATCCTTATTCATCATGTAAGATACATAGACCACTTTTTTCAGAAGGTACCATTTGGTAACGACCTGATAGATGTAGTCTCCCTTATCCTCCAGTTCCGGAAGGACCTTTTTCGCATCATTGACCGCTTCTTCCGCGTTCGCCGTAGCGATCTCGATCATTTCCTTCACATTCTTATAATAATAGTTATCGATTTCTCTCTGAATGGCTCCTGCCCGGGCTTTCGGTTTCAGGAATTTCTCCGTCTTTTCCAGGATCAGTGCCGGGTTGTCCAGGCTCATGGCCACCAGTTCATTTCTGGAATCTTCCAGAACCGCAAACTGTTCTGTTAAGCAGTAATAGTAACCTTTGGATAACAGATATTCCTCACTTAAGATGATTCCTTTCTGTTCCCCTTCCTTATTTATATATAAGACATACGGGCATTTCATTGCCTTATCCGGGAGTTTACTGGCATCCTTATACCGAATGATCTGATTCGATATGACATTTTTATTCACGTTAAAACCAAGCCCGACACAGATCCTCAGTTCATTGTCCAGCGCCAGGAGTTTCGTGAACAGTTCGTGGTAAGGAAGATCCTCTTTTACGCTGAGAAAATCCTCCAGGTAGCCGTTGAAGACGCAGGAGTCTCCTTCTTTTCTGCGGTCCAGAACCACATTTAAATTATCGAATACTGCCAAATTTTTCACCCTCTTATACTGTTTCAGTAACAATTATATATTGCCATAAATTCAAGGGAGAATAAAGCAAAATCGGTCCGCGAAAGATGAAACTTGTCGTGTTTTCTCCTAAATATTACCAAAAAATAACAGAAATCGTACTTTAGGAGGAGATAAATTCCATCGTATCCATCCCCGTATCTTTGTGTTATTCTTAATATATGGAACAGCTGAATACAATGATCGCACCTTCCTTTCTCCATGCGGAGATGCGGGAGGAATTACTGAAAGAAAGCTCCGGATACATCAATACGGATATTTTAAGCATGAGCAGCTACCTGATCCGCGGCTGCCGCTCATCTGTTGATGAGACGGAACTTCTGCTGAACATATACCATACCATTCTGAAGAACCGGGATCATCTTAAGGCGCTATATCAGAGTGCCCAGTACGCCTTCTTTGCCAGAGAGATCCTTTCCTTTTTAAAGGACACGGCATCCTTCGGGATTGATGTCAGCGCTCTGCCGGAGAGCACGACCATTCAGAAAGAGCTGAAGTATCTGCTCTTACAGATGCAGAAGTTTCCTCTAATGCAGAAAGAGGAGCGGAACTATCTGCAGAATCTCAGCGATGCGCACTCCGTCAGCCTGATGCCTTATCCCTTCTTTTCTCCGCTGGAGAAAATGCAGTATGAACTGCTTCAGGCAAAAGGCGCAAAGCTTCTCTCCCCGAAAAAGGAAGAGATACAAAACGTCATTTGCTATATTGCCCAGAACAAACGGCAGGAAGCGGAAGCACTGGCACAGTATATCATTTCGCATGATGCCCCGCTGGATGATTACCGTATCATCCTTGGAGACACTTCCTATCTCAGTACACTGAAGCGGGTATTCGAACGCTACGGAATCCCCTGTTATACGACATTAAGCAGGCGCACTCCGCCGCTTTTGAACCGGTTTATTTCATTATGCAGATATATGGAAAACCGGAATCCGGATACCTTCCTGGAGCTCTTATTACACCAGGGTCTTAACAGTATGCCTGCCCTTTTAGAGATGCAGAAGTTCAGCCGCTATGAATCCTTTACGGATTTCTCGCGTAAGGAGACAAAGACGGAAAACCGGGATCTGAAAGAGCTGTATGAAAAGGCGAAAAAGGAATATGAAGATCATCTGGAAGAGATCCGTCTGATTGAAACCGATACCCGGTCCATGGAAGAGATCCTCAGGATTTCTTTCCATCTCATTACCTCTCATATTTCCACTGACAGTGAAACTGCTGTCTGCAAAAAAATCAAGGAAACCATTGATTCCTACTTTTCTCTTGTTTCCAATATGGAGGAAATGCAGCTTCTGCTCAGCTCGATTCAGCTGCAGGAGAAAGGTCAGGAAAACGGGATAAGAATCTGTGACATCCGTCACGCTTACACGCTTTCTCCGAAAATCACCATCGTTCTGGGAAGCGCCAATCTTCCGGATTTCCGCTTCTATAACGGTATCTTCGATGAGGATTACTATGCCCTGCTGCCTTATCCCACCAAGGAAGAGCGCTATGATCTCATAGAGCAGGCAACAGTCGAAACGCTGAAACATTCCAGAGAATTGATCGTCTCTTTCCCGATAGCGGACTACAGCGGCAAAAGCGTAAACCTCAATGCTTTCTGGGAAGATTTTCTGAACAGCTATCCGGCAGAGAGAGTAACCTGGCCGCTGAAGGAAGGCGGAAGTCTTTTGAACCCTTCCCACCGTTTGCGTCCCGACTTTGCCAGAGATGTCTTTCTGAATCAGGGAAGCATCACGGGATCCATTTCCTCGTTTGAGAAATACTTCAGCTGTCCCTATTCCTATTATCTGAACAGTGGACTGCATCTGAAGAAAAAGGAATACATCATCGGACCGGCAGAAGTCGGATCCGTTCTGCACAGTATCATGGAGCATCTGCTCAACACCTATGGAAAGGAATACTGCACGCAGAAGAAGGAAGTCATTCTTGCGGAAATCGAAGCTTCCTTTGCGCCGCTCTATGCCTCCTATCCGACGCTGCATCCGTATATCAATAATCTGAAACTGCGGCTGGAGAGCCATCTGTTTGCGTCACTGGATGCCTTAAAGCGGATGGAAAGCGTTTCTCCCTACACACCGAAAGCAGCGGAACTCCGCTTTGCCAGAGATCTGGATACGGATCCTCCGATCCGCCTCAGGGGTATTGTGGACCGGGTGGATGAAAGCCAAAAAGGCTATCGCGTCATTGACTATAAGAGCGGCAGCAAGACACTGGATGCCGGACATATCCGCGCCGGACTTTCCCTGCAGCTTTTGACCTATCTGATCATATTGCAGAAGGAAACCACACTCTCTCCGCACGGAACATATTATTTCTCCTTTACCGATCAGAGCCTTGAAGTCACGGCAGGAAAGTTCTCTCTCACCACCAACCTGACCACCTTTTATGACGGCATGGACTGGAGAGAGGACTATGATAATTCCCATAAACTAGTCGGTGTTTCCTTTACGGAGCTTCCGGAGAATCTGAAAGATTACGTCAAATCCATGAAGAATGCAAGCTACACCGAATTTAAGGATATCATCATGAAACTGTATCAGTACGTTGCCGAACAGCTGATGCGCGGAAACATCGCACCGCTTCCGGTAGAGAACGCCTGCAAATACTGCGACTATAAGGGAATCTGCCATTACTATGAAGATCCGCTGAAAGTCAAGGATGCGGATATCATCAAACGAATCGAGGATGCACATGAGGTTCAGTGAACAGCAGAAAAAAGCCATTGACAGCAGAAACAAAAACGTTGTGGTAAGCGCCAGTGCCGGCGCCGGAAAGACAACGGTTTTAGTCGAGCGTCTGACCCGCCGCATCATCGATGACAAGGTCGATGTGGACCGCATTCTGGCGACCACCTTCACCGAAGCTGCTGCGGGAGACATCAAGAAAAAACTGACCCGCTCTCTGCGTAACTCCTATGAAGAAACCAGAGAGGAACGGCTGAAGCGGCAGATTGCCCTGCTTGCGGATGCGGATATCTCCACGCTTCACTCCTTCTGCTTAAAGATCATCAAGAAGTACTATTATGTCATCGGTCTGGATGTATCCATTACGGAGAACATCTTTGATGAAACAACGACCAACTATTTTAAGAATGTTGCCTTGACGCGTGTCTTTGATGCCGCATACAAAGAAAACACGGAAAGCTTTCTGGAACTTCTGGACCGGCAGTCTTCCTCCATCACCAGCAAGACCATGCTGGAGGAAAGCATCAAACGCCTCGCTTCCGCCGCATTGACGCATTACGATTATGAAGCGTGGCTGGATCAGGCTGCTTCCGTTTACCGGGTATACGGCTCACTGAAAGAACTTCCGGAAGAGATGCAGAACCTCTTCTTCCAGTATCTCTGGCACTACTCTTACATGTATGAGGAAAAACTCGAAGAAGCCAGGGCAGCCTTTACTGAGGAAGGTCAGCAGGACTCCCTGCTTGTTCTGGAAGTGAAGATCCGCCATTTGAAGAATGAAGTGTTTGCGGCGTTGGAAAACAGAGACTATTCCCTCTTCCGCAGCCTGATGCAACAGAACGCCGATCTGAAAGTGAAGCGGCCGAACAAGATGAGAGGCTCTGCCATTCTGAAGGATGCCTATGCCATCTATTCAAAGCTTCTGGAAGACCTTTATGAAGAGCGGATCCTGTTACAGGATCTGAAGGAAAACGAAAAAGCCGCCAGAGAACTCGTTCATCTGACCAAGGCCTTTCTTACGGAATACCGCAGGCTGAAAGCGGAGGCGCAGGGAATCGAGTTTGACGACATGGAGCGCTATGCACTGGATATTCTGAAGGCGGATAACGGCAGTATTGCGGCAGCCTTACGGAATCATTACATCGATATTCTGGTGGATGAATTCCAGGATACCAACTACGCCCAGGATGAGATCATCCGCCTGATTGCCCGCGAAAACAACGTCTTCCGCGTGGGCGATGTCAAACAGTCCATCTACCGCTTCCGGAATGCCAAACCTGCCATCATGCAGAAGCTGATCAACGAGCCACAGGAGATGGATGAGATTCTGTATCTGAATCAAAACTACCGCTCCAGCGGTGCTTTGATCACCTTTAACAATGACCTGTTTACCCGCTTAATGAACCTGGAACACCGCCCGGTTTATTTCCCGGGTAATGATATCGTCTCCCCGGGGACAGAACAGCAGAAAAGCGTAACAATTCCGGCAGAATTCCTTCTTCTGGATGCGGACCAGTATAAGGAATCTTCACTTACGGTCAATGAGAGGAAAGCTGCGCGGATCGCGGAAGAGATTCTCCGTCTGAAAGAGGAAAATCCCTCCATGCAGTATAAGGACATTGCGGTATTGGTCAATGCCAACCGCAACAAGATCACCATTCAGAACATGCTGGCAGTCTATGGGATTCCTTCCTTTGGCGGAGAATCGCTGGGTTTATATGAATCCAGCGGCGTGAAAGCCATTCTGAGTTTTCTGGAGTACAGCGTGGATCCGTCAAATGAGATTGCGCTCTATTCCGTACTGACCTCTTTCTTCCATTACAGTGATGAAGATCTGCTGCAGGTAAGAAAAAACGGACTGGAGACTTATGATCCGTTAAATGCCCAACTCATACAGGAGATCGCATTTGCTTCCGTTTCTCTGGGAGAGAAAGTATCCGCGATTCTGCGGCTGAATGACTACTATGAACAGTGGAATGATGACAATCAGCGGGCAAACATCGACCTCTTTCTGGATGTGGTGGATGACCATGACAAAAAAGGCGACACCGTGGAATCCTTCCTCTATTTCATCAGCAACGCCGTTGATGAAACGGCAGAGGAAGCTTCCCTCAGCAATGATGATGCCGATGCCGTCAAGATCATGAGTATTCATCATTCCAAAGGTCTGGAATTCCCGGTGGTCTTCCTCTTCAGCAAAGACCGCACACTGGCATCCCATTCCGATTCCTATACCTTCCTGCATTCCGACTACGGATTCAGTATTCCTTCCCTGGAATACCCGTGGAAATATAAACGGGAGAATGTCATCTCCCTGGCCTTAAAACATCAGGATAAAATGGAGGAAATCGAGGAGAGTGTCCGGGTGCTCTATGTTGCTTTGACAAGAGCCAAGACACGTCTCTACATCGTGGATGAACGTGATCCCGCCAAAGAGATTCCCGCTTTCAGCTATTCCGCTTTATTCCAGAATTCCTATACGACGTGGATGCTGGAGCTCAGAGACTACTGCCATTACCAGACAGTCAACCGCACTCAGCTGGAAGGCAATGATAAGGCACAGGCACTGACAGCCGCAAAGCGTTCCTTTACGTATCCCCGCTACAATGTGCCGTTAGCTGTAAAGGAAACCCTTTCCCCTTCTTCCACCGAAGAAGACCGTACGGATCTGACACTCCGCTTCCGCAAAAACACGGCAGCGGAAATTGGCACCAGAGTTCACGAGGCATTTGAACTGCTTCCGCCATCCCTCTGGAGTGAGGAAGAGATACAGGCCATCCTCAAGGACGGACTGCAGTCATATACGGAAGCGTTCCGCACCTTCCGTGACTCCCCGCTTTATGCGGAGATGTTAAAAGGAGACATCTATAAGGAACTTCCGTTCTTGACCCGTCTGAATGACTCCACGATCCACGGATACATCGATATGTGTTCCGTATTGAAGGATAAAGTCATCATCATCGATTTCAAAACGGATCGCAACGTCACACCGGAAATACTGATTGAGCGCTATACTTCACAGATTGATTTATACAAGCGCTCCATGAAACAGATCTATCCGGACAGGGAGATCCTGGGTTATATCTATTCCGTCACACTGAACGATTTCATTCAGTTATAGCATAAAAAAAGAACAGTTTCTGCGGAAACTGTTCTTTTCATGTTAATCATTAAACATTGCGTAAATGTCACTGACCGGTTTGTAATCGGAGATTGCTTCGATTGTCTTGGCCAGCATGTAGGCAATGGAAAGGACCTTGATCTTCGGATCCTTCTTTTCTTCCGGTAACGGGATGGTGTTGGTAATGACCACTTCCTTGATTCCGGAGTTATGGATCTTTTCCACGGCATTGTGGCTGAGGACAGCATGGGTGCAGCAGAAGTAAACTTCCTTGGCTCCCTTTTCTTCCAGCATTCTGGCAGCTCCGACCAGAGATCCGCCGGTATCCACCAGGTCATCGACGATGATGGCGATCTTGCCGTCAACATCACCGATCAGACCCATGGCTTCCGCTTCATTCGGACGGACACGTCTCTTATCGATGATCGCAACCGGAGCATTGACGTATTCCGCCAGCTGACGGGCTCTTGTGGCTCCGCCGTGGTCCGGAGATACGATGACGATATCGCCATCGATGTGTTTCGCACGGAAGTACTGGCCAAAGAGGGCAACAGCACTGAGGTTATCGGATGGAATCTTGAAGAATCCCTGAATCTGGGTGGCATGCAGGTCAATGCACACGACCCTGTCTGCACCGGCAGTCTCAATTAAGTCGGCAACCAGTCTCGCCGTGATCGGCTGACGAGGTTTGCTCTTACGCTCCTGACGGGCATATCCGAAATAAGGAATCACACAGGTAATTTCTTTTGCGCTCGCTCTGCGGCAGGCATCAATGGCAATTAACATTTCCATGACATTGTCATTGACCGGATTACATGTGGAACAGATGAGGAATACATGTTTTCCCCGGACAGTTTCTTCCGGTTCAACGATGATTTCCCCGTCGGCAAATTTACTGATTTTTACTTTTCCCCTGTTAACTTTTAAGTAACCGCAAATTTCGTCGGTGATGGCACCGGCGCTGGATAAGCCGAACACAATAATATTGTTGTTTACCATACGTACTATAGTCTCCCTTTGTTAATATTGTAACATAATGCGCATGTTTTTCCCGAAAAAGTGGAAGAAACTCTAACCAACCGTTTTCTTTCTCAGATAGGTAAACGGTGCAATTTTCTGGTTATCTTTTACCATGCAGTTTTCCAGGATGGAACTGCAGATTACGTTATTGTCTCCGATTACCGTATCCGTGATTTCATTCGCACCTTTCAGCAGGTTGTTTTCTCCGATGATACTGTGACCATAGATGAAGGTATTTGGATAGATGATGGTATCCTTCCCGATTTCCGCCAGCGGAGAGATGTATGTGGATTCCGGATCGATGATCGTTACGCCTGCTCTCATCCACGCGGTGTTGATGCGGTTCATCAGCCACTTCTGCGCTTCATGAAGCTCGACGCGGTCGTTGATGCCGCTTGCTTCAGCGGGATCCTCGATCGGAACAGCCTTGACTCTCTTCCCGTGATCCTTAAAGATCTGAACCAGATCCGTGATATAGTACTCTTTCTGAGCATTGTCATTCTTTAAGAGCGGGAGATATTCAAACAGCATTTCATTGTTGAAGGCATAGATACCGGAATTGATCTCACGGACCTTCTTTTCTTCTTCATTACAGTCCTTGAATTCCGTGATCTTCTCAAATCCGCCTTCCGCATTCCGGATAATTCTTCCGTAATGTCTGGCATCTTCCAGCACTGCACTTAAGACCACGAGCTCTGCTTCCTCCGCTTCCTGATACATCATCTCAAATGTTTCCGGCTGAATCAGAGGGCAGTCTCCGTTTACGACCAGTGTGGTTCCGCCGAAGTGTTCCAGCTGCTTCGCATACTTCACGGCACTTCCGGAGCCGTTCACTTCCAGCTGTGTTGCGAATTCGCACTTTCCTTCCATATAGGAAGTGACTGCTTCCGCATCATATCCGACGATAACGACAATTCTGTCGGTATTCGCTTTCTTTAAATTATTTACAATATGTTCTACCATCGGCAGATCCAGAACCTTGTGCATCGGTTTGACCAATGTACTCTTCATTCTGGTTCCCTTGCCGGCGGCTAATACGATTGCTGATCTCATGAGTAAAACCTCCTTGAATATTTTAGCAGATTCGCGTTCTTATGGCTCGATAATCTGTGTCTTTTTTACGAAACGGTATTTTCCCCGGAAATGATGAAATCCGTTCTCGAGTAATACCCTGTCTCTGGTAAAGGCAATCACGGTAGATCCGCTTCCGCTCATGACGGCTGCATCGAAGCCAAAGCGGATTAGCTCCTCTTTCAGCGTTCCGATTTCTTTCACCAGCTGAAGTGCCGTCTGCTCCAGAGAATTTCCCAGAGAGTTCAAGAGAAGCGGATAGTCGTTTTCCTCCAGAGCCGTCTGAATCTTCGGAATATCCGGATGCTTTAGCGTCTCAAAATCCAGCATCTCAAAGGCGAGTTTGGTACTGACTCCCATCTTCGGTTTCACCAGCAACATATAAAACGGGCAGTTCATCCGGAATGGAGTCAGTTTCTCTCCGATTCCTTCCACATAACATGTCTTCTTCTTTAAACAGAACGGAACATCCGCTCCGATGCTCTTTCCGAACTCCAGTTTCTCTTCCTCACTCATACCGAGTTCCAGTATGGCATTCAGTACGTCAATTGTAACGGCTGCATCCGCACTGCCGCCACCCAGACCTGCCTGCGTCGGGACCATCTTATTAATATGGATCTCAAACTGGTCCTCAAAGTGATAGATATCCCTCAATCTGTTAATTACCTTCACAACGGAGTTTCTCTCATCCGTCGGAATGTAACGCAGATTGGATGTGATCTTCTGCTCTGCCGCAAATGAGATATCGATCGTATCATACAGGTTGATCAGAGCCATGATCATACGCAGTTCATGGTATCCGTTCTCCATTCTTCTTACAACATCGAGGCCGATATTAATCTTCGCATACGCATTCACTCTCATAAGTCACCTCATATAGATGAACGAAATCATCCACTGTTAAACTCTCTGCTCTCCTGTTTTCTTCAATATTTGCAACATTTAGTACTTTAACAGCTTTATCTTTATCGTTAAAGAACTCTTTCAGGTTATTATAGATTGTTTTTCTTCTCTGCGTGAAACAGCCTTTGACAAACTCATTCAACTTGTTCAGATCCTTGATCGGATAGTTTTTCTTCGGCGTAAAGCGAATCACGATCGAGTCCACCTGCGGTTTCGGCAGGAACACCGTCTTCGGAACCTTCATTACAATCCTAATTTCATAAAGATATTGAAGAAGTACGCTTAAACCGTTATATTCCTTCGTATTCACTTCCGCATTGAAGCGGTCTGCCATTTCCTTCTGCACCATGACCGTGATCGATTCGAACGGTATTTCACTTTCAATCAGGTGGAACAGGATCGGTGTCGTGACATAATACGGAAGATTGGCCACGACTGCCATCTTTTCATAGGAATAACGCTTCAGATCCTCCTTTAAATCACGTTTTAATACGTCTTCAAAGATAATATCCACATTCGGATACTCTGATAAGGTATCTGCCAGCACATCCGTAAGCTTCAGGTCAATCTCGTAACAGAGTACCTGTCCTGCTTTTCTGGCAAGCTGTTCTGTCAGGGCGCCGATTCCCGGTCCGATTTCTACCGCCAGTGTGTTCTTATCCACACCGGAGTACTCTGCGATATGACGGACGATTTCCGGCTCGATGATAAAATTCTGACCGTATCCTTTCTTCGGATACAGATCATAGGTTTCCATGATTTCCCTGGTTCTCGCAATTGTCGCAATGTCTTTCATCATGATAGTTCTCTATTACTTTCCTTAATTCTTCCTTCGTCACCTGGCGGCTGTTTAAGCGGGCAAACAGGGTTTTCGCGCTGCCGTGTCCCAGATGATAATAATCCTCTACATGGACTCTGAGGTAAGCGGAATTCGCCTTTCCGCTTAAACCCAGATCATTGAATTCCTTCCGGCTTAATGAGTCTTCTTCTTCTTTTGTGAGTGTCAGAAGATTTGCGAGCGCTTCTTCGATTTCTTCCCTGCTTGCATGTTCCACTCCCACCTTGTTATTCCTGCGGGATTTGCTGGTAAGAAAGGCGTTCTTTGCACCCGGTATCGCCTCATTGATTTTCCTGCGGATTTCTTCTCCCGGATGGTCCGGATCAGTGAAAACGATGATGCCGTGATGCTTCGCTGCTTCCCTGATTTCTTCCAGTGTTTCCTTTGAAAGATGCGTCCCTTCCGTCCGGATAATATCCACTTCATAGAACTGTTTCAGCAGAGCTTCATCATCTTTTCCTTCTACTACAATCGTTTCTCTGATTTTCATACATTCCTATTTTAACATAAGTCCCCTTTTTCCTGACAAAATCCATATGGAAACCTGCAGAAAAGGTGTTATTTCATATTAATCCGATTTCGTACCGTATATCTTGATTCCGAATTCGTACCGATTTCCGCGCCATTTCGCTCATCTTTCCGCCTTTTCTTTCTTCAGAATTGAGATATAATAAGTTTATGAAAAGAAATTATCCTGACTATACATTTGGCCTGATCCTGTTTGGAATTGGCTTATTCATGTTATTTAAGAACGTTAACGTGAACAGTTTTCACTTCTACACCTTCCATTCGATCAATACCGGAGGCGTGATTATCTTCCTTCTGGTGATCTTCGGAGCCTTCTATATTGCGAAAGGATATGAGTACATCAAATACATCCTGTATGCCTTAACTCTCGCTCTGATGATCTCGGTTATCCTCGGAATTCACGTCTATCTGAGACCGATGAGCCTGTTCGATCTGTTCCTGATTCTGGCACCGATTGCAATTGGAATCGGGCTCATGTTACACAGCTAATTTCAGTCATACAGTGCATCCGCTGAATTGTTGCGGATGCTTTTTTATTACTGTTCATCTCTCCTTTTTCTTCTCTGGTTTTCTCTTCTTCAGAGTCTCATAGCCTGTTTTGTAACGACTAAGCTATACAGATTGAATGTTCCTTATACATAATGCAGGAGCACGTTTTTTCTTTCTTCGGTCTTCTCTATTTGACTCTTACTTCTTTGAATTAAATCATGTTTTTTGTACCTGTTCTTTTTATAAAGATACCTGCCAGAATAACCGGCAGTTTTTCGCTCGACCTCTATAGCTAAAAAAAACAGTAGTGCATCCACATGCATCAACAGCCTGACGGCTGAAGAGAAAAGTAAAGAGAATATTTCTTTCATGCTCTATATTTCGCAGAAGCTTATCATACCTCGGACTATCTGGGAAGCATCAGCAAAAAACTTGCAGAATTCAAGGAATAATCCATGCATACTACAAGTTTTTGTTTTCTGTTATTAGATGGATTCAATGTCTATGCTTTTGCTGGTTCCTTATTCAGGAGACGATGAACGGCTGTATATACCGCATTGCTCATAACTATCAGCCAGCATCCACCAGCTACATAAGCTTCCACGAGGATATTGTGATCATTATCAATCAGTTTGATGCCCATGATCATCCAGTCAATGACAAATACAAATACTGCAACAATCACCGTAGTCCTCCAGTATTTCTTCATCTCAACACACCTCTTGCTACCAACATTATACAACATTTAAGAATTGGCTGCCGGCGGCAGTCTCACCGTAGTCCCCGAAAAGTCTCAGAATTGTTCCAGATTTATCTCAGATTACACTGTCTAAAGTGGTTGAAAAGTAGAAAGAGAACGATTGAGATATACAAGATATTACAACATAATATCTTCATATAATAATTAATAAGTTACAAGCAGTATATAAAAAGTTGACATGTTCATGTCAACTTTTTATCCTGCATCTTTCCTTATCGTTTTTCTCTTTTATTCCGGCAGCTCTGCTGTCCGGGCTCTGTTTTCCGCTAACCGAAATCAGATTCAACTATTGCACACAACTTCAGCCTGTCACTCATGGATCGGGTAATTGTGCCTTCCTGATAACGCGGAGAAGGGTACCTTTCCACACTTACCTTTAAATCGCTTCTCACAGCCTGTCTTTAAGACGAATCCCTTTTCTCCGTTACACGAGTATATTATTGACGCATATATTTACGCATTATTTCTAATCCTAAATATCAAACTCACCATTCTGTCATGATCATATGATTTATTTGCCTGTTCTGTTCCCGAACAAAACTTCATCTCCCTGTATGCCGGTCGTTTATGCCATTTCCCTTAATAGGTCATTCTTCCTAAGACAGACAAAGGAAAGACAATATTTTTATGACGGGAGCTGAGATACAATTTCAACGTAAGAATTAAGAATCATTTTACGCATAAAAGCAGTACATAGAAATGTACACATCAATTTTGATACATTTCGTGCTTTTAGCTCTTTTCCTGTCTTTTCTTGCACATTCTTTATTTATTGATTTCTTATGGCAGAAGAAGATTCTGCAACTGCTTTGTTTTACACAGCGAAGAGGGGAACTTATCCTGTCATTAAAATGTCATCTATCAGAGAACTCACTTAACAGAGATAAAAGGGGAGTTGTTTTCTTTTCAGAATTTCGATAATATATGTCCGCTTCTTCCTGGTTAGTCTCTTTGCTATATATGAGAAAAGCACTTCTATCATCTTTACTTTGCGATGATATCAATGCAGATCTTTTATAAACTCTTAAGCCGGTGTTTTCTGAAATCAGTTCCTTTTTTAAAAAGAGATTATTCCGGCAGTTATGTATGAACATATCGCTCTGTTAAAAAGAGCCTAAAAGTACAGTTGTGCCTCCTTTAGTTCCCAATCCATACAGCCATAAATATACACAAATATAGATATTCCTAAAATTTGTTAGCGCTTTCAGATATTTTGCCGAATTTTCTTATCATTTCACAATCCATTTTTTGCTACGTAAATATACTCTAAATCACGGTGCTTTGGTACGAATGCGGATTTTACTTTGTTGGTACGTTTTCGTACCTTCATCTTTTTACTTTATTTTTGCTACTTTAGGGCACTTCTGTTGAACTCACGTCAGATCGCAAGTCCCTCTGCTATAAAAAAGAGGCAGAGGATCTGATTTTTCCTCTGTCTCTTGCTTCTCTTGTTTTTAGGATTTATGAATTAATCTCTTATAGTTTTCCATTACAATCTGTTTTAATTGTTCCGGCTCTATCCCGCGTAATTCCGCAATGGCGTCTGCAGTATATTTCACATACATCGGCTCATTCCGCTTTCCGCGGAAGGGAGCAGGGGTCATATAAGGACAGTCTGTCTCTGTCAGAAGGTACTTTTCCGGAATTCTTCTTGCGACCTCTTTTGGCTGTACGGAATTCTTGAATGTTACCGGGCCTCCCAGGGAGATATAATAACCGAGCTTCATAAATTCCACAGCCATTTCATAGCTCGAGCTGTAGCAGTGCATGATGCCTGTTCGTTTGCACGGATGCTCTTTTAACAGATTGTATGTGTCCTGTGTTGCATCTCTCATGTGGATGGAAATCGGCAGGTCATACTTGTTTGCAAGCTCAATCTGACGGATAAACAATTCCTGCTGTTTTTCCTTATTATCACTTACCCAATGATAGTCCAGGCCGATTTCACCAAGAACGCAGAACTCTCCGCTGCGCAACAACTCCTCCAGTTTAATCAAGTCATCTTCCGTGATCTCATTTGCATTCTCCGGGTGGAAACCAACCGCGAGATCGACACAATCGTATTCTTTTTTGATCTTAAGAGCTCTTTCTGCATCTTCCAGAGAACAGCAGATGATTAAAAATTGTTCCACGCCTGCTTCTTTGGCTCTTTGGATGACTTCATCCACTTCGTTTTCATAAGCGATATCCGCTATATGACAGTGTGAATCTAAATAATCTGACATGTTTTTTACTTCCCGAGACAGAAATTCGCAAACAGTGCATCAATCAAGTCGTCTCTGCTTACCTCACCCAGGATCTCCTTGAGTGAATTGTATGCACTTTGTATCTCAACCGTGACAAGATCCGGCTCAACATCGGCCAATGTCTGCTCTCTGGCATTTTTTATGCTCATCAAAGCGGCTTTCGCGAGCCCGATCTGACGGTCATTATTCAGTACATCCCCATTGATAATCATCTTAGATTCATATCTACGGCGGATTTCCCTGAGCAATGCATCAATATCACCATTCTGTGCACTGATGCTGATACCTCTGGATTCATCCGATAAATCGTTTTTGTTATAGACAATAATAGGATCTTTATCTTTTACATTATTTAGGATTTCGTTATCCTCATCTGTTAAAGCTTTACCTGCCTCAAACAGACAGATCACGAGATCAGCTGATTTGATGGCTTCACGGCTCTTGTTAATACCGATTTGCTCAATCTTATCTTCCGTCTCATGGATTCCGGCTGTATCAATGATTTCCAGAGTCAGATCATCAATGTGGGCAATTCCTTCCACCAGATCACGTGTTGTTCCCGCAATCTCCGTGACAATCGCCTTATCCTGCTGGATCAGTGCATTTAATAAACTGGATTTTCCGACGTTTGGTTTCCCGATTATCACCGTTTTTATACCTTTTAGTAATAATCTGTTATTTTCTCCTTCTTTTATCATCTGGTTCAATGTATCTTCCCAGCGGTTCAGAGAAGGGAGGAGTAGCTCATTTGTCAGCTGTTCAATATCTTCATATTCCGGATAATCGATATTGACTTCAATCTGAGCGATGACTTTCAGCATGTCATCCACTAACGGATTCAACAATCTTGCGACCGAGCCGTTCAGCTGGTTCATTGCGGCCTTTGCGCGGAAGTCGTTATCCGCACGGATCAGATCATTTACCGCTTCTGCCTGAGATAAATCGATTCTTCCATTCAGGAAGGCGCGTTCCGTAAATTCACCCGGCAGGGCAAGTCTTGCGCCATGCGCAATACATAACGACAGAATCTTACGCATGATATGGACACCGCCATGGCAGTTGATTTCTACAACGTCTTCTTTTGTATATGTTTTCGGTGCTTTAAACACACTGATCAGTACTTCATCCACATACTGACCGTTATCCGTGATATGTCCATAGGTAATCGTATGGCTTTTTGCCTTGGTTAAATCGCGGTCAAACATCTCATTGACGATTTCTATCGATTTATCACCGCTTAACCTTACAATTCCTATTGCACCTTCCACTAACGGTGTGCTTATGACACAAATCGTATCATTTAACATAGAACGATTTCCTCCAGTTCTTTCGCTGTATGAATCAGATAGTCCGGATGTTCTGCCTTTAAGGATTCTTCCAAGCGGAACCCCCAGGTAACGGCGCATACATCCACATCTGCGTTTCTTCCCGTTTTCACGTCCACATCAGAGTCTCCCACATAGAGTACATCTCTTTTATCGAGGTGGAACTTTTCTATCATCTGATTCAAACTGGTGGGGTCAGGTTTGCTTTTCGCGCCATTGTCTCCACCAATAATTTCATCAAATAATCCCGAATAATAATGTTTAATAATTTTATGAGCGTGATTATCTGATTTATTTGTGATTATGCCTAATTTAATTCCTTTGTTCTTCAGTTCAATCAACAAATCTTCCATTCCCGGATAAGGCTTTGTTTCCACCGTACAATGTTCTGCATAGTAATCATCATACTCTTTCATGATCTGCCGATACAATTCAGATTCACGCGGTAAATGCAGAACTCTGTCCATCAGGACATATTTTCCCTTTCCGACTTTTTCTCTTACGGAATTCAGACTTTCTTCCTTCATATCATGCTTGATTAATGCATAATTCACTGCGTTGCAGAGATCCTGCAGGGTGTACAGTACGGTTCCGTCAAGATCAAATATAACTGCCTGATACATCTTAAACCTCTTTAATATTCAGATATCTGTATTTCCCATTCATCCGCAATAAGAGGAAGAGAGAAACCAGAAGCGAAACTGCCTGGGCATTGACAGGGGAGAACCATACTCCGTCTGAGCCGAAGAAGCCAGGCAGAACTAATACAAATCCAACTTCAAATATAAACGTTCTTAAAAACGAGATCACCGCACTGACCGGACCGTTTCCAAGTGCGGTAAAAAACGATGACATATAGATCGAATATCCACAGAACAGATAATAGAAACAATAGATCTTCATGGCATGGGTCGTTAAATTCCACAGTCCCTGATCATAGCTTGTGAAGATCGATGCCAGCTCTCTCGCAAATGTTTCGGAGATTCCAAACATCATAATTGCGCCAACCGTGATGATTACAGCGCTCTTTTTCAGAATATTATTGATCTCATAGGTGTTCTGGGCACCGTAATGATATGCCACAATCGGTGCTGATCCTGAGGAATATCCCAAAAATGATGCGACAAACACATAATTCAGATAAGAAATGACGCCATATGCATCAACTCCGTTATCCCCGAAGTATTTCATCAGTACCATGTTATATATAATGGTTACCAGTGAAAGCGAAATATTGGAGAACAGTTCCGATACACCATTGATACATGTCTTTTTGATAAACCTCCAGCTGAAGCGGAACTTTGTAAACTGCAGGAGGCTGTCGTTTCTTCTGGCAAAGTAAATCAAAGGCAATACAGCACCTGTAAACTGACTCAGCGCCGTTGCGGCTGCAGCACCGATAATGCCTTGTTTCCATATCGCAATCAGCAGTAAATCACCGATAAAGTTCATCACTCCGTCAATAATGGTTACATATAAGCCGAGTTTCGGCTTCTCTGCCACGATCAGAAAACTCTGGAAGACATACTGTAAGGTATAGAAGGGGACAAAGAGAAACAGAATGCGTCCGTAGATCACACAGTTCTCCAATACCACTCCGCTTGCGCCAACCAGAATACTCAGCTGGCGGATAAAAATAAATCCAAGAATACCGATCGTCCCCGCAAAGAGGGCAGTTAAACTGATCAGCATCGTAAAGGAAGCTTTTGCTTCCTCATCTCTGCGCTCTCCCAGCATCTGGGCATCCAGAGCGCTACCGCCGGTACTGATCATAAAACCGAATGCGGCTACCAGCTGCGGAAGGGGCCAAATCAGATTGATTGCCGTGAAGGCATCCTTGCCGGCAAAGTTACTGACGAACACCCCGTCAATGACACCGTATACAGAAATAAAAATCGTCATCGCGATTGATGGCAAAACAAACCGGATCAGTCTCTGATAGGAAAATTGATCCGAGAGTTTGATTCTATTCTTCTTCACGCAGTGCCGCCTTTTCGCGGTACAGACGGATATAGGTTCTGTAACATTCCAGAAGCTTTTCCGCCTCTTCTCCCATCTCGTCGACTACTTCGATTTCTGTATTAATAATCGGATCAATAAACTCTCTGACGACCTGTCTTCCTCTGTCTGTCAGATAGATATCCTTCTGTCCGTAGTTCTCCTGCAGGTAGACATATTTTCCATCCACCAGCTTCTTCATTGCGGAGTTCACGGAGGACTTGCTGAAGTGGGTATAATCACAGATATCCTTCTGTGTACCGCCTTCTCCATACAGGGCAATATAGTATAGAATCTCAAAAATCATGTGTGAAATGCCGATTTCATCGGCTGCACTGAGATAGAGATCGTTCATCTCCTTTAATTCTCTGTTTAAATCCGTCAATAACAGCTCAGCATTCATATATAAAACCTCCAGTACTATTTCGTACCAACATATGATAGTACGAAAATGTACCGCTGTCAAGGAAGAAAAACGGCTTTTTGTGCATACAAAAAGAGCTGATTGCCAGCTCTTCGTCTTTTAGCGGTTATTTGTAAGCCAGTCCGTGACATTCATGATTTTAATGCCGTAATAGTCAAATGACTTGCTGCTGGAGTTCGTAATCAGGTATTTCGGGTAGTTATCCTTGATCTGCAGCAGGGCAGAAATGGCTTCATTGAACTTTGTCGTGTCGCTCAGATTTCCCATGACCTGGATATACTCTTTTTCGTTATCCTTTGCCGCCATGAAGTTGATTTCCTTCTTGTAAAGCTTGCCGACATTGATGCTTTTTCCCTGACGGAGCAACTCCATTGCGACGATATTTGACAGCATTTTTTCCTCATCGATGTCATTGCTGTTGCAGTATGCATAACGGAACATCAGATCGGAGAGATAGTATTTGCAGTCCTTGCTGAGATATTTTTCCTCGCGGATTTCATATCTCTGCGCTTCCACAAAGAGGTTGGAATCAAGCAGGGCATCCATGAATTTCGACACCGTTTTATTGTCTGCCGTGATGCCTTTCGCATTCAGATATTTGGCAATTCCATAGGCGGAAATCATCTCGTTGGTGTGCATCATCATATAGTCCAGAACGTCATTGAACATGCTCTTGTTTCTGATTTTATGCTTCCTGATAACGACATCCACAATGCGATTGAAGATGAGCTCTTCACGGACGAAATGGAAGCGCTGATCAATGGTCTTGAACAAATATGCATCGGGCAATCCACCGACACGGGAGTAGGCCTTAAAAACGTTTTGGTGGCCGATTTTATCCACATCGATATTCTGGAACTGAATATACTCTTCATAGCCGAACGGATACATTTTTAAAGTCTGTACGCGCTTTTCCAGCAAAAGATCCAGATCCTTGTTGCCGCTCAGCATGAATGGAGACGAAACAAAGATTTTAAATTTTTTCCTGGCGTGCAATTTCAATAAACTCTTCTTAAAATCCGGATAAATGTCGATATGATCCACTAAAATGAAGTTGTTTTCCTCTTCCTTATAATGATTATCGATATACTTTTCGAATTTCAGCTGTGTATGATACTTCTTGTTTTCTTCCAGATTAAAATTCAGCCGGATAATATTGGCAGGTTCATAGACCTCACGAAGGTAGTTTTCCAGTTCATCGAACAGAATCTGTTTTCCACTGCCTTCCACCCCGCAGACGTATTTGATATCGTCAGATTCGACCATATCTATCAGATTATTCAGATACCCGATTTTCATTTCCTCACCCTCTTAATTGACATTATAAATCCTAAATAAGAATCTTGCAAGAATCCCGCTGCAAATTTCATCAATTTGTAATGCGTTTTATTGTCCTAAATGTACATATTTCACATTTAGTATTTTATCGTATTTATTTAAAGCCTATTTTTCTCTTAAAATAAAACAAAAAGAAAAGCCGGTCAACCCGGCTTATAATTCTTCTTCCAGACAATCCAGCAGTTCCAGGATTCTGTTCAGGTCTTTTTCGTCTTTATAACGGATGACGATTTTATGTTTGGAAACTTCGACGTTGGTTTTTAATTTATCTTTCAGGGAGCTTTCCAGATCCATCAGATAGATATCTTTCTCTTTTTCCTTCTTCTTCGGCTTCGCTTCTTCCTTGCTTTGCTTCAGAAGTTTTTCCAGATCATGAACCGAGAGCTGCTCGGCGATGGTCTTCTTTGCCCAGGAAGTGATTTCCCTTGGATCTTCTAAGGTAAGCAGGGTACGGACATGGGATCCGCTCAGCTTCCCTTCGGCCACCATTTCCTGTACTTCTTCCGGAAGCCTGCGTAAACGCAGCAGGTTTGTAATGTAGGTACGAGATTTCCCAAGGCGCTGTGCGAGCTCTTCCTGAGTGTAATTCAGGTTGGACAGGATCGTGTAGTAGCCGTTCGCTTCTTCAATCGGATTCAGGTTTTCTCTCTGAACATTCTCCAGAAGCGTGACTTCCATCATCTGACTGTCATCCATTTCCAGAATAATCGCCGGAATGGTTTCCTTTTGTGCAATCTTGCTCGCTCTCAGTCTTCTCTCTCCGGCAATCAGTTCATAGCCGTTAATGGCTTTTCTGACAAGAACCGGGGTAAATACGCCGTGTTCTCGAATTGATTCTGCCAGTTCATTCAGCTTATCCTTATCAAACTGTACACGAGGCTGGTATGGATTGGCGTGGATCTCATTCAGCGGAATCTCATGTTTTACACTGGTTTCATCATTTTGGATTTCATCCAGAACTCTGGACAGATCTTCACCGAAAATCTGATCCAATCCTTTTCCTAATCCCATTATTTTCTCCTTTCATTCGCTGCCAGGATTTCTCTGACAACTGCGGCATATGCCTTGGAGCCTTCTCCTCTGACATCATACTGGAAGATGGATTCTCCGCGGGAAGGTGCTTCCGCAAAACGGACCGTCCTCGGGATATGCGTCTTATATACGATTTCCTTGAAATACTTCCGTACTTCTGCGGAAACTTCCTTACTTAAGTTGGTATGGGCATCATACATCGTCAGCAGGACGCCTTCGATTTTCAGCTTGTTGTTAAACAGCTTATTGACCAGGCGGATCGTACTTAACAGCTGGGTCAGACCTTCCAGAGCATAGTATTCACACTGCACCGGAATGATCACCGTGTCGGATGCCGTCAGTGCATTTGTGTTTAATAAGCCCAGAGAAGGAGGACAGTCGATGATAATGTAATCGTACTGATTCTTTACCGCATCCAGATGTTTCTTTAAAAACAGCTCTCTTCCCGTTTTGTATTCTGACATCTGCAGATCAGCACCGGCCAGATCAATGGTAGCGGGCAGAAGATCGAGCGGTGGTTCCTTCAAATGCTGTACCGTCTGTTCAAATGTCGATTGATCCATAATCAGATCGTAAACACTGTAATTCACGGAATATTTAGGAGCAGTGCAGCCTAAACCCTGTGTTGCATTTCCCTGCGCGTCGAAATCAACCAGCAGGACTCTCTGGTTCAGGTATGCTAAACCGGCGGCGATATTCACACTCGTTGTTGTCTTGCCAACTCCGCCTTTCTGGTTGGCAACGGATATAATCTTTGCCATATTCCTCTACTCCTCTTTTGGAAACTTGATAACGATCCTGCGGTCGGCTTCCGTTTCCATCTCTTCCGTTTCTAACTGTATTCCCATTTTCCTGCACATCTCCACCGCCTGACGGATCGTATTGACGGCGACCATCTGATTGCGGGAGAAGCCTTTGGTTTTATGCTTCGCGGCAGGTTTTCTTTCTTCTTTTCCGTTGAGTTTTTCAATATACTCTTCGGTCTGTTTTACCGTATAATCCTTACTGATTATCCTATTTAATACACGGTTGCGTTTATTCAGGTCCACTTGCAATAATGCCCTGGCATGACGTTCCGTGATCTTCTTGTCTGCGATGGCCTGCTGAATCTTCGGTGTCAGTTCTAACAGTCTGAGCTTATTGGCAATGGTGGACTGAGCTTTGCCGAGTTTTCTTGCCAGCTCTTCCTGCGTATAACCGTTTTCCTTCAGAATATTACGGTATGCCTTTGCTTCTTCGATCGCGCTCAGGTTCTCTCTCTGAATGTTTTCGATTAATGCCAGCTCCGCGCTTTCCCTGTCTGAAGCTTCCATGATGATGCAGGGTACCTTTGTCAGTCCCGCATACTGGCAGGCTCTGTAGCGGCGTTCCCCGGCAACGATCTCATATCCTTTTTTCTGCTGACGTACCACGATCGGCTGAATCAGCCCGTTTTCGCGGATGGACTGCGCCAGTTCGAAAAGGGCATCATCGTCGAATTCCTTCCGCGGCTGATACCTGTTTGGCTTGATCTGTTCAATGGATATTTCCTGTACTTCTTTACTCATAACGGTTTCTTTTTCATCCGGTCATAACGGCGCGGATATGTTTTATCGGTGGCTCTGATCTTATGTATGATAATATTGTAACGTTCCGCATCATTCAAAGCCAGATGATGCATCTCTTTGATTTCCGCGCCAAGCACCTGAATGGCGTGCGCGGCTGCACTTGCTTCCTCTTTTCCCTGGGCACCTTTCATCGCGATGAAATAACCACCCGTCTTTAAAAGGGGAATGCATAATTCACTTAACAGCGGCAGATTTGCGACGGCACGCGCCGTCACCGTATCAAAAGCCTCGCGCTCTCTCTTTACATAATCTTCGGCACGTTCATTGACGACCGTGATATTGCTCAAATCCAGAGAGCAAATCACTTCCTCCAGAAAACTGCAGCGTTTCTTCGTCGGTTCCAGAAGGACGACTTCCAGTTCCGGACGTGCGATCTTCCATACCATTCCCGGAAATCCCGCACCGCTTCCGACGTCCACAACTCTTCCCTTTACTTCCTCACACAAAGAAAGAAGGCAGTCAAAAAAATGCTTTTCATACACCTCATCCGTTCCGGTGATGGATGTTAAGTTCATTTTCTCGTTCCATTCCTGCAACAGGAGGCAGTATTTCTCCAGCTGCCCGAGCTGAGTGTCATTCAATTCAAACGGGGCAGCGGTTGCTTTCGCTACGAATTCTGCTTTTGTCATTTCAGAACCTCCGCGTGTTAATTATATCATAGATACCATTATTTCTCGGGAAATAATTCCATGATATTTCCCCGCAAAAAGGCAGTACGCAAAAGGGGACATCCTATGAACGGATCCGCCTTTTTTCAGCGATACATATTTCGGTACATCGAAAGAAAAAGTGAGGTTTTCTCACTTTAGTTATTACGGAATGCTTCTGCGAGGATCTCACAGTATTTTTCAGCATCTGCCTGTAAGGCGATACGGATCTGAGAGTCGGGATTCTTATGAACCACAAGCGTCCCGTCCAGCACATCATCTTTCGCAATGATATCCGCATCATACGCCTCTTCCAGCGTAATGACTTCTGGATCGATCAGCGCTGCCACGGCCAGAGGGTCGTGGACCGGTTCCGCAGTGCCGTCTGTCCATCCTAAATATTTGGAAACTTTGGCACGCAGTTTGATGATATCATAGGCATACGTTCCGTATTTTGTGTTCAGATCATGCAATTTTTCGGCCATTTTCATGCTTAATGCCGCAGAACTTGTCGCATTGAGCGAAATGATTCTGACCGGCACTCCGGAATTCAGGATTATTTTCACCGCCTCCGGATCATGCATGAAATTCGCTTCCGCTGTCGGTGTGACATTTCCCATTCCGACACTTCCACCCATGAAAACCACTTCTTCAATATGATCCTTGATCCGCGGTTCCATGCGGAACGCCATTCCGATATTGGTCGGAGGACCAACCGGAATCAGCGTGATTTTTTCATTGCTGTTCATCAGCGTTTCCACCAGGAAACTGCAGGCATGCTGATTCTGCGCTTTGGAATGGGCCGGCGGCAGAGGCAGCTCTTTCGGGTGAATCGTATAACAGACGCCGTCTTCATAGAAGGAGATGGCATTTCCCGGATTCTTTGCCAGTCTGTCCGCATCCAGCTCCCGTACGATCGGCTTGCTGCAGCCGCGGTATACCGGGATGTCGGCATTCATGAAATCCACCACGCGCAGCGTATTGCTGACGCAGTCATCCACGCTGTTATTTCCCCAGGTTACGGTAATTCCCAGAATATCGAACTTATGGGAAAGATGGGCTAAAAGCAGGGCAATGGAATCATCGCTTCCTGTGTCGACGTCAAGAATCACTTTTCTCATGACTGTTCTCCTGTCTGTTTGTTCTGCTTCAGATAAACCGCAATGACCGCAATATCTGCCGGGTTGACTCCGGAGATCCGGGATGCCTGGCCGAGCGTTGCCGGTGCGATTTCAATAAGTTTCTGTCTGGCTTCCAAAGAAAGGTGCGGTACATCATGGAAATCGATTCCATCCAGTTTCAGTTTGTCCATTCCGGCCAGCTTGTCCGCTTCCTTACGTTCCTTGCTGATATAACCTTCATATTTGATGGCAATCTCCACATCGGTGATTTCCTCAAAGGTATAGTTCATTTCCTCTTCCGCAAACGGCAGAAGTCGGTTCAGTTCCACGCGGGGACGGCGGACCAGATCAATCAGCGGCATGGACTTTTCCAGATCTCCGTATCCGCACTGTTTCAGATATTCATTCAGTTTCTCCGACGGACGGATATGGATCTGTTCCGTTCTGCGGCGCAGCTCTTTCTCGATTTCTTCTTTCCTTAAGAAGAAATCATACTGCGGATCCTTTACCAGTCCCACCTGTCTTCCGTATTCCGTCAGACGCTTATCCGCGTTATCATGGCGCAGCAGCAAGCGGTATTCCGCCCGGCTGGTTAACAGACGGTAAGGTTCTTTGGTTCCCTTGGTGACAAGGTCATCGATCATGACACCGATATAGGATTCATCTCTCCGCAGGATCAGCGGATCTTTTCCGCGCAGTTTCAATGTCGCATTGATTCCCGCCAAGAGTCCCAGCCCCGCGGCTTCCTCATAGCCGGATGTTCCGATGATCTGTCCGGCACAGTAGAGGTTTTCCACCGTCTTCACTTCCAGCGTCGGCTTCAGCTGCAGCGGGTCAATGGCATCGTATTCGATGGCATAGGCATATTTCTTTACGACGCAGTTTTCCAGACCCGGAAGGGTATGAATCATCTTTTCCTGCACATCATACGGTAAGGATGTCGAAAAGCCCTGGACATATGTGGTATCAAGAGAAAGGCTTTCCGGCTCCAGGAAGAGCTGATGGCGCTCCTTGTCCGCAAAGCGGACCAGCTTATCTTCAATGGACGGGCAGTAGCGCGGTCCGACGCCTTCCACCACTCCGGAGTACATACTGGAGCGGTGAATGTTTTCCCGGATGATTTGATGCGTTTCCGGCTGAGTATAAATCAGGTGGCAGATCACCGGTTCTTCGATGGTCTCCTCTTTTTTTGTCTGATAGGAGAAGTGATAGAATTCCTCGCTTCCCGGTTCTTCCTGTCCTTTGGAAAAGTCAATCGTGGACGTATAGATGCGCGGCGGTGTTCCCGTCTTCAAGCGGAACGTACGCAGTCCGAGGTCTCTAAGCGATGCGGACAGGTTTCTGGTTGTGCGCTCCTGGTCCGGTCCGCTTTCATTGATCTGAGAGCCGACCATGACCTTTCCGCTCATGTAGGTTCCGGTTGTCAGAATCAGTGCTCTGCACTCTTCCAGCGTTCCGTCTTCCAGTAAGATTCCCTTTACCTTGCCGTTTTCCGCCACTACCTTTTCCACAAGGGCACAGCGGACATCGAGGTTTTCCTGATGCAGAAGAACTTCCTGCATTCTCTTCTTATATTCGATCTTGTCGGACTGTACGCGCAAAGAACGCACACCCGGACCTTTGGTCGTGTTCAGCATCTTGAACTGCAGGGCCGTCAGATCGGCATTTCTGCCCATCTCTCCGCCCAGCGCATCAATTTCCCTGACAACGATTCCCTTGGCAGGTCCTCCAACCGACGGATTACAGGGCATCGACGCAATCATGTCGATATTCATGGAAAATAAGGCGGTGGATAACCCAATCCGGCTTGCCGCAAGGGCGGCTTCACATCCGGCATGTCCTCCTCCGACTACAATCACATCATACATAACAACGGCTCCTTCCTGTATGTTCGCTAATCATTTTATCACAGAATGAACGGCAGATACCATCCTCTCTCAAGTTTCCTCTTTTTGGCGCTCTGTGATAAAATGAAGCCATGAAGACTTTACGTTACTTACTCCTTTCGGATGCCGTACTGTTCGTTGCGCTTCCTGTTCTCTTCCGTTTTATCAACCGGGATGTGGCGCTTGGTGCAATGCTGGTACTGTATTACGGAATCTATCCCATTCATTTTGCGGTGATCGGATACTTCTCCGGCAGAGACCGGAGGATCTATCTTCCGCTGATCACCTTCGGGCTTTTCCTTGTTTCCATGCATTTTCTTTTCCACAGCCCGGAGCTTTCCTATGTACAGTTTGGATTCTATTATCTATCCATTTCCTTTATTGTCATGGGAATCGCCTATATTGTTCATCACATGATCAGAAAATAGGGAGGAAACGGCATAATGTTAGCGGACTATCATATTCACACGGAATTCTCCGATGATTCCAGAGAGAAAATGGAACATCAGATCGAGCGGGCCATCGCCTTACAACTCGATGAGATCTGCTTTACCGATCACGTGGATTACGGAATCAAGAAAGACTGGAGCGAAGGCAACATCGAATACCGTCCGGGTGATTCCATGAGCTCCGGCGTTAAGGAGGAAGATCCTCTGACCAACGTCAACTATCCGGAATACTTCGGAAAGATCCTGCGGATGAAAGAGCTCTATAAGGGGAAAATCACTTTGAAGCAGGGGCTGGAATTCGGAATCCAGACCATCACCGTTCCAAAATATGAAGAGCTTTTCAATACCTACGAAAAAGAGCTGGACTTTGTCCTATTGAGCATGCATCAGATTGATAATCTGGAACTCTGGACGCAGGATTATCAGAGAGGGAAGACACAGAGAGAATACAACGAGGGCTATTACCGTGAGATCTATGAAGTCATGAAACGGTTCTCCCATTACTCCGTGCTTGCCCATCTGGATCTGATCAACCGTTATGATCCTCTGGGTCCCTGCCCCTTTGAAGAGATCCGGGACATCGTTGCCGAGATACTGAAGCTGGCAATTCAAAACGGAAAGGGGATCGAGCTCAATACCTCCTCGTGGCATTACGGCCTGAAAGATACCCAGCCTTCCAGAGAGATTCTGAAGCTCTATCACGATCTCGGAGGCAGGATTCTGACGATCGGCTCCGATGCCCACAGCACACGTTATCTTGCCGACCATCTGCAGGATGCCCGCAGAATTCTGAGAGAGATCGGCTTTAAAGAGTTCTGCACATTCCGTCACATGGAGCCGGAATTCCATCAACTGTAATCAAAAAGGGAGACTTTTCTCCCTTTGTTTTTGTATTAGCGTACCGTTGCGCCGTTTGGCAGCTTCGCGGAATTGATGACTTCCAGAACATCATCTGCCTCACCGGCAAGCACCATTCCCTGCGATTCGATTCCTCTGAATTTATGAGGAGCCAGGTTGCAGACAACGAGCACTTTTTGACCGACGAATTCTTCCGGTTTCATATGATCGGCGATTCCGCTGACGATCGTGCGGACTTCCGAACCGATATCGATCTTACTGACAAGCAGGCGGTCGGCATCCGGATGCTTTTTGCTTTCCAGAACCGTTCCGACGCGGATATCCAGTTTGGCGAAATCATCAATGGTGATCTGTTCCTTGATCGGCTCGTATTTTCTGCCGCTCTTGGCTTCATTGTCCTCATTGATTTTCTTCATCATCTCGTTGACATCGATTCGCGCAAAGAGCAGTTCCGGTTTTTCCACCACATGGTTTCCGCTCTCCAGCTGTCCGAAGCTGTTCAGGCTGTCATAGTCACGAGCCTTGGTATTCAGCTGATCCAGAATGCGTTCACTGGTTTCCGGAAGATACGGACGGATCAGAACACCGATCACGCGGATGGCTTCCAGAAGGTTGTACAGGACTGTCTGCAGACGGTCTTTTTTCGCTTCATCCTTGGCCAGAACCCACGGGGATGTTTCATCAATGTATTTGTTGCTGCGTCTTGCCAGAGCGAAGATCGTATCGATGGCATCCTGGATGTGCAGGGTATCCATGCATTTATCCACTTTCGCCGGCGTATCGGCAATCAGCTGAAGCAGTTCGTTATCGACTTCTTCTCTGACGTTGCGGTTATAGATCTCGCCGCCGAAATACTTGTTGCTCATGGAAACCGTACGGTTGACAAGGTTTCCCAGGATGTTGACCAGATCGCTGTTGATGCGCTCAATGATCAGCTCATACGTAACCGTTCCGTCCTGGGCAAACGGCATTTCATGCAACATGATATAACGGACCGCGTCCGTTCCGAAGTATCCTCTCAAATCATCGGCATAGATCACGTTGCCCTTGGATTTGCTCATCTTGCCTTCACCGACCAACAGCCACGGATGACCGAAGACCTGTTTCGGCAGCTCGATTCCGAGTGCCATCAGCATGATCGGCCAGTAAATCGTGTGGAAGCGGAGGATATCCTTACCGATGAGGTGGACATCTGCCGGCCAGTATTTTTCAAACAGCGGATCGCTGTTGCCATCCAGATCAAATCCCAGTCCGGTAATATAGTTGCTCAGAGCGTCGATCCAGACATAGACGACATGTTTCGGATCGAAGTCCACCGGGATCCCCCATTTGAAGGAAGTACGGGAGACGCATAGATCCTGTAAGCCCGGTTTAATGAAGTTGTTGACCATTTCATTCTTGCGGGATTCCGGCTGAATGAATTCAGGATGTTCTTCAATGTGCTTCATTAAGCGGTCAGCATATTTGCTCATACGGAAGAAGTAGGCTTCTTCCTTGGCTTTTTCCGTCGGTCTTCCGCAGTCCGGGCAGCACCCGTCTACGAGCTGGCTTTCCGTGAAGAAGGATTCGCAGTACTTGCAGTACTGACCTTCATATTCGCTCTTATAGATATCGCCCTGATCATACAGTTTCCGGAAGATCTTCTGAACCTGTTTCTCGTGATAGTCGTCCGTGGTACGGATGAACTTGTCATAGGAAATATTCATTCCGTCAAACTGCTCTTTGATAATGCCGGCAACCTCGTCCACGAATTCCTTCGGTGTCTTGTTCGCTGCCTTTGCCTTATCTTCGATCTTCTGGCCGTGCTCATCCGTTCCGGTCTGGAAACGGACATCATAACCGACCATTCTCTTGTAGCGGGCAATACTGTCTGCCAGAACGATCTCATATACGTTGCCGATATGAGGCTTGCCGGATGTGTAGGCAATCGCCGTCGTAATGTAGTATTTTCCCTTATTACATTTCTCGCACATAATCTGAACCTCCCAAAAATATAAAAGCGCCCATCAAGGACGCATATCTTACGTGTTACCACCTTAGTTCCGTATCCCGAATGAGGGTACGCTTGACTCGTTAACGCCGACTTACGTCCGGGTCTTTCCTCCCGGCGGTTCATGAACCATCTTCGATAAGTTTCCGCATGAGTTCTCACCAGCCACTCACTCTCTTTGCCGTACGCTTATGTACTCTTTCAATCAAAACCTGTATTCATATTATACGCATAAACAACAAAAAAGAAAAGATTACTTTTCCTCTTTCCGGTAATCTCTTCTGACTTTTTCATTCAGCTTTTTGTAAACATGTTCCCGCATCCACGGCTCCGATGAAGCTTCCACAGCCGCATCCAGATCAAACCAGCCAACGGCACTGTTCTCGTCCGCCTTCACAAAAACGGGATCCTGTTCATCCGCTTCCAAGAGATACGTCACATTCATATGGACATGGGTTGAGACGTACTCCTCGTTTTTATAGTGTCCGTCCACGGAAAGGATCTCTAATGAGAAGATGTCATCGCTCACCGGGTGGATATGTTCCACGCCGGACTCTTCTCTTGCCTCCTTTAAGGCGACGGAAAGAAGATCCTCGTTTCCGTCCGCATGTCCGCCCAGCCAGCTCCAGGAGTGATAGATATTATGATATGCCATGAGCACTTTTGTCCGCTCATAATTGACGATCCAGGCACTTGCCGTCATATGCGCCAGCGGGTTTTCCCTGTAAAACGCATCCTCGTTTTTGGAAATAAAATCCAGGATCACCAGTTTGTCATGGTCCTCTTCTTCGTTGAACGGCTTATAGTTCAGGATATCTTCCGCAATTGATTTCATATGGCGCACCTCTATTATTTTCCTCAGTATTATTTTACAATAATCCTATGAAAACAAGATATCAAAACTTCCGCCTCTACGACGGAACGGAACACATGGTATTAAAAGAAAACCTCATGATGCTGGTGGAAGACGGCTTTATCCGCAAGATCGCCCCTTCGATTGAAGGAAAGGTTGATCGCGTGGTAGACCTGAAGGGAGGCTACCTGCTGCCCGGCTTAATCAACCTGCATGTCCACATCCCGGCAAACGGCTTCCCGAAGAAAAAGGAAGCGGACCGCAAGAAACTCGTCAGACTCGTGACGTCCTCGCGCTTTACGGAAAAGCTGGCACAGAAGCTGCTCTGCAATGATAACGTGAAGACCGAACTGCTGTCCGGGTGCACCACGATCCGTGCCGTGGGCGGCGTCGGTCATATCGATTCCATGATCCGCAACGATATTGAAAAGGGAAAAATTCCGGGTCCGCGTTTACTGGTATCCGACTATGCGGTCACCATTCCGAACGGACACATGGAAGGCACGGTTGCCGTCGGCGCAACCACCCCGGAGGAATTTGAGGCATATATTGAAGATAACGTCCGTCATGGCGTCGACTGGGTCAAGATCATGATCACGGGAGGCGTTCTGGACGCAAAGGTAAAAGGGGAACCGGGGGAAATGAAGATGACGCCGGAACAGATCCGCCTATGCTGCGACATTGCACACCGTCTGGGCAAGAAGGTCTGTGCCCATGTGGAAAGCCCGCAGGGAGTGGAAGCTGCCCTTGCCAACGGCGTTGACTGCATTGAACACGGCTCCTATATGAGCGATGAAGCCATCGCACTCTTCAAACAGACGAATGCCTTTGAAGTGTGCACGCTCTCTCCGGCCATTCCTTTAGCCCGCTTTGAGCGCTCCGTGTCCAACGCCGCGGAAATCGTTCAGTATAACTCCGAAGTTTTGCTGGAAGGCATCATCAGCGGCGTAAAGAAGTGTCTGGAAAACAAGGTGACGGTTGGTCTCGGCACCGATACCGGCTGTCCGTTTATCACGCACTATGATATGTGGAGGGAACTCGAATACTTCCACAAACTGTGCGGTGTTTCCCGCAGTTTTGCCCTGCATACCGCAACGCTTGTCAATGCACGGATTCTGGGACTGGATCACGTGATCGGTTCCGTGGAAGAGGGAAAGGCAGCCGATTTCATCGTCTGCACCAAAGACCCGCTGGACGGCTTTGATGCGTTACGGAAGCTGGAACTTGTCGTTGCGCAGGGAAAGGAATACGACCATCCGCAAATCAAGAAGAGCCCGGAATGCGAAGCTGCCCTCGATGACTTCCTAAAAACACTTTAATCAAACATAAAAAGATTCCTCAATGATTGAGGAATCTTTTTTACGTTTCTATTTCCCGAAGCGTTCCAGTAAGCGCCGTGTGGCTTCTTCCATGGAAATCTCTTTTTTCTTCGGTTTTTCACGGTTCCGGTTCTGATTCCGGTTTGCGTTATTCTTTCTGTTCTGCTGTCTTCTTTCGTCGCGCTTGTTCAGCTCTTCCAGCGGTAACAGACTCAGCTGTACACGGTTTCTGGCCGCATCCACTTCCACGACATAGACCTTGACGATATCGCCGACGCTGACCACTTCGGAAGGATGGTTGACCTTGTTCATGCTCATGCGGGTGATGTGAACCAGCCCGTCTTCATGCAGACCGATATCCACGAAGGCACCGAAGTCCACGACGTTGCGGACCGTTCCGTTCAGCTCATCCCCGATATGGAGGTTGCTGAGTTCCAGAACATCGCTCTTCAATAAGGCGCCGTCAAACTGATCACGGTAGTCGCGCAGCGGCTGCTGGATGGCGCTTTCGATATCCTGCAGGGTATACGCATCGACATTCAGCTCACGGATCTTATCCTTGTCAAAGACGATATCCGCCTGTCCCAGTTCCTTGATTCCGCATAAGCGCATCAGCTCTTTCGCTGTGGCGTAGCTTTCCGGATGGATGGAAGTCTTATCCAGCGGTTCTTCGCCATCCGAGATCCGTAAGAAGCCTGCGCACTGCTCGAATGTTTTCTCACCGAGCTTTTTGACTTTCTTTAATTGCTGGCGGTTGGTGAATTTTCCGTTCTGATTCCGGTACTCGATTATTTCCCGGGCAATACCGCTGTTCAGGCCGGAAATATGCGTTAACAGTTCCACACTGGCCGTATTCAGATCGGCACCCGTGCGGTTGACACACATCATGACCGCCTCATCCAGACGCTCATTCAGAGCCTTTTCCGGAAGATCGTGCTGGTACTGACCGACACCGATGGATTTCGGATCGATCTTGATCAGTTCCGCCAGCGGGTCCAACAGACGGCGGGCAATGGAGACTGCCGAACGTTCTTCGACCGCCATATCCGGGAATTCCGCTCTGGCTGCTTCCTGGGCAGACCAGACGGAAGCTCCGGCTTCGGAGACAATGGCGTAGCTGACATCGCTCAGTCCTGCTTCATGAATCACTTCGGCAACCAGTTTCTCGCTTTCACGGGAAGCCGTGCCGTTTCCGATGGCGATGATCTTGACCTGATACTTCTTAATCAGGCTTAACAGTTTCTTTTTCGAGGCTTCGATGTCTCCGCCTTTTTTGCTGAACGGGAAGATCTTGTCCACCGTCAGCATCTTGCCTGTCTCATCGACAACCGCAAGCTTGCAGCCGTTGTAGAACCCCGGGTCAAAGCCCAGGACCACGCGGCCTTTGAGCGGTGGCTGAAGCAGCAGTTTTTCCAGGTTCATGGAGAAGATCTTGATGGACTTGTTCTGTGCTCTCTCACTTAAATCAGATCGGATCTCGCGTTCCACGGAAGGGAAGAGCACACGCTTGCAGCCGTCTTCCGCTGCCAGATGCAGCTCGTTGTCCACGACTGTCTTGCTCTGTTTGGCGATGGATTCAAAGGCTTCTTCGATCAGTTTCGCCTCATCGTATTCAAAGGCGACGTTGATGACCTTTTCCTTTTCCGCACGATCGATGGCCATAATGCGGTGATCCTTCAGATCGCGGACCTTTTCCGAGCGGTCATAGTACATCTCGTAGACCTTGTTTTCGTCTACGGCATTCTTTTTCAGAGTCGTATGAAGGACACCCGTATCCAGAATGAAATCCTTGAAGCTCCATCTCAGCTGTGCGCTGTCACTGACAACTTCGGCAATGATATCCATGGCGCCCTGGATTGCTTCCTTGATATTCGGCACTTCTTCCGTGATATATTTCGCGGCTTCTTCCAGCAGGTTTCCTTCTTTCGGAAGGGAGAGCATCCAGTCTGCGAGCGGCTGCAGGCCTTTGTTAATGGCCATGGCGGCTCTGGTTTTCTTCTTCTGGACGTACGGGCGGTATAAGTCTTCCACCTGGCTCAGCTTTGTACAGGCTTCCACATCTCTTCGGATTTCTTCCGTCAGTTTACCCTGCTGTTCAATGGATGCCAGTACCGCTTCCTTGCGGTCTTTCAGCTTGATCTCATATTCATATTCCTTGGAAATATAAAGGATCTGTTCTTCATCCAGTCCGTTTGTCATTTCCTTACGGTAACGGGCAATAAACGGGACCGTATTTCCTTCTTCCAGTAAGGCCAGTGTGTTCTGGACCTGTTTCAGTTGAATGTTCAGCTTCTGCGCCAAACTCTGCATGATTTCTTCATTCATTTTTGATATCCTCACTTATTCGATAAGAAAGCCGAGGTTACCTCGGCTCTGTGTTATTCTTTTATTCGCCTGTCGTAGACTGTGACTCTGACTGTGTGTCGTTGCTGCTCGGTAAGAAGAAGATCTGCTCTCCTTCCTTTGCCAGCATATAGGTTCCTCTGGCATAACTCTTGACGTATTCCGGATCTTCCAGTTTCGCTCTCTGTTCTTCCAGTTCCACGTTTTCCTGTTTGATCTTTGTCAGGATCTCCTGCGCTTCCTTTAATTCACGTCTGAGGTCTACCGTATTCTTGACTTCCGTGGATACCTGAACGATAAAGAAGGTTCCGAGTCCCAGCAGAAAAACGGTCACAAGCGTCGTCACCAGCTGATTTTTCTTCTTTTTCTTTTTCTTAATTACTTCTGACATATTTTATACCAAGTTCCGTTGCGATTAGATTATATCAAAATAAGTCCTGTTTGGAAAGTTCCCTGGCGTGAAACGTGACATACTCCCACCACCTGCACAAAAGTTAAGAGGTGGGGGCTTCTCGGTCAAGAACACCAATGTGTTCAGATAACCCGAGCTTATCGGATCCCCTGTGCCCCAGGGTACCATTTATCTTTTATCTATACTTCTACAGAAGCGCGATCCTCTGCGCTTCTGCTTTTAGATTCATCGCTGCGTTGTGATCTCTGTTGTGATGTGCTCCGCATACCGGACAGTCCCATTCACGGATCCTCAGATCCTTTGTGACCGGATTCAGATTTCCACATACGTGACACTTCTGGCTTGATGGAAACATCTTATCTGCTTTGATCACGTGCTTTCCTGCCATCTCCGCCTTGTACTCAAGCATACTCACAAACATTCCCCATCCGTTATCGCTTACGCTCTTTCCGAAGAGTAATGTCTGACTCATGGCTCTCATGTCAAGATCCTCGATCCCGATGTAATCATACCGGTCCACCAGATCTCTCGACCTCTTGTGCAGCCAGTCTGCTCTCTGATGGCGTACTTTCTCGTGAAGTACAGCGACTCTCTTTCTCTGTCTTTTGTATCGGTTCGATTGGTTTTCTCTCCCCTTTACATACATCTTCGAGAGTCTGCGCTGTGCTCTCTTCAGCCTTTCTTCACTCTTACGCAGAAAATGAGGCATCTCTGCACGTGTCCCTTCACTGTCCACATACAGCCCATCCATCGCATAATCAAGTCCCACCGTCTTCTCTGTATCATTCCGTTTGATTATCTGGCTTTCGTATTCATACAGGACGGATACATAGTATTTCCCGCTCGCTTCCTCACTC